>JAKIST010000044.1 GCA_021648495.1 Draconibacterium sp.
ATCATGCATAATTTTTTTTGTTCTATTTCAATTAGTTGTCTGCATATTTGAATTTCCTTTTTGATTTTGTCAATATATTCTTTCTGTATCGTGTCAAAAAAATCATTAATTCCATCATCTGTACTTTTTTCATCCTTTAGCCTGCATTATTCATGAATTTTCGTTATGAGAAGTTAAAATGCAAAGAATAAAGGGAAGCACAGAGTTGAGGCTCACAGAAATAGCCTTAGCTATTTTGAGGAACGAAAGTCGAGCATTGTCTTTATTCAAAGTAGTTTGGCTTCGGAATAGAATGATTTGTGAATAATACAGTTAGAGTACTAATCGTTTTATTTGCGTTATTACAATTTAATTGGTAATTCAATTCTTCGAGGTCATTTAATTAAGGCACAAAAACGTTTCGACTTTTTTATCCTGCCAGGTCAACAACATGGTTTTGGCAATCACACTGAATATTTTTTCTGGTTGAAAGCCGACTATTTCTGTAAACACCTAATTGGCGATTATTCAATCAGTACCAATATTTTTGAAATGCGTAGAGAACATAAAATGAACCCGATAACTAAACGGGCTCAATAAAATTCCGGGACTATTGTTCTATTGAACGGGTAACAGCTTCAAGGTAAAATGTTAAAGGATACATTTTTTCATCGTACCAAAGCGATGCGAAATACAATCCAATTGGAGCCGGTTTGAGTCCATTATTTTCGAAATATTGGTTTAACCATTGGAAACCTTTCTGGCAAATAATTTTATGCTTTGTGCTAATTAATGCTGATACAGCCAGGGAGGTTTCTTCAATAGTTCCAATAATTTGATAATCACCACCCCAACTCCCATCACTGTTTTGTACGTTTATAAGAAATTGAATTCCAGTAGCAATCATGGGTTGAAGTTTATTTCGCAAAACATGGTTTGATGGATTATTTATAATAGCATCCTGCAAATATGTTAAAATGCGAGCTGTTCCATACACTGGATTTTTATGGTTTTTGGTATGCTGATTTCCAAACCACAAGGGCAGCCACGAACCATTTTTTTGTTGATTCCTTTCTAAATAATTTACTGCCTTTTCAATTGATTTTACAAATGATTTTTTCTCCCTTAAAGAAATTTTTTTTTCATAATTGTTCAAACAAGTTGAAATTGCCAAAATACAATGCCCGCTCAAGTCAGCGCAACTTTGGTCGAAGGGTAACTTTCCCCATCCTTTTGAAAATGTTGGGAAACCCCCATCATTATTCTGAAGTTGTAACAACCATTTTGACCCGGCAATCACTTCCGTTTTTATCTCCTCTGAAGATTTCAATTGAAGCAATGCCAAAATTGTTCCCGGCGTATCGTCACAATCAGGCACAGAACCGGAAAAGTTAGTCCATCCCCAACCTCCAGGCCCGGTTCCATTAAACAGATGAATTCCCTTATTCTGAATGGATTTTAAATGTTCTACCAGCACGTTTTGCTGAGTAGCTGAAAGTACTTCGTCTTTTTTCGAACGGAGAGCTTTTATGCTTAACGTTGTTACCCACGTTGAAAGGTCAACGTCAATGGGCCAACCTCCATCGTTTCGTTGTGTTCTTTTCAAAAAAACGATGCCCTTTTTAACAACATCCATTTCTTTAAATCCAGCATTAATAAGGCTCAACGTAACAAATGCAGTTAACGGAATTGCTTCCAAAAAACCACCACTTTCGGGTAGCAACTTTTGTAAAACCTGCAATGCTTTTTTGACCGACCATTGACGAATTCTCTTTCCGAATAAACTTGGTTTTTTCTTTTTGAAGATTACAATTCCAACCGCAATAAGTGCTGGAATGGCATAACTCACAACACTCAAATTGAGGATTCGGTAAAATCTTTGAGGTAGCAATGACAATTCGAATGGCAACTGTGGAATGTATTCAAAACCGTTTTTTGCGGGAATTCCACAAAGCGCACACATGGTTAAAATGGGTATCGAAAAAGTATAATCTTTTTTGTAATGTGCTAAAATGGCTTCCGAAACCTGATTTGAAGTTATATTAATCGATTCTTTTTGAAGAAAGCCGGCAATGGTATCTTGAAGCTCTTTCAGGCTTTCATTTTCAGAAGAGTAGAGATTTATGGCCGCATATACCAATAACGATGTTGAAATATTTCCGGGACTTTCAGGAGTATCGCCAAAACTACCATCACTATTTATGTTATTTTTAAGCCAATCGAGTCCGCTTACAATCTCATTCTTATTTTTATTGGGTTCGTCAAAATGCAGTGCGGCAACAGAAACTGCAACGCCGAGTGCGCTCGACGAAAGTTTACCGGTCCAGAAACCTTGCACATTTATTTGCCCCACCAGCAAATCGGATAGTTCTTTAAAACGACTATTCAAATTATTCTTCATCTGCAACTAAAGTTCCTAACGCCAGGAGGCCATAAAAAGTATATTCTAAATCCTGGGTTTTGTCACCATCGCCCGACAAAAATGCTCCAGAGTTATAATTTTGCTGAACAAATTCCAGACAATCCGGGACAATTAATCTTAAATCGTAACCCGTTTCACGCAGTACAAACAATGCTACTGCAGTAGATAAAATATCGCTGTTTAAAATAGAATCGAATGCTCTAAAACCTCTCTCATTTTTATAATACGATATTAATTTTTTCTGCTCTTTTATAAATTTTAGCCCCACTTTTTGTTTTGCAAAAGTTAAAGCAGCCGTTAAACTACAAGGCAAATTCCCGTGTGGTTTATAAAAAAACAACCCAATTCTTGCAAAAAAGTAGTATCCGGTTTTATGTTTGTTTTGAGCATCAACAGCCAAGGTCAATAAAAAAAACTGGTAGGATAATCCAATTTTTTTCCCTTTCATAAAAACTGTTTTTAATAATGAAAGTAAAGATTGGCTTTTAGGCGGTTTTAAAAGTTCGGCGTTTATTAAAACAAGTGCCATTTGTTCAATGGCTCCAAGAGATTTGTTCCCTTTCTGGCTGTTTACATATAATTTAAATTTTTCGAGCTGATTGGTATTGTTTGCAGCCAGACAAAGCCAAAATCCAAACAAAGAATAGTAAAGATCGGGATTTCCTCCACGGTCGGTAAAACCACCGTTTTTATGTTGCTGACTTTCTAAAAAACCAACAATCTGTTGTTGAACATTTTCATCCAAAATATTAAATCCAGACTTAACGTATTGAATTAATTTCAGATAAACCGGAATAACCTGGCGCTTACTTGTTCGCATTTATTGGTTTGAATATTTTTCCTAATACACCGTACAAACTTAGTCGGAGTTTTGCATTTTGAAGTTCATCGAGCTGCGAATAACATTTATCCACATATCCATTCAAAATATTTTCCGCTTTTAAAATTAAGTTCTCCACTACTATCTGCTTCCTGAATTCACCGATATCAACAAGTGCTTTTTCAGAAAGTATATTGTTTTTTTCAGAATAGGAATCATTTAAAAGAGCAATTAAAAATGGAAAATCATTTATTTTTTCTTCTTTATTATTTTCGTGAAATTCATTTAAATCGTCACGAATTTGGTAGGCTATTCCAAATAAATCAGAAAATTGCTCTAATATTTCAACTTCATTTTCTTCTGCACCGCCTAAAATTGCACCCAATAAAAGTGCAACTTTTAATGCTTCACCTGTTTTTAATTTAAATATGCGAAAGGCTTTTTCTGTATCTAAATCGTTCTTCCGGGAATTTAGTAAAATGTCGGCACCTTGCCCTTGCGTGAGTTTTACATGTGACAGTGCAATTTTTTTTAAACATTTTGCAATAAGTCCATCGTCAACGGGCAGATTTGATAAAATTTGGTATCCTTTTCCAATAAGATAATCGCCAACATTTATAGCCACCGGAATGCCATGTGTTTTATGTGCTGTTTCTTTATTGTACCGAAAGTCTGCATCATCTTCAATGTCGTCGTGAACCAACGAAGCTTTATGAAAACATTCAATAATCATCGACAATGATGACAAAATAGTTTCACTATCTTTTTTGGAATAGGCAAGATAACTCAGAACCGCCATCAACGGGCGCATCCTCTGACCGCCAATAAGCAGGTATCCTTTTGCCAACTGTTCCGCTTCGCCCGACTCAGGAAAAAATAGTTTAACCGACTCTTCCGAAAAATATTCCTGAACCCGGGATTTTAATAAAGAAACCGACAAAGGTTTTAAGTCCGTGTTTTCCTCAAACGATTTGATTTCATCCAAAAGCCATTTGTAATCTATTTTTGTGCTATCGCAACCATTGTACATTAGGGGCAGTCCAATTACGGGTACGGCAGCATTAGAAACAGGTTCGAATGAACGTTGCAAAACCGGCATGCAACTTACACCAATAACAGCATCAATTGCACCTTCTTCCACCAAACCAACAGCTACCGTAGTACCCTCGGCAACCAGCGTTGAATACCCCAATTGCTCGGCATTTATTAAAATATCATCGATCAAACATCCTTTGCACCCGGCACAATTCAAACCCAATTTGTCGAAAACGCCCTTGCAGGTGTCATTATTTTTTAAACATTGAGGCAGCAATAAAAGTCGACGATTTATAGGCGTGGCTTTTACTGTTTCGCGCCAGGTTTCGTTTCCAATTAAAACAATGGCAAAATCGATATAATTTTCCGAAATCTCCAATTTTTCGACCAATTGAGAGGCCAACTTTTCCAAAGTTTCGAACCTGCCCGGAGGAAGTAGTTTTTCTCTTTGAACCAGTATGCGCGATTCTTTGCGAAGTATATTCCGCAAAAACGATTCCTGTGGGACTTTTAATATTCGTTTCGATTTATTCATACATTATCCGTAAGCTCCTAATCCAAAAAAGGCGCGTTTTTTTGCAAATCTATAAAACCTGTTTTTTTCAGGAATAGATTTAATGGAACCGTGACTGGGAACTTTTTGCATTGCTGATAATCTCTCAGCTTCATTTCCCCGCCCCGAAGTATCTTTTGCGGCATGTTTATTTGTATAATCCACAAGCCATTGCGGATCATCCATAACAATACAACCCGTTGTTTTATTTGGTATTTCAGTTTTGAATTCTTTTAAAAAAGTTGAATTCCTGTAAATGTCAGTCAATTTTCTATCGCTTACATTATCCGTGGAAAATTGAATTACCGGGCAAGGTTCAATGTCTCCCGAAGCATTGATATGATGGCTTAAACCAGATGCGGCCGGACACAATCCATTTCCGTCTTCATCCCAATATGCGTCAACAATTACAATGTTATATTTTGTGCGTGCGTCCACTAAAAAAGTACGTAATCTTTCAATCTCTTCTTTTGACAGACTTAATTCAACAGTAGCATTTTCGCCTACGGGGCGGTAAACGTAATACCATAAATAGGTAACCCCTTTGTTTATTAGCGAACGAATAAAATCTTCGGAAAAAGCAAGTTCCAGGTTCGACTTACAAACGCTCATTGCCACACCGGTTACCAGTCCTGCCCGGATTGAATTTTCTATCGCTTCCTGTGTTTTTTTATATACATCTGTTCCGCCCCGCCTGACATCTGCCACTTCCTGGTCTCCCTCGAAACTAATAAGTGGTGTTACGTTTGCCAGTTTTCGTAACTCTTCGGCTACGTCGGGAGTTAAAAGTGTTCCGTTGGTAAACAGCTGAAAGTAGCAGTCGCTGTGTTTTTTTAAAACTTCAAAAAGGGGTTTGTATAATAGTGGTTCGCCACCTAAAATCCCAAAAAAATAGGAGCCCTGTTCCTTTGTTTGCATTATTATGCTGTCCAATTTTTCAGGATCCATTCGACTGTTTTTTATCTTTCCGGTAACCCAGCATCCCTGGCAGTACAAATTACAATCGTCGGTAACCGAAATAAAATGAAAAGCAGGAAAAAACACACCCTTTTTTAATCGTTTTTGAAACCGGTTAAAACTAATAGCCCCTTTTATTCCCAGGTTATATACAAATTTGTACAGGCATTTTTTATCGGTTTTTAATACTAATTGTTTTAGCATATTACTCTTTTTTATTCAATCCCTTTTTCAATTCTTCGAGGGCTTTATTTCGTTCTTTTTCGGCCTGTTTTATAAATCCTTGTCTGAAAATATTTTTTCTGGCACTATTTCGTTCATTCAACAGAACAAACAAGCTACCATTTCCTTCTGGTTTTTGCACCTTTTCGTTGTTTGGCTCAGCTCCTGAAAGAACAGAATTCTCGGGCAAACGTGGAAAAATTATTGCTGATGCCGGACAAGTTCGTCCACAAGCCGGACAATTGTTTTTACACGCCAGCGGATCAACAACATTGAGACTTTTTTTATTGAATTTGTAAACACCAAAAAGACAAAACCGGGAACACTGTCCACACAATGTACAAAGTGAACTGTCTATTACAGGAAACCATGCAGGGACTTTTAACTCGCTCTCTTTTATCTGGTAATTTGCACTACCGACGGGCAAGTTAAATTGATTGTCAAGTTTATCAATAATTTTTTCAACTCGTTCTTCCCTGAAGTTTATCACCTCATATTTCCCAAAATCGATGCTGCTTTGCTTCAGCATATTTTTTACAGCCCTCGGAAAACAAGCAATAACTATCTTCTGGTCATATTTCTTCCCTATTGTTTTAAGAAACTCTTTCTCATTTATAGAAAGGGCGCATAAATCATGCAACTCATAAATATCGAGTTGGAAGTTATTTAATGCCTGTGCCAATCGACCAGATTCTTCCACTGAAAACAAACCAGCCCCGCAACTGCAATATAATACACAAGTTTTGTTCATCCTGTTATTTAAAAAAGTAAGCTAAGTAAATGAAATTCTTTTCAATTGGAAAATCATCGGGTGTGTTTTAGTTTTCGTTAATATTTTGTTCGCATTCTTTTAAATGTTTTGGGAGAACAGGAAACCTGATTACACACTAATCGGTTAATATAGATATTTTTGAATTGCGCCGAGAACACAAAATGAATCCGAGTAAAATGAGGGCTCAATAATATTCCTACAATAATTGTTTGAAAGGGTTGATCCAAAAAGTCAGCACTTTTTTGGATAGAAAAAGATAATTAGGATGTGTGACGAAATCGCATCAAGTGTGATGCAGTGTGATGTTTTTGTTATGCAAATAATTATCTTGCACCCATTAAAGGTATAAGATGAACAATTCAGGAGTACCAATTTACAAGCAATTAATTGATTTCTACAAGAAAAAAATTCTGAATCAGGAGCTCTCTCCTGATGTTAGAGTGGATTCCATTGTTCGGATAATGAGCCGGCATAAAGTTTCGCGCGACACAGCAAAACGTGTATTAAAAGAACTTTCAGAAGAGGGATATATTAGAAAAATAGTTGGTAAAGGATCCTTTGTCACTTCAGCAACTAATTTGAAAAAAATATGGGGAATGGTAATTCCTTTCTACTCATCAAATATTGAAGAGTTAATTCGAAATTTAAAAATTGAAGCTGACCAAGCGGGCAGCGAACTGATTTACTATCTAACATACAACAACTCCGAAGATGAAAAACGGCATGTAACCGAAATGGTTTTGAAAGGATACGAAGCGGTAATTGTAATTCCAAACTACAATGAAACTTTAACTGCCGATTATTACTGTCAATTAATTCCCGGAAACACTACCATTGTTTTAGTTGACAATACAATGGCCGGTTCCTATTTTAAATATGTTATTCAGAGTTATGATTTGGGCGTTGCCCGCGCCCTTGAATATTTAACGTCGCAGAATAAAGGCAATCTTCTTTTGGTGAAAAATGAAGACTGGCGTGGAAGAAATTTGTTGTATGAATTAATGGACAAAACCTTTATTAACACGGTTCAAATAAAATATACAAATCGAAAACCTTTTACCATAAATAATGTCCGCAAGTTAACCTTTGAATTTTTAGTTCAACACAAAATTGGTGGGATTTTATGCTGCACCGACACCGATTCGATCCGGGTTTTGGGGCGAATAAAAAAATGGGGCGTAAAAATCCCTGCTGAAATTTCACTTGTTTCGTACGGGAATACAGAATTAACTGAATATTTCGAACCTCCAATAACCTCGCTCGATTGCCAGTACGATGAGATGGCACAAAAAACTGCCGAACTCATTAATAAAGGGAAAAACTGTGGCCTTTTCGAACAACACATTGTAAATCCTAAAATTGTTGTTCGTTCAACGTAAAAAACATCAACTACATATTTTTAGCAAAATGAAATTTAAAGAATTAGCAATTAAAAACCCGGGGGACCTGTATTTTGGCACAGCGCCGAATCCGGTAAAAACACCGCGAGGATTAGTAATTGGAGGCGGAAATATTTATCCTGAACTGAATTTTACGTTGCCCGAAATGTCGATTAACAAAACCGATTACTCTGCGGTACTAAAACAATACCGCGAAATTGTTACCGGTGCACTCGATCATGCGGTGCATCTTTATTCTGATGGAATCGTGCTTGAACTCGAAACGCTAATTGAGATGACCCAGATTCCTCAAATGGGGATTGATATTGTAAAAATAATGAATGAAATCTGTGAAGAGAATTTCATAAAACACGGGTTAAAAAGCGAAATCAGGTTAACACCAAACGACCTGCGCGAATTTGAACGCCCACCCAAACAGCGCACTACAAAACTGATTGAACCGATGATGGAACTGTTCGAGCGGGGCGCCCTCGCAGGTGGAAATTTACTTTCGATTGAATCAACCGGCGGCAAAGAAATTTCTGATGACGCGTTAATGATGTGCGACATAAAACAATTTATTTTTTCGCAGGCTGTTTTGGGCGTTCGCGACATGGAAATGCTGTGGGGAAAAATTGTTGCCATCGCCAAAAAAACAGCTACAATTCCGGGTGGAGACACCGCTTGTGGTTTTGGAAACACTGCCATGGTTTTGGCCGAGAAAAAATACATACCTAAAGTTTTTGCTGCTGTTGCGCGCATTGCTACAGTTGTTCGCACACTGGTAGCCGTTGAACAGGGCGCAAAAGGGCCCGACAAAGATTGCGGCTACGAAGGGCCGTTTCTGAAAGCAATTACCGGAATCCCAATTTCTATGGAAGGGAAAACCTCGGCATGTGCCCATTTAAGCCCGCTCGGAAATGTAGCTGCCGCTTGTGCCGATTTGTGGAGCAACGAGTCGGTGCAAAATGTAAAACTGCTGGCAGGAATGGCGCCAACTGTGTATTACGAACAACTGCAATACGACACGCGCTTGATGAACGAAGCCATAAAAGGGGGCAAACAAGACATCCTGCAATTGCAAAAACTTTTTGTTAATTCCGATACTTTTTACGATCCGCAGGCTTTTATCCTTTCACCAAAAAGTGTGATTGAAATTTCGAAAGAGATTGTAAAAGGCGAAAATTACATCGATGCGACAAAACGGGGTTGTTTAAAAGGGCTGGAGTTAATTGAAAATGCAATAATGGAGGGAACACTTTTACGCGACGAAAAAGAGGACGTTTGGATTGAAATGCTTAAATCCGATATTGCTTCAATTCCGGAAAATGAATCGGATTTTGTTGAATTGATCCTGCCAACCATCGACCAGAGTAAAGTTATTCTTTCGGAATACGGATTATAAAAAATCATCAAAAATAATATTATGAACGAATTATTAGAAAAAATTGAATTGTGCATTGAATTTGGGAAAATTAACAATGCAGCTGTTTATCCACCAAATATGCGAGGTCAGGACGGTGCTGACGAGCTAACAAAACAAGCACTCGAAGAAGGGATTTCTCCTGATGATGTTTTGAATAAAGCACTCATTCCTGGAATGGACAAAGTGGGGCAAAAGTTTTCAGAAAATAAAATATTTGTACCTCAAATGTTAATGTCGGCAAAAGCAATGAGCTCAGCAATGAAACACATTCAGCCCTTTTTTAAATCGGGACAAGTAAAACAAAAGGGGACATTTATTATTGGTACAGTTTCCGGCGACTTGCACGATATTGGGAAAAACCTGGTTGCAATGATGATTGAAGGTTCGGGTTGGAAAGTAATCGACCTTGGCGTTGATGTAAAATCGGAGCAATATATTGAAGCTCTAAAAGAAAATCCAGGTGGTGCTGTTGGACTTTCAGCTCTGCTTACTACGACCATGGTAAATATGGAGCAAATTGTAATAGACATAAAATCTTTTTCGGAAAATGCGAAAGTGTTGATTGGCGGTGCTCCGGTTAATACCGATTTTTGCCAGCGAATTGGTGCCGACTACTACTCGCCCGACCCACAAGGTGCCGTGGCTTATTTAAATAGCCTGGCGGTATAAAATTAAGCCATTCCCAAGAACATTCCGCCAAAATAAGGAACGAGCCAGATTAACCAAATAATTAAACTGTAACGGTGAAATTTGCGACGTAGTGTTTCGGAACCTTTCCGTAATACTGCGGTCGCCCAAATGGCGTGTGCCAGCATCAACCAAAGTGCAATTTGCCCGGTAAGAGTGTGTAAATTAGTTAAGTCGAACGGGTGTTCAGAAATAAAGTGCATGGCCGTGGTTCCGGTAACGTCGAAAGAAAAACCGATCCAAAACATAATTACATGTCAGCGTTTTAAATATTTCAAGATACGCTCGCCCCAAACGCCGATGGAATAAAACAGGAGTGCCAGCGAAATGGTACTTATTGAAAACAGTAAAAGAGTAGTCATAAAACAAAGCTAACAAAACTTGATTGAATTTATTGAATTTTATGACGACACCTCCGATTCTACATTTTTCCCCTTTTTTGTTCCCCGGTTTTCCATCCAGTAATAAATAATAGGCAGCACAAGCAAAGTTAAAAAGGTGGAAGTTATCAGCCCGCCGATAACCACGGTTGCCAACGGTCGCTGAACTTCAGACCCCGGGCCGGTATTAAATGCCATGGGAATAAAACCGAGGCTGGCAACCAGGGCAGTCATTAAAACCGGTCGAAGCCGGTCGGCAGAACCTTCAAGTATCATTTTTTTCAAGTCCTTTTCCTTTCCTTTTCCTTTTCGCACTTCATTGATGTGGTCGATCAGCACAATTCCGTTTAAAACCGCCACCCCAAATAACGCCACAAAACCAATACTTGCTGAAATAGAAAGATACATTCCGCGCATCCAGAGCAAGAAAACACCCCCGGAAAGTGCAAACGGCAAATTCAATAAAATTAAAATAGCATACTTCATTTTTCCGAAGTTCAAATAAAGCAAACCAATAATTATAAAAATAGAAAGCGGAACCACCAAAAGAAGGTGGCGCATGGCACGTTGTTGATTTTCAAAAGTTCCCCCGTAATCAATAAAATAACCTGCTGGCATTTCTGCTTTCACTCCTATTTCTTTTTGAAGATTTGCTACATAAGTTCCCAAGTCGATGTCTTTAATATTGATACCAACAATTAGCCTTCGCCAGCCATTTTCACGTTGGATTTCGCGCGGCCCTTCTTGTAATACAATTTTCGATTCCGTTTCCCATGCCCGTTTCAAATTTAGTATAAACCGCATTGTATAGGTCTTGTGCAAGTTTCATCTGGTTTTCCCGCGATTTTTGCAAATATAACGCGTACATTACTTCAACATACTTACTTTTTACCTCGGCTTTTATCTCTTTTTCGCGAGATAAAATTTGATACTCAATTGCTTTTACCTCTTCCGAAATACCTTTCAAACGGTACAAAGCTGTTAACGGAAAATCTATTTCCTGTGAAATAGTTACTCTTTTTTCATCAAAAATATCACCAGGTCCATTACCAGTCCCCTCTTTAAAATAACTGACTTCGGGCGCAGAAATGCCCGTTTCGGTATGCCAAATATTTTGCTTTTGTTCCAGCCGGGAAATCATTTGCTGCAACTCGGCATTCCGTGTGAATGCCGATTCAACTGCTTGCTGAATAGTAAGTAAATTGTCTTGTCCAAAACCCGAAAAAAAAGAGATTAGCATCAGAAAAAATAAGAATAGTTGTTTTTGCATGGCTCAGAAATATTCGTTGTTTCAAAGTTATCAATATTTTTAATGACTACAAACAGGCTATTGAGATTTTGTTCACTAAAAAGAGAAAAATACGATTTTTCCCCTTGAGCGAATTACAGTAAATAAAATAATTTTGACACCGATAAAAACAACTACTTGCATAATTTACCTGAGTTTCAAAAAATAAAATCGTTTTTAATTTAATTCGTGCATCTTTTTTACATTCACAGAAAACCTATTAACCTGAATAATTAATGAATTGTTCTATTGCAAAGCCAAACTACTTCGAATAAAGACAATTCATGAATAATACGAGCCTAAAAGATATTGAGAAACTATTCACAAACAAATAGAAAATATGGCAGGAATAAATAAAATATTTATTTCGCTTCTTATTGAAGGTCAAAACCTTGAAGTTGGCAAAATGGTTCTTTCGGAACATAGGATTTGCTTTCGATATAATTCTGACTTTCTCCAAACTGGACCAAATTTATCCCCCATAAAACTTCCTTTTAACGGAGAAATTATTGCAGCCGATAAAAAGCCCTTTGAAGGTTTATTTGGTGTTTTTAACGATTCCCTCCCTGATGGTTGGGGCGAATGCTGTTAGACAGGATTTTAATTTCTAAAGGAGTTGATATTGCCCGAATAACCCCGCTTGACAAATTAGCTTATATTGGGACAAAGGGAATTGGAACGGTAATTTTTTTGTCGCCATATTTTAAATACATTTTTTTGGAAACACAAATTTACAACTTATCGCGAATATTGTAGAATTAATCTAAATAAAGGACAGTGAATTTTGAAATTAGTTAACTTGTTGCTGTTTTCAAATTTATTGGGATAATAATGGATTAGTTGAAGGGTTGACTGAGTGAAGGGTTTGAACTAAACAACTACATGTTAAAATAGTTTTGTATTTTTAAATTATGGACAATAAAATAAACATTGACAATATATTTAACCATTGGTTAGAAACTTCTGATGATGATTTTAATACGATTTAATAATATTAATGCACTTAGAAAGTGGATAAAAATGAAGCTAAAAAAATTGCCAAAAGGTATATTGATAGTGTAAGTAATCGGTATCGAATTAATAGTGTAAAATTATTTGGCTCTTTTGCCAAAGGCACTTATCATGCTGATAGCGACATTGATTTAGCCATAGTTTTTGAATCGGTGGATGATATTATTGAAATGCAGATCGAACTTTTGCGCCTCCGTACCAATGATGATGTACTCATTGAACCACACCCTTTTCAACTGGCAGATTTCAACTTGTCTAATCCTGTAGTTTATGAGATTTTAAAAAATGGAATTGAGTTAACGAATCCTGCTGCTTAAGTTGTATAGGCTTTGTTAATGATGGCAAATGTATTTGGAATGGATGGATTAACTGGAATGTGTGAATAAAGTCGTAGAGTTCTGGCGGATCGGCTTTCAGCCCGATTAAGTATCCATGTGGATATTCATTAATCAGAGTCTGTCTATAAACTATAAATTATTGATAACCAAAGACATAAAAGTGTTTGCTTTATTATTTTTCTTCTTAGTTCTACTTTACCAAAATAGAAAGAATATCAATAAGATAGAATCCAAAGGATTCATATGTTTATAGAAATATCACATAAATAGTCTTTGCAAGAAAACGTCAAATACTGCGTTACTCTCATTTTTGAAACAGTCATTTACAAGAAGTAAACTCCTTGGTTTCAAAAACTTCGAAAGCCTTGTCTTTGACGCTTTCTTATCAAAGCTTTGAAAATAGGTAGTTTTCTTGCAAGCACTATTTAAAGTTGAAAATACTCAACAAATTTGCATATTCGCATTAATATCGAAATATTCGCTGTTTGTAATCGTTATTTATGAAATCCAAATCTGAAAATATTCCGGTTTACAGTTTGCACAACTTTAGTTCTCCTGAGCGCGACAGTCAACAATTTCAGGTAGAAGTGTTTGATGCAAGCCGGCATTTCAGTGTAAAATACCCGCACCGGCACGATTTCTTTGAAGTGCTTTACCTGTTAAAAGGTTCCGGTTTTCATGTAATAGATGGGAACAAGTATGAAATTAATCCGCCCAGCGTATTTTTTATGTCACCCGGACAAGCACACAAAATAGAATTCTCAAACGATATTGAGGGGTACATTTTTATTTTTACCGAAGATTTTTACCTGATCAACCAAAGCAACCAAAACCGATTGATCGAATTTCCCTTTTTCTTTACTATCCGGCAAGATAATCCGCCGCTAATTTTAAATGACCAGGAAGATGTTTTGTTTTTGGAAAGTTTATTTAAAAAAGGAATTATGGGAGCAGAAAAAGGAGACGATTATTCCATTGAATTGCTCCGTTCCATTCTCGATTTAATTTTAACATCAAGCGCAACACTTTACAAGACGGATGAGAAAATGTTAAATAAAGGGAAAGGACATATTGTGGTTAAAAAATTCTTTCAATTAATTGAGGATAATTATCATAAAAACCTGACGGTAAGCGAGTATGCCAATCAACTTGCCATTACTCCCAACCATCTTACTCAAACAGTAAATAACCTAACCGGGAAAACCTCCTCGCAAATAATTAAGGCAAAGCAAGTTTTAGAAATCAAGCGGTTGCTGGTACACAGCAATTTAAGTGTAACAGAAATTGCCACTCGTTTAAATTTTCCCGATCAGTCGTATTTTTCAAAATTCTTTAAACGCGAAACGGGTAAATCTCCCTTACAATATCGAGTGAAGTCTCTTTGAAAACCTTACAAATTAACAACTCATGTTTTTCTTTAATTAGTTGGTTATTAATTCAGTCATTTAAAATATAAATTATTTATGTTTTGTATAATCTATGAAAATTACCTAAAATTCATGTGTTTTTACATTTCTTTATCATTAATATTTTGTTGCTTTGTAAAGTTAAAATTTAAACGTTTTTGTAAACATTATCTATTAGAACGTCATGCTGAATTTATTTCAGGATCTTACTAAAACAGATTCCGAAACGAGTTCGGAATGACGTAAAAACATGAAATGTATAACAAAACAGTAAAGAATATATTAATCATTTAAAATTATAAAAAATGGCAAATTATTTCAATTCAATTCCATTGCGCGTTCAATTAGAGCAATTGGGAAAATGCGATTTTATGGAAGAATCAGAATTCGCAAATGGAGTAGAAAAATTGATAGGTAAAAAAATAGTAGTTCTTGGGTGCGGAGCGCAAGGGCTTGCACAAGGCTTAAATATGCGCGACAGCGGATTGGATATTTCGTATGCAATTCGGCAGGTTGAAATCGATGAGAACCAAATTTCATATCAGAATGCGGTTAACAATAAGTTTGTAGTAGGTACATTCGAGGAATTGATACCAAGTGCCGATTTGGTAATGAATCTTACTCCCGATAAATACCACACTCCGGTTGTAAAAGCAGCAGTTCCATTAATGAAAAAAGGTGCTTGTCTTTCTTATTCACATGGATTTAATATCGTGGAAGAAGGAATTCAAATACGCGATGATATTACCGTAATTATGGTAGCTCCTAAATCTCCGGCATCGGAGGTAAGGGCCGAATATTTACGTGGATTTGGTGTGCCAACTTTAATTGCCGTTCACCGCGAAAACGATCCAAATGGTGATGGATTGGATATCGCAAAAGCGTATTGTGTGGGTACCGGTGGCCACAAAGCCGGTGTTTTACATTCGTCGTTTGTAGCCGAAGTTAAATCAGATTTAATGGGCGAGCAAACCATTCTTTGTGGTGTTTTACAAACCGGTTCAATACTTTGTTTTAACAAAATGATTGAAAAAGGAGTCGTTTCTGCTTACGCTTCAAAATTAGTACAGTATGGTTGGGAAACAATAACCGAAGCTTTAAAATTAGGGGGTATTACCAATATGATGGACAGGCTTTCGAATCCTGCAAAAATTGAAGCTTTTAAATTGTCCGAAGAATTAAAATCAATTATGCGGCCCTTGTACGAGCATCACATGGACGATATTATGTCTGGAAAATTCTCGTCAACAATGATGGAGGATTGGGCTGCCGGTGATAAAGATCTTCTGAAATGGCGTGCAGCAACCGGTGAAACGGCATTCGAAAAAACACCTGCAGGAGATATGGAAATTAGCGAACAGGAATATTTCGACAATGCAATATTAATGGTTGCTTTTATAAAAGCTGGTGTTGAATTGGCTTTTGATGTAATGACTGAAACTGGAATCAAAGGAGAGTCGGCCTATTACGAATCGTTGCACGAAACACCGCTGATTGCAAATACAATAGCACGTAAGAAATTATTCGAAATGAACCGTGTAATTTCCGATACTGCCGAATACGGTTGTTATTTGTTCGATCATGCTTGCCAACCATTGTTGGCCGATTTTATGAGTAAAATTGAAACCAATGTAATTGGTGAAAATTTCAATAACGGGAAAAGCGGACATGTTGATAATCAAGAGTTAATTGAAGTTAACGATGAAATTCGTTACAGCGAAGTTGAAATTATTGGTGCTGAATTGCGTGAAGCAATGGATGCTATGAAAGCAATAATCTAAATTGAATTCATGATAATATTGAAAATGGCCCTATCGAAAGATGGAGCCATTTTTAATTTAAACGATATAAATCGTTAGTTAAAGCCTGTTGGTCAAGTCTTTCCCCGGAATGTAATTCAAGGATGGAATCGCTCCAAGCGATGCTAACCGTCAGGTTTGGTAGCGAAATCACTCAATTGGAATAGGAGTTTGAGTTTCCCAACTCAAACATGCCGGAGTTAGGAAACTCCGGCTCCCGGAATTCTACTCATGGCAAATTCGGCCAAAGCAGTAATTGTAAAACTGGGGTTCACACCTAAATTCCCTTGTACAACCAAACCATCCAGAATATACATATTCGGATAACCATGCACTTTAAAATCGGGGTTAATTAAACCCGTTTCAATGCTTGCACCCATTGGAGAACCGCCTAAAATGTGTGCGGTAGAGGGGATATTCTTTAAAATTTCGAGTGTGGAGTTTTGCGGGTGTGCATTTGCTTTTTTTGCAAACCTTCGCATTACATCTTGGCCAACGGGAATGTACGATTGAACTTTCTGCTGATGATTGTTTGATAAAGTAAGTTTCTTACGAAATGGCCACTTTTTAAAAATAAACCTCATTTTATTATCGAGGGTTTGCATCACCAAAAATACAACCGTGTTTTCAGCCCAATTTCTGTTAAATGCCATTTGGAAAA
>JAKIST010000045.1 GCA_021648495.1 Draconibacterium sp.
ACATCTTTTGCACACATACTTTGTTAAAAATACTCACCGTAACCCTGCTATGCTTGTGTTTTTTGTCGCGTCTGTGCACAAAATATTATTCCTAAATTCCCGGACTTATTTCTGAGTGAGCCCTAAGTTAAAAGTTATATTTCAACCCCATGTCGGCAGTCATGCCAAAATACTCTTCGGCAGTGGGGAATTTTTTATTCCCAAGGTACGATCTGTCAGCACTGTTGGTGAGATTGTTGAGGTTAAGGTAAACGCTCCAACCTTTACCAAATTTTTGTTGCATTACAAAGTCCATTCTAAATAGCTGATCGGTATATCCATCCAATTCTTTACGTGTGCCCACAAATGCAAGGCTTTCGCCTTGATAAACCATCGACAATCGGGTGGAGAATTTTTTTCTTTCATAGCCAATTGACAAGTTCGCTAGTTTTTCTGCCTGTCCCGGCATTGGTCCAATCCTTACGGTGTCGATAATATAAGCAAATCCTGTTTGAGGGTCGCGGCCAATATCAAAAAGTGGGTAATATGTTTTTGAATCCATAATGGAAAAATTGACACCTATAAGAATGCCGTTCCAAGGAGAGGGCAGAAACCGGAAGTTGGTTTGAATTTCCACTTCAATTCCTTTAACGGTACTTACATCCTGAGCATTTACCGGTTGTATTATGGTGTAGCCAAAATATTTTCCGGGAGAGGTAATCCTGCTGCTTCGAATATAATCAATATTGTCTAACTCTTTATAAAAGCCACCAATAGTAAGCAACCCGACTTTATTGTAGAATGATAAATAAAGGTCGTAATTCCAGGCTGAGGTATTTTTTAAATCAGGATTTCCACGTTCAATCGTACTCTCCGAGTTACGTATCCTTTCCCAGGGAACCAGGTTAAAGTAGTTTGGGCGCGACAATGTTTTGGTGGTAGCCATTCGCACATCAAACCAACTGGTCGGTTTGTAACGTAGCTGGAACATCGGAAGGAAATTGTTGTACGTCCGTTGTCCGGTTGTATCCTTTGCTTCCACGATCCCAGTGCCATATTCACCAAAATTCACAGGTGTCCCTACAATACTTTTATAATTGTTTTTTGTTGTTTCGAACCTGACTCCCGGGATGAATGTAACTTTGTTGCTGAAATTTAATTCTGCCATAACGAAGCTTGCAGCAATTTGCTCGCCTGCGGAATAATCTTCGAGATCGTAGGTGCCATCTCTTACATATTGAGATTCAAATTCTTTTCCAAAATCATTGATCTTGCCAACATTTAATCCCGGGCCGAAATCATATTGTCCGTCGAGAAAACTCCCGGCATCAAAGTCGCCGATAAAATTCGACATCTGAATTTTTCCATCCCGTGTCAGTGTCCAACGGCCTGGATTGTTTGCAGCAATTTTGTCTATTGTACCAAAAAGTGTTACCCTGCGATTAAAATCCCGTGTTCTGTTGTTTCCCCGGAATTTTCCGCCAGTTTTTACATATCCCGAAATTTCTTTGCTTAAATTAAATGGGAATTTAAAATCGACCTGAGAAGTATAATTTTTATCCCTTGTGGACTCATCGTCAAGGTAGGCTTCCAGAAAATAAGTATCGTCTATGTTGTTTTTTGCTCCCAGCGGAATGTAACTTGGTCCCTGGTCATCAATCAAATCGCCATTGTAGGCTCCCAGTTCCCGAAACCGTGAGCGGTGGGAGTAGGGAGTTTTATTACTGGTTCTTGAATAGGAAACCCGCCAGTCGATATTTACAAATTTGAGGTCACTCATGCCACTCAGAGAATTGGTATTCATTGTTGTATTTATCTGCCGTGTTCTTGATTCGTGCTCTTGATAAGCTGATTCTATCCTGTAACGACGCCTTCGTCGTATTTCGTTGCGATCTGTCCGGGCCAATATACTACTAAACATAATTGAGCCATTTTCCAACTTATAGTCCAAGGTAAGATTTCCTCCATAACGATACCTTTTTTCAAGTCGATCGGTTAGGTTCAATGTTCTCATTTTTATTATTGCCCCACTTTCACCTTCGCTTCCAAATATGTAATCGCCATCTAATTTGTCAGAGCTCCTGTCGGCCTTCTGTGTGTTCAAACCAAAAATTACCCCCAATTTGTTATCTAATAAACGGTTGCTTACCGAGATACTGGATTTATATTGCCCGAAAGTTCTTTCATGCCCATTGTAACCGGTCTGAATCCGGCCTGTGCCATGCCAGTTTTTCCTCGCTTTCTTTACTACAAAGTTTACCGAACCTCCAATTGCATCTCCGTCTTTGTCGGGGGTTAGTGCTTTTATTACTTCGATACCTTCTAACATATCAGGGGAGATCATGCTTAAATCAACCGAACGGTCTTCCGGATCTGTTGAAGGTATTCTTTCACCGTTTACTGTTATGGAATTAAATTTTGGGGAGAGGCCACGAATTACTATTTTTGTGCCTTCTCCGGCATCACGAATTACAGCCATTCCTGGCAAACGGCCCAACGATTCAGCGGCGTTCTGGTCGGGCAGCGACTGTATCTTATCTTTTGAAACCACATTCATTATTGTGTTGGCTGACAGTTGCCGGTTAATAGCAGCTGCCTGTCCTATTGCCTGGGCAGTAACAATAACTTCGTCAGTCATTATTGCGTCCATTGTAAGGGCAACATCAAGTTCTAATACCTGCCCGTTTGTCAAGTTGATTTCTCTTTCTTCTGATTTGTACCCAACGTATGATATTTGGATCTTATATTTGCCGGCTTTAATGTTTGTTAAAATATATCTTCCTTCAAAGTTAGAAACCGTTCCTAATGTAGTTTCCTTAACAGCAATATTGGCAAAACTTAAAGGTTCGTTGGTATTTGCATCAAATAATAAACCTTTTACAACACAGTTTTGTGCTTCTGCCGTTAAAAAGAAGCCAAAAATCAGTAGTAATAGTAAAGATAATCGACGTTTCAAATGTTTAATCATCATCGGTATAAAATCTTCTGGTAAAATTTTTAAATGATTTACTGGGATAAAGCCGGAATTGTATTTTATTGGCAATTCCGGCTTTGTAAATTTTTGTGAATTTGATGTTTCTATTGTTTTACAAACTTAATTTTGGCGTTGGTCCCATCTTTCAAATAGACTTGGAGCAGGTAAATGCCATCGGCAAAACCGGATGTGTTAATTTGTATCCGCGAGGTTTTATTTAACGCTGACACCATCTTTTCC
The DNA here is from genome assembly GCA_021648495.1 of Draconibacterium sp. GTDB lineage: Bacteria > Bacteroidota > Bacteroidia > Bacteroidales > Prolixibacteraceae > Draconibacterium. Next base: position 3,194 of record JAKIST010000045.1, read on the forward strand.
CCAATAATATTAATCACTTCATACCTGTTTATAAGTTGTGCTTGTGAAATATTTAAAAAATTAATTACCGGATTGGGATAGATTTTCATACCAAGTTCTCCAAGAGTTTTAATTCCAACCAAGTAGGTAATGGTGACTTGGTTTTCTCCTTTTAAAGAAATATTATACTGGTCATCAACTGCATAAGCATAATAAGTACCTTCAATAAGGTTGTCCGTTAAAATCTGTGCATCGGTGTCAACGGCACCTACTTGTGCTTTGGCTCCTTTGTTTGCCAGTACTGCTGCTTCCAACTCAGTAGAACGGGATGCCGGTTCTCCATCCATAATTATATAAACCCATCCGGTTTCGTTACTTTGGGCGAGCACAAATTGCCCGGCTGAAACAGTTGCGCTTTGAACGGCAGCTTGAACAACGGGAGGGACATTGTCGAATTCAATGATTTCCAAACAGGAAACAAATTCATCAGAAAGATTTCCGGAACCATCAACGATAATTAATTTGTAAGCACCGGGAGCTAAAAGATGAGTTTCAACTTTCAATTGTTCGGGGTCGGTACTGACCGGGGCTTTATTTGCCTTTTGTTCTGTTACCAAAGTTTCTAAACTTGTTGCGGTATATCCGGTAAGTGTATCGGGTATCAAATAAACATTTCCAGTTATTGAATTGGTGGAATAACTGATGTTTACATCAGGGCCGTTGGTAACCGTCATATTATCGTTCCTAATCCAGGGGGCAAAAAGCTCTTCCCAATATTCAAAATACGGATTTGGAAGAATGTTTTCACCTGCACCCTCGGTATAAGAGGCATTATCTACAAACAGAGCATGTCCTTTTTTATCGTAAACTTTAAATTTGATATCTGCTGATACTGCATCTAAAGGAACTGTGTCGTTAAAAATTATTGGAGTCCATTCTGTTGAATCAACACTGTATTTGCTACTGCTTTCAATTTCATTTCCACACATATCGCGGAAATATAAATAGCATCTCAATTTACTTTTAGATGTTGTATCCATTACGTGAATACTCAGGGTGTATTCTTCGCCGGGAGTAACGTCAAAAGAACCCGACCTGAATGCAGCTTTATAATCGGTTGTTTTTACTTTTAATGAAGTTGTACGTTCAAGCACAATTGATTTTTCTCTTGATAATTCAACCCCATCTTCAAAAACAGTCCAGAATTCCGGCAGGTATCCATAACTTGAAACAGCCGTAATACACGACCTTGATTTGTTGGAGATTGAATTATATTCATCAACAGCGTAAGCAAAATAAGTTCCTTCGGCTAATCCTGTTGTTGATATTTCAGCATTTTCATTTTCAATTGACGCTTTAGCTGCTTTTCCTGCCGCAACAGCAGTTTCCAGTTCATCAACTGTAGTTGCTGGTTCATTTTCTTCGACAATATAAAGGTTGCCAGCCATTGCATTGGAAGAAGCCGTGGCGAAGGAGCCGGTGGCTGTCCCCACGGTTTGGATATCGCAACTAACTGAAGGAGTTGTAACATTCCCCCAAAATTCAAAATAGGAATTTGTAAACAAATTGTCGCCTCCGTTTTCAGTATAAGTTATGTTGTCGAGGTAAAAAGGAATTTCATCGCTATTATAGACTTTGAATTTAATGTCAGCCGCAACAGCATCATCAGGTACAGTATCAATGAAAGCCAATTGCCGCCAGTTAACCGAATCGGCACTGTACTGGTTGGAACTTGAGATTTCGTTTCCACAGTTATCACGGAAATAGAAATAAACCCGCAATTTGCCATCTGCTGTGTTGTCGAGGATATCCATGCTGAGCGAGAATGCAGCTCCCGGAGTAACTGTAAATCTTTCGGAACGAAATGCCGCTTTGTAATCAGAACTTGTTATTTTTAACGATGTTGTACGTTCTTTAACAATTACTTTTTCACGGGCCAGGGTAACTCCTTCATCGTAAACAGGCCAAAATTGAGGCAGGAAATCATAGGCAAATGCGATTGTAACACAATCCCTTGCTTTTTCAGAAACATTTCCATCGCCATCAACGGCATAGCAAAAATAAGTGCCAAGGGCCAGATCGGTGGTGGAAATCTCAAGGTCAGTATTTGCTGTAGTAATGTCTGCTGATTGTGCATTCCCGGCAACAACTGCTGCTTCCAGATCAGCTTGTGTTGCTACAATAACAGTTTCTTTTGCCAGGTATATTTTACCTGTTGCCGCATTCGATGAAACAACTATATACGAGCCATTTTTATCACTTGCTATTTGCTGGTCGCAGTTGACAGAGGGATTGGATAATTCTGCCCAATCTTCAAACCCACTGTTCGCAAATTGATTGGCACCACCATTTTCCACATAGGTAGCATCATCAATATAAAGTGGTATTGCATCATCGTCGTACACTTTAAACTTTACATCTGCAGCAACAGCCCCAACAGGCACTGTGTCGCTAATTGAGATTACATTCCAGTGTATTGAATCGGTGCTATAAACACTTTTACTCCATATCTCGCTACCACAGGCATCTCTGAAATAAAAATAGCAACGGAGTTTAGCACTTGCATCATTATCTAACACATGAATTGAAAAATTAAAAGCTGCGCCTTCTGTAACGGCAAACCTGCCAGAGCGAAATGCGGCTTTATTTTCAATACTTGTAATTTTAGCTGAAGTTTCACCACCGTTAAAAATTGTGGTGTCAGCGACCATAGTAACCCCCTCTTCTATTATAGGCCAGTTAACGGCATGAACACCGTATTGAGCAAACGAACTTAATCCGAATAGAAAGATTGAAATCAGAAGTAGAAATTTTTTCATAAGTATATTTTTAAATGATTAATATTTTATACTATGAATGACGAAAAAACACACCTGCTGTCCTTACACTTGTTTTGCTTTTTTTGCAAAGTTGTTAATAAAATAATTCCAGTTTCGTTCATATTTTTTATCACTTTGGCTATTTACCGAAGTGAAAATCGTAATATTTTGCCAGGAACCGTAGTCCGAAAGAAGTTCCAATATCACGGTTTACAAGCCATATTTTATTATGTCGATGTCTTAGGCGAGTGTTTAAAAATGCTCCCCGCAGGTTTGGGTCAGGATGGTTTTCGGAAAAACGATTATTGTAAACCCACTGTGCCGACCTTTCAATGTTGGGAAGAAATTCTTGCCCTGCACCGTTTTCGGCCAAACGTATCCAAATAATCGCGGAAAAAGATGTTGCCGACCCACAAACAGAATTTTTATTTGGCACTTTACCGTTAATGTAATTTTTGTAATAAATGGTTCCGCTTTTTTCCTGGGCATTGGCATAAACACGGGCGCATTTCACTGCCGCATCGAGGTAGCGTTTGTCTTTTGTCAATTCATAACCATCAATCAGCGATTCGGCATACCACAGGTTATATCTGGGATGGTAACTTCCTTCTTCTTTGAAATTTGGCATAAAATCCATCCATAAACCTTCTTCCCCCTGGAATTTTAGCAGGCTTTCGCAAATATTGACAAATGCTTTTTTGTAAGTTTCGTCCCCGGTAAATTTATACATATCGAGAAATAACGACCCTTCATTATTCGGGCGGGATACATCGTATAATCCGATGTCTTTTTTATCTGGCCAGAATGGACTGCTTGTTTTCATGACTTCTCCCGTTTCAGGGTCGATGTTGTCATAGCACAAACCTTCTTTTTCTATGTACATATTCTTGAACATCCATTTTCCGGCACGGGTAGCAACCTCTGCGAATTTTTTGTCTTTTGTTGCTTCACTCAATTTAAATATCCCGGCAGTTCCATCGGAAACCGTTGCAAAAACGATAGTTTCTCCGGCATGGTCGCCATGTTTGGCTGCTAACATCCCTTTTAATTTCGGGTGGTCTTTTATTTCAAGGCTAATCCACCAATCGCCAGATTTTTTAGCAGTGTTAAGATAGGATTGATTGCCCGTAATTCGTGCCGATTCAATTAATGCGTAGATGATTTGTCCGGTATGCCAGGGGATTTCGTAATCGTACCATTTTCCTTCGGTAAGGTTATAATCGCAACGTGATTTAAATTCTTCGTCAAGAATTCCTGTTGAGGCATACTTCGCTCCCGAGTTAATGGCTTCGAGTACTTGCTGCGGGCTTAATACAGCTTCTTGTGAAAAGGCACTTGAGGCAAACAGGGCAAGGCATAAATTGAGGAGTAGGATTTTTGATTTCATGAGTATAATTTTTAGTTTGAAATTGTAATATCGTTGTTCAATAATCTGTATTTATTTTTGTGGTTCCTGAATTTCTGGCCGGGCAGGCGGAATGAGAAACCCCAGTTAGCTTTCCAATTATCAATTTTTAAGAGTATATGGTTTTTGCCCGGAAGAAGGTGTAGTACACAGTTATATTCATCGGGGATGAGGCTTCTTTTTTCACGGATGGAAAAAGTTGTGACCCCATTGCAAAAAACTTCAATACCGTCGTTGCTGCCAAAAGTTGCGGTTACGTCTTGAGATTTACCGCTTTCGATTGTGCAGTACGCGTACGCCACCACTTTTGTGTTGTTTTCATAAACTGTTTTTAAATCAATGCGATCATGAATTGGAGAGGCATATTTAGTCCAATAATAATCCTTGCCATTTTTTGGCTTGAATTTGAAGCCCGGAATTGGCCGGGCGTTTGCTTCACCTCCCATTGTTTCCAGAAAGTCGGGTAATGGTCCTGTTTCGTTATCAATTGGAAAAGGTCCACACAAAAGCCAGTACTGAAAATAGTTGCCTTTTTTCTCTTTTATATCGAGCCGGATATCCGTTGGGTAAGGTATTGTTTTTTGTTGTTTGAACAAAGAAAATGCTTCAGCTAAAGATGTTTCCAAATCGGCATAATCGTTTAATATTTTATTGTATGGATCCATGGCATAATTGAGCCAGTAGCTACGATTTTCAAGTCGCCACAATTTTTCGAGGTTTTTACTTAATTCATAAAACTGCGACCTGCAATTCTTAATTTCAGATGTTGCTTCGGTAAGGAGTTTTTCTGTTTCCGGGCGATTTTCAAATTGGAGGATGCAGGCTTGTGCATAATTGTTGGCTGCATTTAATAGTTTCATCCTGCATTCAGCCATATATTTATATTGGCTAATTACGAAACTTGTGAATTCTAATTCTCCTGAATAATTTTTCAACCTGGCAGTTTGAATTATACTGTCGGCCTGGGTAGCAACGTTCAGAACGCTGGGCCAGTCAGCCATATTAAAGGTTATGCTTTTACCCCTTTCAGGGATAATGGTATTCCAGAATATTTGGTTGTTCAATTCCTGTGTCGGCGCAATTTTCCTTAACTCCATCAGCTTGTGAATAGTTTTAGGCAAAGCCGCAGAATGGTCGCCATAAATACCAATCGAGAAACATTTGTCAAAGTCTGCCAAGGTCCTGTTTCCCGGGTTCCAACTTTGGTCTGCACCGTAAGCCACACCATACCAGTCGCGATTGAAACTGTGCCTGCCACCATCGTCCCAGACTGTATTTAATACTCCCATCGCTCCTTTTTCATGCCCTTCGGCAATAAATTTGCGAATGTTGTTTACCGCTTGGTGCAAGTCGGGGTAAAGCCGGTTCGAGTTAACTACTCCCGGGGAAACCATAAAACTGAATCCGTTTTTAACAATTGGGTCGATAAAATTTGCAAAAGAATCGTTGTCGCTGTAATCCCAGGTAAGCAAAATTGTTTCTTTAGGGATAAGTTTAAATATTCCGGGATGCGACAAGGTTATATCTGCCCACATCATCATTGTTTTTTGCTGATTTTTCAGGAGTTGAGATATGGCATTTATGTGGTTTGCGTAGAGCCGGGAAATGCCAATACTATCTGCCATGACTTTGCTCTTTCCTCTTCCCAAATCCCAGGTTTCATCGCAATCGATATTGAAGAAACTGGAACTAAATGCCGGAGCCATTTCGGTGTAAATATCGTTTAAAAATTGGAGGCTTTCGGGATTGTCGGGGTTTAGCATCCGATTGGTGGCACCAAGGTGTTGGAATTTGGGGTGTGACAATATCTTCTCAAAGTGCCCTAACGATTGGAAATTACCAATTAATTGAATGTAATATTTGCTTGCATATCGGGAGAGTTCTTTCCATTCCCGGATGCTTATTGCTCCATTTGCCGGTGCAAATTCGGGATATTTTTTTGTTTCAACAACATGTTCGATGTAGTACGTAAAAAGATTGATTTTTAGTTCTGATGCACGTCGGATTTGATATTTTAGAAATTCAGGCGAAGGAACCGGGCCTCTGCTGATATCGTCCATAACTCCGCGGTATTTGAATGTAGGTACATCGTGAATAAAGCTACTTTTAAGTTCATTTCTTTCAGCACCCCTGATTAATTGTTTTAGGCTTTGCATCCCGTAAAATAAGCCCTGTGCAGTGTTGGCTGCAATAATTATTTGTTTTGTGTTTATTTTTAGTTCATACCCCTGATTCCCTAAATCGTTTTTTTTCAACAAATTGTTTGCTATGCATATATCTCTGAATTGTTTGCTTTTAGCCGGAATGCCAATCAATATTTCTGCTTGTTCGCTTTCTGCAAAAATTGTATTGCAATTGTTCTGAAATTCTGTTTTTAATTGTTCAATCCCAATATTAGTGGAATCTGGTAGTGTCCCGAAAACTTGATAGCCAATGGTCTTGTTAATATTAAAATTCCCGGTCCCTAAAGTTACCGAGCTTGGTTTTGGCACAATATGAAGCTCTTGCCCAAAAAAAATGAGTGGCACTATTGTCCAAAACAATAAGAAAATGTATTTTTTCATGAAGTAGCCCTTTATATTTTCCCTTATCTTTTCAAAATATTCTTATTTGCATCTCGCCCCAATTGCACCTTCTTTACAAATTTTCCCTGATTATTGTAAATCCCGATTTCCTCGGAAGCAACTCCTTCAATATTAACTAATGCCTCAATAGGGGAATTAATCATCCATCCGGAAACAGTAACATTGGAACAGTTTTTTAAACCAAGCATATATTTGGGTTTGCTGTTTATTCCAACAGAAATATTTTGAAGTCGCAGGTTATTAACATCTTCACAAATCAGTGCTGGTCTTGTGTCGGTTTTATTGTAACTAAATTGAACCCGATTAATGTTAACATTTTTTGCATGTCGGATATAGAAAGCCGATGATGGTAAAACACCAAATTTTGTACTTTCGGGGTAGTGGGTTTCCAGTTCAGGCACATCAAAAAGATTCTCGTTTATGGTAACACCTCCGTTAAATGAGATTTGAATATTTGAAAGCGATATATTTTCGATCGGATGCCCCGGTATTCCTGTAATTGAGCACGATATAGAATCTGCGCCCGTAGCATAAATATTACTTATCTGTACATTTTTGAAGGAGCCCACCGGGATTTCTCCCTGGTCGGGACGATATGCACGCGCACGGTTTCCAAGCCGCATGTACAGCGGGACAGTTACACCGTCGATAATAATATTGTTGATATTTATTCCATCTAAAATGCCGCCATCAACCATTCCCAATGTTATTCCACTTATTCCATTTGGAGTGCCATATATTGTGGTTCTTTGTTCCGATGGGCGGATAATACAGTTTGAAATTACAATATTTTTAAATCCCCCAGACGATTCAGTTCCACATTTAATTGCATTACAATGGCTGCTGAGGATACAATTATTAACAATAATATTTTCCGATTTCCGGCTTGATGTACTTTTAATTGTGAGTGCATCATCGTCGGTGTCACCAATGCAATCAGAAATAATTACATCTTTGCAACCATCAATATCAATCATGTCGTTATTATAATTGCAATGATTGAAAACTCTAATACCTTTAATCCGCACTTTATTGCATGCCAGATAATGTTGCATCCACATTGCCGAATTAGTCATAAAAATATTTTCAACTTTCACATTTGTACATTCCACAAACCATAAAACATAAGGGCGGTTCATGTAACGGTCGGGCTTTTTACGTGTTGTAGTTTTAAATGCCCATCCTTGCCCGTCAATTGTTCCGTTTCCGGTTATTGCAATATTTTCTTGTTTTTCGGCATAAATCAAAGATTGTTTCACCCAGGTATCGCCGTAAAATTTATAACCTGGCGAGTTGTGTGGATAGTCATTTATATCTGTACTTCCTAATATCGTTGCGTTTTCAGCAAGATGCAAAGTTACATTGCTTTTCAGGTAAAGTGTTCCTGTTAAAAAATCGCCGGCAGGAAAAACAACTGTACCTCCTTGTTTTGAACAAGAATCAATTGCATTTTGAATTGCCCGGGTATTGATTGTTTGCCCATCATTAATAGCTCCATAATCAAGAATATTGTATATTCGATTATTTCCCTGAACAAAATTGGAGCTTAGGAACAAAAGGATAAATAGGGCTGGTATTTTCATAGGGAATAATGTAATTTAGTTTTGTGTTTTCATCCTGTTTTCAATAAAATCAGCAGAATTACGGTAGGCAAGATCAAGGTCTTTTATATCAGATTCAGCTCCACCAATATCTAAGCCGAAATATCCTTTGTAATTAATTTTATCGATGGTTTCAAAGAAGCTGTCCCAGTATATATTTCCTTCGCCTATTGGTAAGTGTTCCACTTTAATGCCCCGGTTATCGGAAACATGGATGTAGTCAATTCTATCTTTTAGTCGGATTAATGAAAGAGCTAAATTATCTTTCACAACAAATTGGTTGGCCGTGTCCAGGTTAAAACGGAGGTTGTCTTCTTTAACGGCATCAGCAAAATAGAGGAATGCATCAGTGGTCGCCGATAATACCCCGAGGCAGGGGTGCATCTGATAGCTTAAGCTTTTTGCGCTAGCAATCTGGCAAGCTGTTCGTATAGTTCCGGTCAAATCTCCCCAGTATTTTTCCCAGTTGAGCTGTTGTGGGAATTGTGCAGCCTGTAAAACCTTTTCATCGTAATGCCTGACTACCGGAATATCTTTTGGAAACTGGTATGGAGGCAGTGGCGCATTGTCCAAAACTCCTTTTGCGCCAATAACTTGGGCTATCTCACACCCTTTTTCAAATAGTTCAAGGTTTTTATCCCGTTCAATTGGATCGGCAGAGCTAAGCCCGGGCAAAACAATGCAAAAGTAGGGTACTTTCATTCCAAGTTTGTTGAGCTTATTTTTAATTTCAAACCGGAGATTATAAACTTGCAACAAATGTTGTTCTCTAATACCTTCCAACTCAATGCTCGAAAAACCAAGGTTGTGCATTTCTTCAATATATTTCAATGTGTTTTCTGCCTTGGGCGGATAACCATATTTTGTGATGGTATATAAATAACAACAAACGAGTGAAGAATCAAATTTTTTCATTGTTCTAAATTATATTGGTTATTTTGATATTATCATTAAAAAGAACCTACAATTCCAAAAATGCCTGCAACTGCCATGGCTATTGTGAAGAAAATAATTAGCCCCATAAATAAATTCCACCATTTTGTTACCGGGTAATTACTTGTTTTTGCCAGACGGTTTACAAGAACCAGCATTAAAGTCAAAACCAGCGGAGTAACAATAATTGCCAAAGATTGGGAAATAATCATCACAAACACCGGCCTGCCACCAAAAACAGGGACTGCCAAACCAAAAAATACACCTAAAAGCACGAGTAGCCGCGATTGGGAACTTTTCATGTTTCTTGGTTTATTGTTGTAATCGGCAAATAGCCAGGGTGCCAGTAAAATAATCGGGAACAACGAAGATAATCCTGCACTTACTATTCCTGCAACAAATATAGAAATGGCAAAACGCCCTGCTATTGGTTCCATAAGTTTAACCATATCAATGGCATTTTCAACTTTTAGCCCGGCTGGGTACAATGTTCCCGCGGCACTTGCCATAATTGCAACACTTAATACAAACATCATTATCGAAGAAAAAAGTGCATCCCTTTTCTCCAATTTCTTGTCATTTGCTTTCCAGCCTTTTTCCTGTACTAAAATAGATCGGACAACATAAAGTATCGCACCCATAGTTGTCCCCACCATACTGGCAATCAGTAATAATTTTTCTGTGTTTTCAGGAATCCGGGGGATTAACCCGCGCAACATTTCCTCTGGAGCGGGTATTACCATAAACATTGTTGCAATAAATGATACCCCCATTATAGTGACAAAAATTGTCAGTATTTTTTCAAAAAAGTTATGCTTCCCCTGCCAAAAAAGATAATAAAGCAAAGCTCCGAAAACCAGGGCCGACAATACAGGGTTAATCCCGCTGGAATCAGCGAAAAAAGGTTTGGACCATTCCTGCACAATCTCGGTAACGATTCCCATAACTCCCATGCAGGATACCCATTCGCTAATCAGTAAAGAAATTAACACAAAAATGGTTATCGGTTTACCAAAGGATTGTTTTAAACTAAAGAGGATAGTATTTCCGGTTATTGCAGTATAACGGCCAAAAGTAACAATCAAAAAATAAGTAAAAATGCACGAAAGCAATAATGGCCACATCAATTCCATCCCGAATGATGCTCCTGACGATGCCATGGTAGTAATGCTCCCTGTACCAATATTGTATCCGATTAAGATAATTCCGGGGCCAATAGATGCAAGGAAAATTTTCAGTTTCTTCATTTAGTTCGTTCAATCAAGTTGTATATGATTTATGACGGAATTTAAATGATGAATCCTTACATTGACGCAAGATTAATTTGTACTGTTTATGGAACAGTTTTTATATTTGCCACTTCTTTAAGCGAATTGAAAAAAATATCTGTGGAGATACCTCGTCAGCTTGCTGCGAGGAGTTTCATTGCAAAGGATGCTCATCCGTTAATCAATAGGTGGCATTTTTGCTTTTATGTCAACGCCTCATACAAAACTTCAACAGGGTGTTTTGCCGATTTGCCCGTTCCATCTTTTATATGATGGCGGCAGGAAGTTCCGGGTGCAGAAATAATGATTTTTTCTTCTGCTTCGCGAACGGCGGGGAAAAGTACCATCTCACCAATTTTCATCGATAAATCGTAATGTTCTTTTTCGTAGCCAAACGAGCCTGCCATTCCGCAGCAACCCGATGGAATTTCTTTTACCGAATAATTTTTTGGTAGCGAAAGCATTATTTTTGATGGCTCGGTTGAAGCAATTGCTTTTTGCTGACAGTGTCCGTGTAATAGAATTTGTTTCTCGTCTGTTGTAAAATCAGATTCAGAAATGTTCCCTTTTTCTATTTCAGTTGAAATAAATTCTTCGAATAAGAGTGAATTTTTTGCCAAATTATCTGCTGCCGGTTGTAAATCCTTTTCAACCAATTCAGGATATTCATCGCGGAAAGCGAGAATTGCTGATGGCTCAATTCCAACTAACGGAGTTTTGTCAGAAATAATTTCTTTTAAAAGATTCACATTTTCGATGGCTATTTTTTTAGCAGTTCGTATTAAACCTTTCGAAAGGAATGTTCTCCCACTCTCTTTATGAACAGGGATTTTTACTTCGTAGCCAAGTTTGGTTAAAAGCAAAATTGCTTTAATTCCAATATCGCTTTCGTTGTAATTTGTAAACTCATCGTTAAAAAGGTAAACTTTACCTTTTTGTTCTGTTTCAGGAAGTGGAATCCCATTGCCAACCCAACGGTTCAGGGTGATTTTCGAAAGTTTGGGAACTTCTCGCTTTGGTGTAAAACCTATCGATTTTTTCATCAACGCCGTATTCATAATAAAATTCGAAATTGGGTGGAATATCATTGCAAGTCTATTCAGTCGGGGTAAATATGCAATTAATCGGGAACGCACCGGAATACCATGAATGTCGTAATAGTTTTGCAAAAACTCAGCTTTCAGCTTTGCCATGTCAACATTAGAAGGGCACTCGCTTTTACATGCTTTACACGAAATACACAAATCCAGAATATCGTACACTTCCTGATGGTCGAATGGATTTTCCTTATCTGTTGAATACATAAATTCGCGCAAAACATTGGCACGTCCGCGTGTAGATTTATCCTCGTCGCGGGTAGCCATAAAAGTAGGGCAGAGTGTACCACCTATTTTTTCGCTTTTACGGCAGTCGCCCGAGCCGTTGCATTTTTCAATGCTGCGCATATACCCGTTGTTTTTTGAAAAGTTGAAAACTGTTTTAAACCGGGGTGTTGGATTTCCGGGAACTACTCGTAAATTTTCGGTAATTGGTGGCGAATCAATTATTTTACCGGGATTAAATATATTGTTTGGGTCCCAGGTTTTTTTCACCTGTTTAATGAGTTTGTAATTGTTTTCGCCTAACATAAACGGGATAAATTTCCCACGCACACGCCCATCGCCATGTTCGCCACTCATCGAACCTCTATATTTTTTTACCAATGAAGCAACGTCATTCATTAAAGTATCGAAACGTTTAACGTCAGCCGGGTCTTTAAAATTTATTAAGGGGCGGAAATGAATTTCGCCGGTTGCTATGTGCGCGTAATAGACACTTTCGAGACCCAGCTTTTTTAATACTTTTTTGAGATCGGCTATGTAATCGGGCAAATATTTTGGAAGTACAGCGGTGTCTTCAATTCCGGGAACACCTTTTCTGTCGCCCGGAATATTCGACAAAAGCCCGAGCCCGGCAGTTCGCAACGCCCAAACTCGTTTTATTTTATCGGTTCCGGTAACCAACGGAAAATGATAACCCAGTCCTGCATCACTAAAATCTTTTTCCAGTGCTTTTGCTGTATCTGTTAACTCCTTTTCTGTTTTATACGAGAATTCAATCATTAACAAAGCTCCCGGATCGCCTTTTATAAAAAAGCGGTTTTTATTTTGTTCGATGTTTTGTTTAGCAGCTTGCATTACCGGATCGTCCATTAATTCAATAGCCGTTGGTTTGTGTTTTAACGCAATCAAGTTTCCGAGCAGCGACTCTTCCAAAGTCTCAAAATGTGCACAAACTAATCCCTTATATTTTGGAGGGAGAGGAATGAGATTCAATTTAATACGGTACGAAAAAGCCAAAGTGCCTTCCGAGCCGGCAAGCAGTTTGCAAAAATTAAATGTTTCTCCGCCTTCAGTATATATTTCAGAATTCAACAAAGAATCAATAGCATAACCCATATTTCGGCGGGTTAACTCGGGTGCAGGGAATTTATCGCGAATCTCTCTTTGGTTTTCGGGAATTGATAAAATGTCATTAATATTTTGGTAAATGGCTTTTTCAAATTGGTTGGGATTGCCATTTAGTTTTTGCTGAAATTCATCTTTTGTAAGCGGTTTGAAAGTGGTTTCGGAACCATCCGAGAGAATTGCATCAACTTCTAAAATATGTTCGCGCACACTGCCGTAAACAATTGAATGTAATCCGCATGAGTTGTTCCCCAACATTCCGCCAATTACACAGCGGTTTGCTGTTGAAGTTTCCGGTCCAAATTGCAAATTATATTCAGCCACAAAAAGGTTTAGTTCTGCAAGATTAACTCCGGGTTCAACAATAACATATTTTTCCTCTTTATTGAATTCGAGAATATTGTTCATGTATTTCGAAATGTCAACTACAATACCATTTCCAACAACTTGCCCGGCGAGCGATGTACCTGCACCCCGTGGAATTATTGATGTGCCATTTTCGTTAGCAAAAGCAATAATTTTTTTGATATCATCTTTCGACTTTGGTTTGGTAACTGCCTGGGGCATCTCTTTGTATTGCGAGGCATCGGTAGAATATAAAACACGTTGCACGTTATCGATAAAGAGGTCGCCTTCGAGTTGGGATTTTAATAGATTAAAATCAGATTGCATATAGTAGTTTTTAAGAGGTATAAAAGTATAAGTTTAAAACAAGTGAAACAAATATTGGGTATGGCAAATTACTAATAAGGGATTGTAATGAAATAACCTGACCGTTTTAACTCGTTCTTTTGCACGCTAACTTCGTTAAAAAGCCTCGCTGTAACTATGGCTATAGCTACGTTTTTTGCCTTGTTATCGCACAAAATAACTT
>JAKIST010000046.1 GCA_021648495.1 Draconibacterium sp.
GAACAAGCGCAAGTGGTCAGGTTATTACTTGACAGTTCCTAATGTTATTGGGGGTGCAATTCTAATATTTCAGGATTTTTAATTAACTGTTTAATTACCCGGAACATTCTGCCGCCGTGCGACCCATCAACAACCCTGTGATCCAGCGTTGCAGAAATAGTCATAATTTTACGGATAACTATTTCGTCGTTTATCACTACTGGTTTTTTAATTACACTGCCTAAAATCATAACGAACGAAACATTTGAAGAAGGCAGCAATGAGCCGTAACCCGTATCGAGGCCAACGCTGCCAATGTTTGAAACTACGTACGAACCAAAACTGTTGGAATCTAAACCGATGCCCGGCAGGGAAATCCCCCAATGTATTGTAATGGTCCTGTACAATTTAAATACCCAGTTTCTAAACGGCCAGGGAATAGACGACAACATGCTTTTCGACTGCATCGTATTATTTTCGTTCCCTTTTCTCGATTGCGCAATTTTATCGCCGATTTCTTTTGATAGTTCCGCAATTGTTAGCTGATCCGAATTTTCAACTTTAACCGATCCCATTTGTCCGCCAGGCAATAAAACACTTACCGTGGCATCAACCCGGTCGCGCTGTTTTATTTTTCCACGTTTTACATAGGTATTTAATTCAGGAACTTCTTGTCTGATAGCTCTTCCAAGTATTAGCGTTATAATATATGTAAGTGTTGTTTTTACTCCAAGTTTACGTTGTGCAGTAATGTATTTTTCCAACTCGGTTACATCGATGTCAACGGCTCCATAAATTTTTGAGTCGATAGGTTTGCGGTAAATTGTTGAGGCAACTTTTCTCCAATTGGTATTTAAATTTTCAGATGAATTCATTTAAGTAGTTTTCTTCTTTTAGTTAGTCACTTTTATCATAAAAATATTATTGACACATCCATTGACAAAAATAGTTTTTTTAAATAAACTACATTAGAAAAACCAAATTTGTTGTAAAAAGTAGTTTTTGATTGAAATATGGTATAGTTTGATTATTTTAACGGCTTCGAAACTAAAGCTAATTAACCAATGTCTATTCAAACGAAACAATTTATCAAAAAAACCAATTACCGTTGGGCGATTGTTGGCTTGTTATTTTTTGCTACAACCGTAAATTATTTCGATAGGTTTTTAATGGGAATTTTAGCTCCGTTGCTCGAAAAGGAAATTGGCTGGACCGAATTGCAATACGGTTATATTGTTGCATCTTTTCAGTTTGCGTATGCCGTTGGAACATTACTGGTTGGTTACGTTATCGATCGCCTCGGTACCCGCTGGGGATTTGCACTTGCAGTAGGATTATGGAGTATCGCCAGTATGTTACATGCGGCAGCCCGCAGTTGGTTTAGTTTTGCGTTGGCACGGGTTGGGTTGGGTTTAAGCGAAGCCGGTAATTTTCCGGCAGCAATAAAAACCGTTGCCGAGTGGTTCCCTAAAAAGGAGCGTGCGTTTGCGACCGGTTTATTTAACGGTGGTTCAAATGTTGGTGCAATTCTGGCTCCCGTGCTCATTCCTTTAGTAATAGCTTCATTGGGTTCGTGGAGATGGGTATTTATTTTATCGGGTTTACTTGGTGTTTTTTGGTTGATTTTTTGGTTGATTTTTTATAAAACCCCGCGTCAAAGCAGGTTTGCAAATCAGGCTGAAATTGATTTTATCGAAGATGGGCAACCAGAAATTGAAATTGTAAAAGTAAGCTGGGTGAAACTGCTTAAATACAGGCAAACATGGGCAGTGGCTCTTGGAAAATTATTTGCCGATCCGGTGTGGTGGTTTTATTTGTATTGGGGTGCAAAATTTTTACATTCAAAATTTGGTGTCGATTTAAAAGAACTGGCCCTGCCTCTTGTTACAATTTATGTAGTTGCCGACTTGGGAGGAATAGCAGGTGGTGCTATTTCTTCATTATTAATTAAAAAGGGTAAATCGGTCAATTTTTCCCGGAAAGTTACGATGCTCGGTTCTGCATTGTTGGTTTTGCCGGTAATGACAGTTCCTTATTACTCTTCTATTTTTATAAGTGTGGCATTTATATCGCTGGCGGCGGCGGCACACTGCTCGTGGTCGGCCAATATTTTCACAGTGGTGTCCGATCTTTTCCCAAAACAAGTAGTGGCAACTGTAACAGGTTTTGCAACAACAGTTAGTACTTTGGGCGGAATGTTAATGGCTTTGCTGCTTGGTTACGTATTGAATGAATCGGGGACAGATGGTTATAACGTTGCTTTTGCAGTTGCCTCTTGTGGTTATTTAATTGGCATTGCTGTTATTCATTTGTTGGTCCCAAAAATGAAACCTTTAACAAAACTTTAGAAATGAACTCAAGAGAAAGAATATTAAAAACATTAAATCACGAAGAACCCGATCGGGTGCCTTTCGATTTGGCAGGTTCTACCTGGACAGGAATAACAAATACAGCATATCAAAATCTTAGAAAATATTTGGAAAAGAAACCGGATAATCCTGAGTGGTCGGATGTTATTCAGCAAATTGTAATCCCTTCCGAAGAAATTTTTAATGAATTGGAAGTTGACACGCGTGGTGTTTTTCCGCTAACCAGCCACAATTGGGACGTGTATTCAAAATTAAAAGATCGTGGCGATTTCTGGGAGTATTTTGATGAATGGAGTTTTGTTCACCATTTTCCAAAAAACGGGTATTGGTTTTCGTTGGTGAAAAGTCCTTTGCAAGAGCTTGATTTTGAAGGTGAAAATATTATCGAAGGTTTTCCGTGGCCCGATGCCGGCAATAAATTGAGGTTTGTTGGTTTGCGCGAAAAAGCCATTCAATTTCGAAACCGGGATAAGATTGTGATGACAAAAGGTTTGTGTGCCGGCTTGTTCGAAATGCACCAGCGTGTCCGTGGAATGGAAAATGCCATGCTCGATCCGTTTCTGATTCCGGTGAATTCAGATAAATTAGTTGGGAAATTGGCCGATCTGAAAATAGAGTTTTGGGATGCCCTTTTAAATGAAATTGGAGATGTGGTTGATATTGTGGGTGAAGGAGACGATTACGGAACGCAGCAGTCGCAATTAATTGCTCCCGAACAATTCCGTGAATATTACAAACCGCATTTTGAACGGGTTTTGAGTTTTATCAAAGAAAAAGCTCCAAATGTTAAACTCATGTTTCATTCGTGTGGAAATGTACGGCCAATAATTTCTGATTTAATTGAAATGGGAGTTGATATTCTGAACCCCGTCCACATAACTGCAACCGGAATGGAACCCCTTCAACTAAAAAGGGATTTTGGAAAAGAAATTGTTTTTTGGGGAGGGGGAATTGATACGCAACATGTTTTACCTTCGGGCACCGTTCAGCAAGTAAAAGACGATGTGAAGAGAAATATTGATGCACTGGCTCCCGGTGGAGGATTTGTTTTTAATACGGTCCACAACATTCAGGCTGAAGTTCCACCTGAAAATATTATGGCAATGATTGAAGAATTAAGAGAGTTTGGGAAATATTAGGGAAGTTGGAAGGCCGAAGCCGGAAGTTGTAGGACAGAAATTCGAATAATATAATTGACAAATGGATATAATATTGATACTAAAACTCGAAGGAGTTTAACATGATTAACCCCCGGTTTTAACCGGGGGAAAGCAAAGAGCGAATAAAACAAGGCGCATCCAATTCTGATGAGATGAAAAACGAATAAAGCATGCGCCACACGAATGAAACAAGATAAAAGAGATACACAAGAAACAGTATAAATCAATAATCAATAAAGTGAAAAGCAACAACAATGCACGAAGGGAATTCCTAAAAAAATCATCAACTTTTGCAGCCGGAACAATGATTCTCCCAACAGTAGTTCCATCAACGGTTTTTGGGGAAAGCGCGCCAAGTAATCAAATTAATGTAGGAATGGTAGGAACCGGCAGGCAGGCTGTTCACGCCAACCTCAAAAATGGTTTCCTGAAATTAGATAACTGTCGGGTAATTGCCGTAAACGATGTGGATTCGTGGCGAATGAAAAATGCAGAAAAGGTAGTTAACAACGTATACTCCTCTGCAGGCAAAAATTATAAAGGCGTTAAAAAATACGATGATTACCGCGACCTGATTGCCAACAAAGATGTGGATGCAGTAATGGTTTCAACAGCTGACCACTGGCATGCCCCGGCAACAATTGCAGCAGCTTTGGCAGGAAAACATGTTTCAATGGAAAAGGCTTTTACCGTTGCACCAGCTTGGGGAAAAGCCGTTGTTGAAGCTGTAAAAGCAAAAGGAGTAACCGGCAGGCTCGACAGTGAGTTCCGTACCATTCGTGAGTTTAACCGTGCCGTTGAACTGGTACACAACAAAGTAATTGGCAATTTGGTTTCGGTAGAAGTTGGTGTGCCCGGCGAATTAAATGGTAGCGCACTCGGTCCCCAGGAAACCATGCCGGTTCCGAAAGAATTGAATTACGATATGTGGCTGGGAATGGCATTTCCTGCTCCTTACACCATGCAGCGCGTACACGAACCAGGTACAATAAATTCGCGGCCGGGGTGGTTGCGTATTTCCGATTATTGCAACGGAATGATTACCAACTGGGGCGCCCACCTCAACGATATTGCACTTTGGGGAATGAAAAAAGAATATGAAAATCCGGTAAAAATTAAAGGTAGCGGAATTTTCGACAAGGGACTTTGGAACACACTCAGCGCATTCGATATAAATTACTCGTTTGCCGATGGAATGAAAATGACCTACAAAATTGATGTGCCGTTTGTAAAATTTATTGGCGAAAACGGTTGGGTTCGAATTGAATACCCAAATAAATTAACAGCAAGCAGCAATTCAATTTTAAAACACGAACCGGGTAAACACGATGTTTCGTACAAAGATACATTAACCGATAAAGCTGATTTTTTACATGCAATCGAAACCGGAAAACCAGCCATGGAACCGCTTGAAGTAGGGTATAATGTTTATCTGCTTACAATGATGGGATTAATTTCGATAACATTGGGAACGGAATTAAACTGGGATCAAAAAGTTGGAAAATTTGTTGGCGACAACGCTGCAAATGCAATGCTGACAAGGCCGTTCCGAGAAAAATGGCTCGATAAAAATGTGGTTGACTGGATTAATAAGTTTCAACAGTTTGATTTAAAATAACACTTTCTTAATTAAAATATAAAAATTGTTATTTTGATGAGGAACGAGGAGAAATCTGAGCCTTGAGTATTGGGATTTCTTCGTCATTCTTCCTTCGAAATAACAAACATTTAATAAAATAAAAGATGAAACGAACATGTAAAATATTTTACACGCAGGAAGATTATTATAAGCGAGTTACATCGAATACCTTTGAAAATGTTAAATTATAATGAGATGAAAACTATAATTCTATTCACTTTGGCAGCCATCTTTTTTGGATGCTCTGCTCCTAAAAAGAAAGTTCTTGACAACACTTTTTATGCCTTTAACAACGCAGTTCGCTTGCCAAATACACCGGTTGGCATGGATGCTCAGGCAGTATTAATCAAAAAAATTGGTTTCGATGGATTGTCTGGTCATACCAACGATGATTATTTTGCACGCCGTAAATCGCTGGATAAAGTGGGACTTGAAATGCCCGAAATTTATTGGGGAATGACTTTGACCGATGAAGGAGAAATCGAATACAAGGAGGGAATCAAAGAAATTATTAAAGATTCGAAAGACCGTGATTTATTGGTTGCCCTTTTTCTGATTGCAGAAAAGTATAAGGACAACAAAACAGAAGGCGATAAAATTGTTGCAAGGGAAATTAAGGAATTGGCCGATTTTGCAGCTCCTTTCAAGGTGAAAATTGCCATTTATCCACATGCAAATAATTTTTGTGAAACATCGGCTCATTCGGTAAAATTGGCTAAGTTAATTAACCGCAAAAACGTAGGTGTAATTTTTAATACCTGCCATTTACTAAAAGTTGAAGGCGAAAAAGGGTGGCAGAGTAAAGTACTGAAAGCACTCCCGTTTCTTTACATGGTTTCAATAAACGGAGCCGATTCGGGGGATACTAAAAACATGGGCTGGGATCAACTCATCCAACCGCTCGGCGAAGGAAGTTTTGATACATACAAACTGGTGAAGTTTTTAAAAGACAACGGGTACAAAGGAAAATTTGGCCTGCAATGTTACAACATAAAACAAGATTGTGAAGCGGTATTAACCAAGTCGATGAAAACATGGGGGGAGTATCAGAAACGGTATGCTGAGGAATAAAAGAAAAATATTTTTAATTTAGATTGTAGTAAGTTCATTACAATTGGTAATTTTGAATATCAAAATTTAAAAAAATGAACCAGCTAAATTTTCAATCCTCTATTATTGTTTTATGTTTATTATTGTGTTCGTGCAATACCAAACAAGAGCAAACTCGCCAAAAACCAAACGTCCTTTTTATCTGTGTTGACGACCTGCGCCCCGAATTGGGATGTTATGGCAAAGATTACGTTGTGTCGCCAAACATCGACAAACTGGCAAACAGCGGATATTTGTTTACCAACCATTTTGTAAATATTCCTACTTGCGGAGCATCACGGCAGTGCATGCTTACCGGGCAATTGCAGGTTTCTGTGGCTTACCTGAGCAATAATATTTCGGCAAATACTTTGGCTGGTCAGCCGGAAAAAGAAATTCCTGAAACTTTTATCCATCAATTAAAACGGAACGGGTATTACACGGTTGGCATTGGAAAAATCAGTCACCACCCAGACGGATATGTTTACGGTTACATGGAACCTAAAAGTGATAAATTGGAATTGCCCCACAGTTGGGACGAAATGTTGCTCGACGATAAAAAGTGGGGCAGTGGGCACAACGCTTTTTTTGGGTACGCCAACGGAACCAACAGAAACACTTTGAACAAAGAGGTAAAACCCTACGAATGTGCCGATGTGCCAGATACTGCTTACGTTGACGGATTAACAGCAAACCTGGCGATTAAAAAACTTCGGGAATTGAAAAAGAAAGGGAAACCTTTCTTTTTGGGAGTTGGTTTTTTTAAACCGCACCTTCCATTTACCGCACCAAAAAAATATTGGGATATGTACAACGAGGATGAATTGCCACTTTCGCCAACACCTTTTATCCCCGAAAATGTAAATAAAGCAAGCTTGCACGAAAGCGGCGAATTTAACCAGTACAAACTGGGCGAAGAAAAAGCCTCGCTCGAAGCTCCGGTTTCCGATGCGTACGCCCGAAAATTGCGCCATGCCTATTTTGCCTGTGTGAGTTTTACCGATGCACAAATTGGAAAAGTATTAGCTGAACTCGAAAAACAAGGACTAACAGAAAATACAATTGTTGTTCTTTGGGGCGATCATGGTTGGCATCTCGGCGACCATTTGGTTTGGGGAAAACACACCATTTTCGAGCGGGCGCTAAAAAGCCCATTAATTATTCGTTTGCCCAAAAATATAGGTGGTGAAACTATTCAGCAGGTTGTAAGTACCACCGATATTTATCCCACATTAATGGAGTTGTGCGGTACTCCGGCAAACTACCCGTTAGACGGCGAAAGTTTAACAGGTTTAATGAAAAATAAAAATAATGAAAGTTGGCGGAATACGGCTTACAGTTATTATCGAAAGGGTATTTCGCTGCGAACAGAAAAGTATCGGCTAACCAAATATTTCAGGAAACAAGAGCCGGTAATTGAATTGTACGACCACCAAACCGATCCTAATGAATCAAAAAATATTGCTGCTGAAAATTCCGATATTGTGGAGCGGTTAATGCCGGTTTTGTAAAAAGGAAATACAGGCTTGTATTCAAAATAAATTTTTTATTATGAAGTATTTAACGAAAGTTTTAATTGTTCTTTTCGCTTTTGCAGCATTTTTTTGTAATGCAGAAAACAAAATTAGGGGAGATGAAAAGGCGACCTCTTCAAACGTTTTATTGATTATTGTGGATCAGCTAACTGCTGATGCAATGAGTTGTGCCGGAAACAAATATGTGAAAACACCTTCGCTCGACAAGCTGGCACATTCGGGAATTCGCTTCGAAAGAAATTATGTAACACAACCACTTTGTCTGCCATTTCGCTCAAGTTTGCAAACAAGTCGGTATCCGCACGAAATAGGCACCGTTAAAAATGGTGAAAAGATCAAAGGCGATTTTCCGATGCTTGGAAATTTAGTCGCCAGCGCAGGTTACGATTGCGATTATTTTGGGAAATGGCACGTTGGAACAAAACCGGAAAATGCAGGTTATCCAAATTACGACAATGTTGGAATTGACAATAAAAAAGCAGGGGCAGCTGTTGAATATCTTTTGGAAAAGCATAAAAAACCTTTTTTCCTTACCGTTTCGTTCATGAATCCCCACAATATTTGTCAGTTAGCCCGGGCCGATGCCGATGGAACAGATTTACCCGATGGTCCAATTGGTTTACCTCCTGTTAATTTGAATGAATTACCCCCACTTCCCTATAATTTTGATGTTCCTAAAGATGAACCTTCAGCAATTAGAAAAGCACATGACAGCTCATTTAAACAATATCCAACGGCAGGATGGACTGAAATAACCTGGAGACAGTATTTGTGGGGGTATTACCGTTTAGTTGAAAAAGTTGATGCGGAAATAGGGAAAGTTCTCCGAGCATTAAATGAAGGTGGTTATGCAGAAAATACAGTTGTTATTTTTACAAGCGATCATGGTGAAGGAATGGCAATGCAACATTGGAACCAAAAACAGGTTTTATATGACCAGGTAACACGCGTTCCGCTGATAATCAACTGGAGTGGAAAAACAAAAAACCTTGTTTATCCGGAGCTGGTTTCAAATGCACTCGATATCCCGGTGACCATTCTCGATATTGTTGGAGTTGAAAAACCAGCTACAATGCTCGGCCATTCGTTGTTGCCCATTCTTGAAGGAAAATCACCAAAACCTCGTGAATATGTGGTTTCGGAAACCATGTTTGTCGAAAATGCAAAACCCTTGGGTGGTACCGGGAGAATGATTCGTACAAAAAAATATAAATATTGCATTTACGATAACGGAGAAAACCGGGAACAGCTTTTTGACATGGAAAACGACCCGGGAGAAATGAATAATCTTGCCTATAAAAAGGAATATATTAAGGAATTAGATAGGCACAGAAAATTAATTGCCGAATGGGCAAATAAAACGAATGATTCTATTTTCCCATATATTACAGGAAAAAATTAAAAATCGTTTATTATGCCATTTTCTAAAAAACTGATTCAAAATTAGGGAACGAAAATTCCTGTAAGCTATTCGCTCAGCACAGTTTTTAGCGATTCCCGTAATGGTTCGGTATCAGCCGGGTTAAATAAAAATGCAATTACTTTTATTTGATAGTTCAACTCATTCAGATCGTAAAATGAAACTTTTGGCTCAACCGCACCCGACACCCGTAAATCGGATTGTAACAATGAAATCAATTGTTTCTGGATACTGTTCCTGTCGGATTGCACCGGTGCAATAAAAATACCCTCAAAACGGTGCAGGTAAGGCGAGGGAGATTGTTTTATTAAAGGATTGAAAATAATTTTACTGTATGGAATTCCTTGCTCGCTACCATCCGTCCGTTCAATAATTAACTGGTTCGAGCCAATGTGGGTAATTTTGCCTTCAAATTCATCGTTTTTTACCTCGTCACCCATTTTAATATCGGTGGTAAGTTTAAAAAATATCCTCACCAATACTTCCTTAAAATAATAATAGACAAGAATAAAAAGGATCAAGGTGAAAATGACCGCGATAATTATGGCAATAATTTTATTATAAACAATAAAATATTCAATGCTCAACAGTCCAAAAACCAACCAGATAAATAATTCGAGCCCTCCAAAATATCTATTCCAAAACGATCTGAATTGTTGATTTTTCAGAAATCGCTTTGCAAAAAAATTAACGATTTTAAGTGAAATCAGAATGATTGCAATAAGCAATACAAAAGCGATTATTTTGAAATAAGATGGTGATAATTCCATAATGCTCAAATCAAATTATTATGTTGGAAATAGTTTAAAACATACGGGTAAATAAACGAATTTATTGAAATGTAACCTTTTGCCGATTTCACAAGGATTGTGCTCCGCGACATTTCATTAATTACTTCAATATAATCGCTACTTTCAAAATGGCTGAAGTTTAACCTTTTATGAATGATAAGTTGGTTCAGTATTATTATCCATTTTGAAGGGAGCGATTCTAAAAAGCGCAAATCGGGGAGATCTCGCATTTTTATAAATATTTCGTCACCTTCAATTTTTTCGATGGACGACAACCACAATTGCATAGCGTAACCAATGTTTCCAAAGCTGAGCAGAAAGAGTTTTGAAAAGAACTTTGCTTCTTCGATCGTACTCATCCGGCCATTTTTCTTTTTCATATTACCCAATGGAATGCCTCCCGAATAATGCCGTTTTAAAACGGCTTTTCCAATTTCTTTTGCATTCATGGGTTTGCAAGTAAAAATATAGGGTTGAAGGTTTTTTAGGTCGGTGCTGCGTTTCATTGCCTCGTAACTGATTGAATTTGCCGAGAGCATAAACCTTACCTTTCCAGAGTATTCCTGAATGAGTTTTAAAAGGTGGTTGATAACGATATCCCCACTTTCTTTTTGGTTCCACCAAAGTTCCAGATCATCGAATGCCAGGCATGTTCCGGGCTTCATATTTTTAAAAACAGATTCAATTGCGCCAGTGCTGCCCGTGGCTTTTCTAATGTTGTTATTAAAACTTTTTACATCGATAGTTTGATTGTATGTGGGTTGAACAACAACAATATTTGTTTGTGGCAGGGCTAATGAAGATGCCTGGTTTAACCAGAACGATTTCCCTGAATTGCGGTTGCCAAGCAATAAAACCACGCTTTTCGAAACCGATTGATCTTCTGCCAAAACATTCAGGAAACTTTTCATAATTGTTTCCCTGCCCACCCAAAATTCGCTTAAAAAATGTTGTTTATTTATAAATAGCTGTTTGTAATAATACGGAAGTTGCTTTAGTACCAGCGAGTTTGGCGATATTTTTTCAATCTCCTTTTTTACCGATTGGAACAAACTTTGAGTATCGCCCTGAATAAAATCTTGTGCGGCAAGTGTGCTGCTGCTTGTTAAATAAACCAAAGAAATAAGTTTGTCTTTGATTGTTGTTTTTGTATTGTTTATTTTTTTAGCAAAATAATTCGACCGTTTTTTCGACTCAATAGTTTTTGTGTATCGTTTTTGGTTGTTGGCCAAATTAATAAAATTGTGGTATTGTAATTTCTCGAAAACAGTGGTAATTTTTTCTGTGAAATTTCTGTCGTTAATTTCAAAATTGGAACGTAAAGTATCGAGTGCTTTGTTTGTTTTCTGTTTTTGTTCTTCAAGTTGTTTCTTTTGTTCAGCTTTTGTCAACTCTTTTGCCACATCTTTTTTCAAGCTTAACTTTAGCAAGCGGTGCGCGTCGTTTATCCGGTTGAAATCTTGCTCAAGCGTTTCAATTAATTGCGAAATGTAAATCTCAAAGGGTTCTATTATTTCATTTTGGGTGACATAATCAATAAGGTGCGAAAACGAAATATCAACACTTTGAAGTTGTTTAAATTGGAGGGTTTCAAATCGATCGGCAGAATATTTGTCGATAATTATCAGGTGATTTGGCAATCTTTCCGAAATTTGGTTGATACGTTTTATCGTATTTTCTTTAATTCCGCGTATTGAAGATGTATTTTCCAAAATAGCTAAATCGATAGTTGTTTGAGGAATTATTATATCCGGATTTTCAGTCGATTGAGCAATATTTTCGGAAAATTGTTGAAATAAATTGTTTATCCTCTCTTCAAAATTTTTTCTGTTTTGCGAGAAAATACCGGACAACTGAGCTGTATAATATTGCAACAGTGTTGTAAGCCTTTGTGGATTAGATAATAATAGCCAGTTTTTTAAATTGTGTTCCGGAATGGACTGCACCAATTTTAATTCCCTCTTTTCAAAAGAGCGGATTTTGTTATTCGATTTAATGTAACGGTTTGGATTTGCAGTTTTCAATTTCCCTATCAATTGTTGCAACTGATGGCCGATATCAGCAAGCGTTTTTTGTTTCAGGTTTTGTTGAAGTTCGTTAATTTGCTTCTGAAAGTTCTCAAACTGTAAATCGATTTCCGATTGTGCCTTGTCAATAACATCGTAACTTATTTTATTATAATGTACATGTTTGTCGAGCAGTTCTATCGTTTTAAAAATATTTTCCGAAAGTTTTTTGAACAAAATATGCGTTTGGTAAATAAGTAGCCCCGAGCCCGAAAAATAGTTTAAGAGAGTTGTGTAACGGTGGGAGAGGAAGTTGCTTTTAACAAGCCGGCTTAACTTGACCGTGTATTTAATCTCTTTTTTATCGATTTTTTGAATTAGCCTTTTTTTGAATTTGTAAAATCGAATTCCCAATTTATCTTTTTTCTCCCTTTTAATGTCTTCATCAGAAAGATAAATATTGATGGTTTGAGGAAGTTCTTCTATAATCCGGTCCGTTTCTTCTTTATATAATTGAATAAACTTTGTGTCCTGATCTTTAATTATTTCTAATTGATCTTTGTATTCGTCGTTAATCAGTTTTCTGAGGCGGGTGACAATTGTTGATGTCTGATTTGTAGTAAATTCTTCGGGTGTTTTTTTATCCAGATCCGATCTCCAGTTATCCAGGGCGATATTTACCCTCTTGCCAAGTTCTGTAAACAATAAACTATTTGCCTGAAAATCGATTTTTTGGTGATTGTCGATTAGTTGGTTAAATAGATTTTTAATGTTGGTTTCAAGAATAGCCAACTCAACGTTAAGTTTTTCATGTTTTGTATATTCAATTTTTGGAATTTCAATCTCGGTCTTTTGAATACTACTAATTTCAATGGTTTGTTTTTGAATTCCTTTTTTGAACAGCGTACTTCCAACTGATAATTCTTTGAATTGTGTACTTGCTTTTAAAAATAGGACCGTTCCAATATCTTTGCATAATTCGGAAGTGTCTTTCACAAAATCCTCTTCAGTACCAACATTTATCAAAGGAAGCCCCATAATAACAAGATCCGTATTTATCGATTCGTCTCTTATTATTTTGTAAAAAGTCCGCCTTTCAATTTGGTTGTTAATTACTTTTACTTCGGCATTTATTCTAATATTTTCGAGTATTTCGTTCGTATCCCGTTCAATTTTATCGCGTGCATCGTTGTTGGGGTTAACAATCAGAAGCCGCAGTTTTGCATTTCGCCACTGGTCCGAAGCCCAGAGGAATTTGCTTAGCGATAAGGCAAAATTCCCATTGTGCCCGCCGCCACGCCACCAAATATCGATGGTTTCATATTTGCCAAATCCAACAGTGCGGTCGTAATCAACCATTATTATATTCAAATCAAGATTCGAAATGGTTCTTAACATGTGAACAAAACGTTTAGGATCCTGCCCCTTTTTTGTCCAGTTTAACATTACTGTGTTTGGTTCAACGCCAGCAAAACCATAGGTTTGTGCAATGGTTTCTATGCCGCTGTATATATCATTTACCGCTTGTCTTCTGGAAAATATTCCCTGGAATTCTTTACTCAATTCATCTTTAACCGATTGTTGTTGTTTCGAAAATATTACATTTTCATCTTTGGTTTCAATCAAATCGAAGTTGGACAAGAAACCGTGTTTTCCAACCAGGTTTTTACCAAATTCGAGAAGGTGTGGACGGTTTTCAGTACCTCCACTAAAAAGGATAATGTTGGGCATCCAGTTGCGTTGTTCCAGTTCGCGTTGGTCGATTTTATGGAGTGAAGTTCGAATTAGAGATGTATAAACGCTTTGCCAAACATCGCCAAAATCGAGTTGGAATTGTTTCCGTTTTAGGACGATGTAAATGAACCCAACAATAATCATGGCTGCAAACATTGCCATGGTGTTCATTTTAAACATTACAATAAAACTGGCTGCAAACCCAATAATACCAATCCACCCCGGTATCTTAAACGAAGGCCTGAAATCGGAGCTTGCCCATTTTTCCAATGCAAAAGAGAGGTTTATAAAACCATAAGCCGAAATGTAAAACATCGAAACTACTTCGGCAATTGTATTTAATTCGCCAATTAAAATTCCGCCTTCAGCAATTAAAAAAGTTAAAATTAGTGCATTGCGTGGTTCGTTGTTCACGCCTTGTCTGCGGGCAAGAATACGTGGTAATATTTTGTCGTTTGCCACTGCCTGCAAAATGCGGGGACCACCAAGAATTCCCCCCAATGCCGACGATAATGTTGCTCCCCAGATTCCTGCTATCACAAGCGGCGAAAACCATGCAATTTTAGTGAGGAAATTTGTATCGTTTAAAAGCAGGTCACGGTCAACAAAAAAAGCAAAAACAATAGTTAATCCGAGGTAAACTACCAACCCGACAAAGATTGCCCCGAGAGTTCCAATGGGAATCGATTTTTTTGGGTTTTTTAAATCGCCCGACATGGCAACTCCCGCAGTAAATCCTGTTACCGCCGGGAAGAATATGGCAAAAATAGTTTCGAACGGAACGTGTCCGGAAAATGGAAGCCGGGATACTTCAATAGTTTGGGGCCCAACATTCGAAAAAATGCCAAAAAGTATCGAAAACAAAGAGATTACAATTGCACCTAAAATAATAAACTGCGTTTTTATTACCAGCGAAGTGCTAATAAAAGCAAGTATCACCAGAAACAGTAATACTGCGCTTGCTACAATCCGCATATCGTTTATATTCCCTTCAATACCTAAAAAATTCCGTATCCCTTCAATGGCAAAAACACTCTCGGTAAAACCCACCAGATACAACGAAATACTTAAAGCAGTACCAACAAACAGGGCAATTCCGATAGCGCCGCCCATGGGCAATCCCAAACTCCGCGAAAGCATATAATATAGACCACCGGCCTTTATTTTTTTATCAGTTGAAATGGCTGTAATACTGAGCCCGGTTGTTATTGAAATAACGTGTGCAACTATAATAATCACAATGGTTGCAATTAGTCCGGCTTGCCCAACAACCCAGCCCAACCTTAAATACATGATAACGCCCAAAATGGTTAAAATAGAGGGTGTAAATACGCCGGCAAAAGCTCCAAATTTTTTCTGATCCATATTAAAAAGTTGCGATTACTTGGTTTTATTAAATTTGCTATTCATTAGACATTATTTCAATTAAAATTGTATGGCAAAATTTATCTTTTCCCGATTCCCTTCGTTATTTTTATTTTCCGTAGCTACGGCTACTCAAAAGAAAAATGTCTTGGTAATCGAAAAAATCTTAAATCCCGCCCATATACTATTTTAATCATAATAAAGTCTATTATTAAGAGAACAAATTACTACTTTTTTTGAATTTACAAATAGATTGTGATGCCTTTATTTTTCTGAGGTTTTTTTGTGATTTTTATGGAATCGCCTATTTTTAAAGTGCAAACGGATTCCATCTTTTTCTTTCAGATGGAATCCTTTTTCCCTTGTGTGGCGATCTCCAAATTGCACTATTGGAATTATCTTCAAATTTTTTTCGGTTTGTTTGTTTCATCACCCGAAGGTTGGTTTTCTTTTTGCTTAGATCGGGATTTAATATTATCCATCATATCTTCCACCTTTTCAGAAATTTTATCTCCAATAACTTGTGCTTTTTTAATTACCTTTTTAGCTTTTTTCTCTGTTTTTTCCACAAAATTATCCACTTTATCGGGGATATCGCTCTTTTTAAATTGATCTATTTTCCCTTCTACAAAATTTCCGGTTTTGTTGATATATCCTTCGACATCATCAATTACTCCACTTTTTTTCAGTTTTTCGACTTGGTTTTCAATCAGGTTTTCGGCCTTTTCTGCCAACCTTTTTGCTTTCTCATAAAAATCATCTTTTTTTTCAGCCATGGCATTCGTTTTAAATTGTGATTGAATGTGCTATACGGTTCAAATTCGCTATATCAATTTAACTTTATTGTGCAAAAGAATTGATTCAATACGACATTATGAAGTTAATTTGGTATTAAACACAATATTCAAATAAATATACTTCATCTTTTTGAGAAAAATTCAATTTTAATAAGGTTTTTATTAATCGGGTGGCGCGAATTCCGATTCGCGTTTTAAAAACACCGGCGATTCGAAAATCGCCGCACCCGGGTTGGACTGTGGTTGCGTTAGTTGAAAGCACTTAGCGATCCAAAATCGTTTACTGCAGCATTTTCTTTTACGGTAATAATTTTCATTGGATTTTGAATGTATCGTCCTTTCAGGACTTTTGTGAATGTTTCGTTCATTTACACAGGACTGTCGCCCTGTGCTTTTACATTTCGGGGCTTTGCCCCTTTGAAAAAAATTTGCCTGCAACGTATTTATGAATAAGTCCCAACGGGACGACCTGTAATAGCACAGGGTAACACCCTGTGAAAACAAAATATTGAAGAAAGCCAAAGGGCTGAAAGCCCGGAATGTTTACATCTAAAATTAATCGTTTTAGATTTTCGGGTGATGCTAAATCCCTTGCTATTACCAGTCAGTCGATTCGCATTAAAAACATCGGCGGATCGGAATCCGCCGCACCCGGGTTAAACTGTGGTTTTTAATTACAATGCCGGAAATTCTTGTTCATCAACTTCCCGCATCATTTCGTAAATATTCCTGAAAAGGATTTCAACGTTTGGTTTCGAGAAATATTCGCCATCAATTCCGTAAGCAGGGCGGTGTTCCATGGCAGAAAGTGTGCGCGGCGCAGTATCTAAATAATTAAAGGCTTTTTGCTCTTCCATTACTTTTTGCATCATGTACGCAGTTGCACCACCGGGAACATCTTCGTCAACAAAAATAACTTTATTGGTTTTTTTAATTGAACCTAAAATCATGTGATTTACATCAAAAGGCAATAATGTTTGCACATCAATTACCGCCAATGAAATACCGGCTTCTTCTAAGTCACGAGCAGCATCTAACACCACCCTACACATTGAACCATAGGTTACAACAGTAATATCCGTTCCTTCTTTGATCACTTCAGGAATACCTAATGACAGCGTATATTCTCCGATATTATCAGGGATACGCTCTTTCAGTCTATAACCATTCAGGCATTCAATAATTAACGCA
>JAKIST010000047.1 GCA_021648495.1 Draconibacterium sp.
AAGGCGATGCTCAATTCCCGATTCTCGAAATAGCTAAGGCTATTCCTGCGAGTCGCAAATTTGCGCTCACCTTTACTCTTTGCATTTTGCCTTTTCATAACGAAAACTTATGAATTAATCAGGTTAGCTCTTTCTCTACTTTTTTTATTGAATGGCCTGTTTCAGGTAATTCTGTAATTAATTCTGAATAATGGCTAATCCAGGATAATTCTGTTTTAATCCTATCAAGTATTTTTGTTTCAAAATATTTTTGTAGGTATTTTATTTGCTCAGGGTCATTTAATTTATTGTTAACTAAGGGTTTGTGAAGAAATAACATGACTGGAATTGACGAAGTTATTTTGTGCGATACAAGACAAAAAACGTAGCTATAGCCATAACTACATCGATACTTTTTAACGAAGTTAGCGTGCAAAAGAACGAGTTAAAATGGTTATTTCATTACAATCCCTAAGCTAAAATTTAAGATAAAAATCGCGGGTTAATTGTTTGTACGAATCGGTATAATCGGAACCCATTTCATTGTAAATAATGAGGAAGTCCTGTTTTACCATTGTTTTTATTTTTGTGAATTCCATTAGAAACCGATTGGGTCCTTTTTTTGCACTCGGCCTTACTTTGGTCAATCTCGCCAAATTCAATCCCTCAAATTTTGCCAATTCAATAAACTCTTTGGCTTGAATAACTGGCAGAATAACTGCCAACCTACCACTTTCACTTAATAAACTTTCTGCTCCTTTTATTAAATCGGAGAAGGGCAATAAATCGTTGTGGCGCGCAATCGCCAAATTCGCCAAATCGTTTTTAACGCTATTTGAGAAAAAAGGGGGATTGGAAACAATCAACTCGAAATTCCCGGTTATTTTGTCAACAAAATCCTGAAATGAAATATTTTCGATGGAAACCCGGTTCTTCCAAGGAGATTGTTGTACGTTTTGGCTGGCTTCTTCAGCTGCGTTTTTTTCAATTTCAATTCCCAATATTTCTGCGGAGGTTCGTTGGGCAATCATAAGCGAAATTAAACCTGTTCCAGTACCCACATCTAAAACAGTTTTTGCCCCGGAGATATTTACCCAAGCACCAAGCAAAGCTCCGTCGGTACCCACTTTCATCGCCGATTTTACCTGGATAATTTTAAACTGTTTGAATTGAAAATAGTTGTTTTTTGCCATATTAAAAATCCTCTCGCAAAGTTGTAGGGCGGCAAAGATTATTAAAATTTTTCGAATGCACCCAACCCAAAAAGTGCAAAGTCGTACTTTATCGGGTCCGTAGAATCGAATTTACGAAGAGTGCCTGTTATTTCCTCAACTGCTTTCCAATCGTTTGATTTACGATGTAATATCCCCAATTTTCTGCCCACGTTTCCTGTATGAACATCGAGAGGTAGCATTAATTCCGGAATGGGTAATCCATTCCAAATCCCAAAATCTACTTCGTTTTTATCGTTTCGTACCATCCAACGTAAAAACATGTTTAACCGTTTGCCTGCCGCCCCTTTTTGTATATTGGAAATGTGTTTGCGGGTGCGTTCACCGGAGAGTTCAAAAAAGATTTCATAAAAATACGCGAGTGCAGATTTTATGGAACCTTCATTCCGATAACCTTTTTCGAACGCGGCTTGTAAACCGCCATGATTTGTGTAAATATTTTTCAGTGCTTTTACAAAATATATACAATCCTCGCCATTAAAAGTACGATGAACGAAATGTTGCAGTTGATCAGTTTCGGTATTTGATGAATTTATAATAAAATCGTACGGTTGATAATTCATCAGAGACATTAATCTTTCTGCATTTTTGATTATTGCAGTGCGGTTGCCCCATGCAATTGTTGCGGTTAAAAAGCCGGCAATTTCGATATCTTCTTTTAAGGTAAATTTTCGGGGTACTTGAATGGGGTCTGTTTGAATAAAAGCAGGCTGATTGAATTGAATAACCTTTTCATCCAAAAAATCTTTTAAATCAATCAGATTCATAATCACTTTCTTTTATTCATGCAATCACGCATTGTTTTAGAAAATAACCCCATCTTTTATGTGGATAATTTTATCTGAACGGTCGGCGAATTTATCATCGTGTGTTACAATAATAAAGGTTTGCCCAAAATCGTCGCGTAACTTAAAAAGGAGTTCGTGCAATTCATCACGATTGGCAGAATCCAAATTTCCCGAAGGTTCATCGGCCAAAACAACAGAAGGGTAATTAATTAATGCGCGTGCCACAGCCACCCGTTGCTTTTCGCCACCCGAAAGTTCTGAAGGTTTGTGTTCAATTCGGTCGGTCAACCCCAGATATTCCAATAATTCCAATGCTCTTTTTTCTGCTTTTGCTTTCGATATTTTTGCAATAAATGCGGGGATACATACATTTTCGATTGCCGAAAATTCGGGCAACAAATGGTGAAATTGAAATACAAAGCCAATTTCCTGATTTCGAAATGTTGCCATCTCTTTTTCAGAAAAAGTAGAAATATTTTTATCGTTAAAAAAGACGTCTCCACTGTCGGGTTTACTTAAAGTGCCCAGAATTTGCAACAGTGTTGTTTTTCCTGCACCACTTGCACCAACAATAGAATAGATTTTCCCCTTGGGTATTTCAATATTAATACCTTTTAATACTTCGAGGTTGCCAAACGATTTTTTTATGTTTTGTGCTTTTATCAAAAGTTGAATTTTAAAATATTAAAATCAAAGTATTATTATTTCACGGGCCAAATAAAACAGATAAAGTGTCAGTAAAATTATTCCTGTAATTTTTCCAACTTTCCATTTGCTTATTATAAGGAATAGAAATAAAAAAATTACCGAAGCAAATAAAATTAATGAAGAGCTGGTTAAATCCCCTCCCGTTCCAATAGAACCTCCGGAAATTAGCATTACAATTAAAAATGGCAGCCCAAGCCCCACCAAAATATCGAAAATATTTGAACCAATTGCATTACTGACTGCCATGTCACCCCGACCTTGTTTTGCAACAATTAGCGATGAGAACAAGTCGGGGACAGAGGTTCCAATCGCTAAAACAGTTAATGCGATTATCGACTCGGGAATCTGTAAACCGTGTGCCAATAAGATTGCCACCTCAACCAATAAATAACTTAGGGCAGCAATAATAAATATTGAAAAGAAAAAGCTTAAATAATATTTCTCTGAAGATGGGAAGATAAACCTCAAAGCTTGATCTAAAGGCTTTGTTAAGTTATTCTTTTTGCCCTGTTGATTCTCAATTTTCTGAATAAATCCAACTTCGGGATAGGGTAAAATTCTTCGCCAGTAAACAACAGCAACAACATATAAAACATAAACTGCCAGCAGAATTGAAGATTCGCCAATTGTTAACCTTCCATCCCAAATAAACATAAGCAACAAACCTACTGCGAGTACGTAAAACAATAAATCGCGAATAATCGGCTGCCAGGTAAGCTTTGTTTTTTTCACCAAAGCCACCGCTCCAACAATAACCAATAAATTAAAAATGGCACTGCCTACAATACTTCCAATTCCGATAACCTGATGTTCTCCTGGTTTTAAAACAGCAAAAAGCGCAACGAAAAGTTCTGGAGCACTTGAACCCACTGCCATTAATGTGGCACCCGCCGCATCGCTTGAAAGCCGCAAATCTTTTGAAATTTTATCGAGCGAGGAGATAAAAAACAAATCAACAATACGAGCGAGTAAAACAAAACAAACCAACAATACCAATATATATAGAGCTATCATTGCGTAAATCTACTTTTTGAGTTGGCCTTAGTCTTCAAAATGATCAGTGATCTCCTTTTTAATATCCGTGGTTTCTTTGGTAACCGTAGAAGATACTTCATCGATATCTTTTTTAATATCAGATGTATGCTCGTTTATTTCGCGCTTAATTTCGTTGGTAGCCTTTTTAAATTCCCGCATACCTTTCCCCAAAGTTTTGGCAATATCGGGAATTGCTTCTGCCCCAAAAAACAGAAGGGCCAGTAACATAACCA
The DNA here is from genome assembly GCA_021648495.1 of Draconibacterium sp. Taxonomy (GTDB): domain Bacteria; phylum Bacteroidota; class Bacteroidia; order Bacteroidales; family Prolixibacteraceae; genus Draconibacterium. Next base: position 3,976 of record JAKIST010000047.1, read on the forward strand.
AAACAATTTCCCCACCACTAATAAATAATATGTAATTCACCATTCGTATTGTTTTAACACACAAATATACAAAAAGATGGAAACCAGAAGCTGGAAGTTAAAAAAATCGCACTTCTAACTTCCTGGTTCCGGCTTTTTAAATTTTTCCTACTTTTTTCGTTTGACAATAACTTTAGCGATTCGTTTTTGTGTATCAAATGCAATTGGTGTAGCAATGAAAAGTGAAGAGTACGTACCTACAACAACTCCAATCAATAATGCAAACGTAAAGCCTCGAATGGTTGTTCCTCCAAATAAAAAGATAGCAAGTAATACAATAAATGTAGAAAGTGAGGTACTAAATGTACGGCGCAATGTACTGTTTAATGCATTATCCGTGTTTTCGATTACATCACGTTTCGGATACAAGTGCAGATATTCCCTGATACGGTCGAACACAACCACAGTATCGTTTATGGAATATCCCACCACGGTAAGGATTGCTGCAATAAATGCCTGGTCGATTTCCAGCGAGAAAGGCAAGAACCCATACAATAATGAGAAAATACCCACTACAATTAACGAGTCATGTGCCAATGCAGCAACAGCCCCTAAACCATATTGCCAGTTTCGGAAACGGACTAAAATATAAAGGAAAATAATGATTAATGAAAAGAAAATGGCAATAGCTGAATCTTTCCGGATGTCATCGGAAATAGTTGGCCCTACTTTTTGCGAGCTCATTTGATAGTCGTCGGTAAATTGTTGTAAAGTAACACTTTTGTCAATAAAATTTGCATCCTGCAAACCTTTCATCAACAAGCTTTCTGTTTCATTATCAATGTTTTGGCTTGTATCCTCAATCTTATATTCGGTAGTAATTTTTACCTGGTTGCTTTCGCCGTACGTTTTTACTTCAGGTGCTTCACCAAAAACAATAGCCAGTGCATTCTGAACATCACCTACTTTAACTTCCTCGTCGAAACGAACTACATAAGTACGTCCTCCTTTAAAATCGATACCATAGTTTAATCCGCGAACAAAGAATGAACCGATTGAAAGCACAATAAAAGTTCCGGAAATAATATAAAATATTTTCCTTTTTTCAAGGAATTTAATTTTTGTATTTCGCAACCAATTTTCTGTTCTAGAAGATGTAAATAAGATCTTTTCAGTTTTTTTCAATCTCCATTCAAAAATTATACGGGTAAGGAAGATTGCAGAAAACATAGAAGTAAGAATACCAATAATCAAAGTGGTAGCAAAACCTTTAATTGGACCTGAGCCAAATATATAAAGCACAATACCTGTTAACAAAGTTGTCACCTGTCCATCGATAATTGCTGAATATGCATTGTTATAACCATCGATAATCGCAAGTCGAATGCCTTTCCCAGCCATGCGTTCTTCTTGCACCCTTTCGTAAATAAGTACGTTTGCATCAACCGACATACCAATTGTAAGTACAATACCAGCAATACCGGGCAATGTTAACACGGCACCCAACGAGGCCAAAATCCCAATAATAAAGAACATGTTTGCAATCAATGCAATATTAGCTACCAACCCTGCATCTTTACTATAGAAAACCAACATGTAAACCAATACTAAAATAAAGGCAATCAGGAATGAAAAGAAACCACGGTTTATCGCTTCCTTGCCTAATGATGGCCCAACAATTGCTTCCTGAATAATATGCGCCGGAGCCGGCATTTTTCCCGATTTCAAAATGTTTGCAAGGTCTTTTGCTTCTTCAATACTTTCCAATCCGGTAATACTTGAACGGCCACCGGTAATTTCACCTTGAACAGTTGGGAAAGAACGAACATATCCATCCAAAACAATGGCAATCGATTTACCAATGTTCTCTTTTGTCATTCGCGACCAAATTTTATCACCCTCGCTGTTCATATACCTTGTAACTTCGGGGCTTGAGCCAAACTGGTCGAAATCCTGGCGGGCATCGGTAATTACATCGCCATCAAGCGGCGCGCGCCCATCGCGGGTTGTAATTTTTAGTGCAATTAACCGATAATAATTTCCAGTTGCGTCAGTTGCTTTAGCTGTCCAACGGAAAGACATATTTCTGGGGAAAATACTTTTAACTTGCTCGAGATTTAAATAAGTATTGATTGCCGAAGTATCTTTGAAATGCGCCATACCAACAACTGGTCCGGGGAATAATTTACCTGACTGGTCGGTACTCGGGTTCAATAGGGCAAACAAAGGATATTCCTTTTTAAAATCTGCTAAATTATCTAATGATTTAGTAGAATCGGTTTCTGTACCAGCTTCTAATTCCGAAAGCAATGAACTTTCTGTACCTGTTGTATCTACAGCTTCAGTTTCTTTTGCCTTTGTTTCAGCCGCTTCTGGTGCAGCTGCTTTTGAGTCTTCTTCTGCAAGAGTTTGCATCTCTTTAATTTTCTGGTTTGCCAATAATAAGTACTGGTAAACTTCCTGGTTTTCGTATGTTTCCCAGAACTCCAACTTGGCGGTACCTTGCAACAAATCCCTTACCCTGTTTTGATCTTTAACACCAGGTAACTCAACCAATATACGTCCTTTGGTTTGCAATTTCTGAATGTTGGGCTGCGCAACGCCAAAGCGGTCGATACGGGTACGGATAATATTGAACGAATTATCGATTGCCGCATCAGTCTCTGTCTCGATAACTTTAAGAACCTCGGCATTTGTAGTATTAAAATTAATACGGTCGCGCAATTCTAAAGTATTAAAAACTGAAGCCAGTTTTGCATTTGGATCAATCTCTTCGAAAGCCTGACCAAACAAAGTCACAAAATCTGACTGGCTATTTTTCTGTAATTGTTTTGCACGTGCCAGGGCCGCATTAAATGTTGAGTCGGTACTGTAATTCGACATCGCCCTAATAATATCGACTACCGAAACTTCCAAGGTCACGTTCATACCACCTTTAAGGTCAAGGCCCAGGTTCATTTCCAATGCTTTTACATCTTTGAATGTAAATTTTTTCAATCCCAAAAAGTTATAAACTACTTCTCCCGAAATCGAATCAAGGTAGAAATACTCCTTGTCAGGATTACCTTGCGCGTATTCAACAGCATCTTTTTCAACTTGTTTTGCTTTCCATGTAAATGTTAGCTGGTAGAAACAAATTGCAGCCAAAAGAATCGCAAATGATAAAATTGCACCTTTGTTTTGCATTTTAATTAAGTTTTAAATGTTTAAAATTTTATGTTTTTTTAGAAAATTTTTCTGAATAGATATTCAAAATGATGTAATTTTTGGGATTGGCCCCAAAAGGGATATTTGCGAAAAAATCCCATTCCCGAACTTTAAAAAAAAGTAATGGGGAACTTACGAAATCAGCGGATCATCATCAGGATCGGTGAAAAAGTAATTTTTGAAAACCAAATAATGATAGGAAAGAATAAGTGGAGTGGTTTGTTTTTGCACTTCGGCTTTTAAAATTTGGTAATTTCGTTGTTGATAATTTTTTTGAATAAATTTATCGTGCGATTTTACCTGCAATTTCCTGCCAAAATTTTTTTGATCGAAAGTTTTAAAATCAACAGAATTAGACTGGCCAACAAAATAAATTTTCCCCTGATCACCATTATTATCAGCTGAATCATCTTGTATATCTACCAACTTCTCGGGGTTGTTTTCAAAATAAACATCGAACATCGATGCCACACCAATAACAGCAACAAAAAGTGCCAGGCGCAACAACAGTTTTTTTGATATTTTCTTTTTGAATTTCACCATTTTAATTTTAAGCGTGGCAAATATACCGAAACATTTCAGGTTTGCAAAAATGAGATGCAATTTTTGAAAGTGAAGGATAAATCAATTCACCTCAAAGCAACAAAAACAAAAACAAAAAAATTAACTGTTCAAAATTAACAACCGTTTATTATAATCAATCATGGCCCGGTATTTCATCAGAAAATCGCCGCCAATTAAGCCGCATATTTTCAAATTCCCAGCTTTTGAATACAATTCGTTTATATGCGACAAATCGAGCAATGCCACTTTCATATCCCCTATTTTCAACTTCTCCAGTTGTACCGTATTTAATAACGCCATCGATGTTTCCAGCAACGATTCTCCAATTCCTATTGTGTGGACCTCATCCGGTTCATCTTCCAGGATTGCATATTTCCCCACCAACGTTTTATCAAACACTGTTTTTGAGGCTCCGGTGTCGATCACCCAATTTCCATTTGTGCCATCCGAAAACGTAGTAGTAACAATCAAGTGAAAGTTGTCCTCTTCCAGTTCTATTAAATGTAGCGGGATTTTAATCTTCATGGGGCAAAAATAGGTAAAAAAAACGGCTGGTCCCGAAGGATCAGCCGTTTGAGTTATTTTTTATTTGTATGCTACAAAATATTCATTCCATCAAAAATATCCATCACACTTTTTACTGCCTTTGATGAATCGATCAATAGTTGTTTTTCATCGTCGTTCAGGGCAACTTCAATTATTTGTTCAACACCATTTTTGCCCAGTTTTACCGGGGCGCCTACAAACATTTCGTTCAAATTGTATTCACCTTCCAATCTTACACAACATGGAAAAATACGTTTTTGGTCCATTACAATGGCTTCCACCATTTGGGCTGCTGCCGAACCCGGTGCGTACCAAGCCGAAGTCCCCATCAAATTAACCAATTCGCCACCACCTTTTTTCGTGCGGTTAACAATTGCGTTCAATGTTTCTTCATCAATTAATTCGGTAACAGGAATACCAGCTACGGTGGTGTAACGTGGCAGCGGGACCATGGTATCGCCGTGGCCGCCCATTAATAAAGCCTGAATATCGCGTGGCGAAACATCTAATGCTTCAGCAATAAAAGCACGGTAACGGGCAGTGTCCAAAATCCCGGCCATTCCCATTACTTCATTTCTCGGTTTTTTTGCCGTTTTGTAAGCTACGTAAGTCATCACGTCCAAAGGGTTAGAGACAATAATTATTTTTGCTTTTGGAGAGTGTTTTACCACATTCGCGGTAACATTTTTTACGATGCCTGCATTTATCGAAATCAAATCGTCGCGGCTCATTCCAGGTTTGCGTGGAACACCCGAAGTTATTACAACAACTTCTGAATCAGAGGTCATTGAATAATCGTTTGTAACCCCAACTAAATGTGTATCGTAAAAATTAATGGGCGATGCTTCCCATAAATCGAGTGCTTTCCCTTCGGAGATACCTTCTTTAATATCGAGTAGGACAACTTCCTGAACAATGTTTTTTGCGGCAATCATCTGTGCACATGTTGCACCAACATTTCCGGCTCCAACTACAGTTACTTTCATCTTATATCAATTTTTATGTTTATATATTTAAATATCTAAATAATTGTTTTTCCTATAAAAAGAAAACCAAAGTTAATTGAATTTTTGAATCAGAAAAAATTTATCCACTTAATAAAACTCGTTGGTTAGGAGTTCAATTAGAGCTAAGTAGAAAATAAAAGTTGAAGCATCTCAATTAAACCAGTACGACATTTTTAGCACCAATGCACGGTTGCGCGAATTCCAAGTTCCGGGAATATAATTGTCGGTGTAAACCAAATAAATATCCGATACTGGTTGGTAGCGCCATTGTAATCGGGTGTTAATGTTCATGTTATCTCTTTGCTCGTTATACTGCACAAAAGTTGACCAAAATATTTTGTCGGTAAAGGTTACATCCACTTTGGGTCCAATTATCCAATTTTGCGAATGTGCAAAAGGTTCCGGTAAATTTATATCGGTGTAATCGAAATTTAAAGTTACATTTACATACGGCTGAAAACGGTATCCAATTTCACCCTTTATATAATGTATCATACCTCCATAAAAGGTTCCTCTCGCACTTTCGGCCGACCAACTAAACAATGTTTTTTTTGTTGAAGCAAAACCTATATAATTACCGGCAAAATCGTGTTTTGTTCCAGCTTTTAAATAATGATCGCCAACTTGTGTTGGATCAAAATCTTTTTGTAATTCAACAAAAAAATCAACGTGCCCAAATCGTAACAACGAACGATCTTTAAAATTAATTTGGTAGTCAAATTTATTTTCATGCTCAATTTTACGATATTCGGGGTTGAAGAAAGTATTTAGTTTTATGGTAAGGCCATGGCTCACAACCTGTTTGTTTGGAACAAAAAGGTAGGATATCTCCGGAGCCAGATAATTATATCCGGTGCGTTGAACAAATCCAACCTCTGCACTATAATTTTCACCAACCGATGTTTGAGAAAAACCTGCTTTAATATGTTTTGTACTGTACAATAACATGGCTCCTTGCGAAAATTGCTTGTCCAAAGTTTCGGGTTGAAACGAACGATGATAAAAGAATTTACCGGTCCAAAAATTATTTTTGCTTGCCAGATTATAATCAATGCCAACCACTCGGTTGAACATTGTTGTATCGGCAGGCTGGTTAAAGTATTCCTTGTTCACTAAAATAAAACCAATATTGGAACGTGCAAAAACCTTTTTTTGAATAGAAGCTACTGTAAAATTACGTGCCATGTGATAGTCGGTTTTTTGCGTTGTCATATTCATAAATCCTATTCGCAAGTTGTTCCCAATTTTTCCGCTTAAACGTGCACCTGCCAAAACCGGGGCATCTAAACCAATACGCCGCGAGAAAAATGGTGTTAAATTTGGATTTCCATAGTTTGCAAAGAGATCGCTGTTTTCCAAAAAGAACTGTCGCTTTTCTGGGAAAAAAAGTTCAAACCGATCGAAATTGGCAACCTGCTGATCTACTTCAACCTGAGCAAAATCAGGGTTGTAAGTTAAATCTAAATTCATCGACGATGAGATTCCGATTTTTGCATCGAAGCCAAAATCTTTACGGTATTCAGCATCCGTTCCGGCTTCGTAATCTTTTAATATACTGCCAAAGATATAGGGAATCAAAGAAAATTGAGTTTTCGGTTTAGGCAGGGGATCGTCAAATTTCATTACTCCGGTGTATGCTAAAGATGCAGTTGGAAACTGGCGAGGTACCGGAGCCCAAGCCGATTTTTCGTTGGACTTTAAATCGAGCCGGCTAAAATTAACATTCCAAACCTGACTGCCCTTTGGATACCGAACCGATTTAAATGGTATTCGCATTTCGCTTACCCATTTATCATCGTAATTTCTTGTTTTCGACTCCCATTTGCAATCCCAGTCTAACGAAATGCTGTGGCCGTCGCTCATTGTACCGTCCCACTTCGCTCCCGATGCTGAAACACCAAACGAAAAACCGTTGGTTTGGTCGAGGAAAGTATCGAAAAACACTAACAAATTATCGTTGCTGCCAAAAGTAAAATCGCGACGGTACGACTCCATAATACGTTTACCAGGAATAGTATCGTAAAAAATTTGCGCCAGGTAAAGTGCTTTGTCATCGTAAGTCATTAAAATCAATGATGGTTGACTGGCAAAACCCGTGTCAATCGGCAATACCTTATAAAACTTATCCGCTTTTTGTGCATTCATCCAATCGGGTTCTTCTATAATTCCATCAATTTTTATCGTTGACTGAGCTTTCTTTACGTTGTAAACAAAGTCTTTATTGAAGGTATTTGTTAGTGTGTCCTTTTTTGATTTTTTGAAAGAATTGGCATTCACCGAAAGAATTGAAATAACAAATAGAAGTAGCAGTAAAATTTGTTTCATGTTGAACATTAATTTTTGTTGGTTTAGGAAATCAGTACGCAAAGATATTCAAATTGTAAATATTACAAAGAAGAAATTGTTGTGATTTGAGGAAAAAACAAATTAATGTTAAGCAGATTCCAATTTTTCAGGTATCCGGAATTTAATTATTGATTGATTGATTGCCGGTTGACACCCAATTTTTGTGTCTCCGATTACAATAAATTTGGAATTTCAAAACCTCAAAATGTTTGTCTTATTTTTTTTGTGCGGAGAATGCAGAAAAGATTTCAGCATTAAAACCCAAAAAAGAAACCATTTTGTTTTCGAAAAATGGAAGCGTTAGAACGGCAATTATGGTTAAAGAAAATATGAACCTGGTTACTTCGGGAGCAGTTTTGCACTTTTCAGTAAAAAACAAAGAACAATTTTTACGCTAATATTTTACGTTTGTATTAAACTTTCAACTTGTACAAATGCAAGTTGAAAGAGATGCCGGAGGGTTAATTATTTTGTACTTGCATGTTGGTGAAATCGAAAATGTCGTAGTTCCTATCATCGAAAAAGAAACCCAACAACAGATTTCTTCTTTAATTGAAGTAAGTTTCCGGTTAAAAAGCAGAATGGTCAATTGTTGGAGCTGGCCAAAACTGTGGTTGAGAAAGCCATTGAGGAGGGCGAAGAGATTGCTATGAAATTTATTAATTTGGAGCTTGAAAAAACAGAAACTACATCTTCTTAACCCTTTTTAACGTTTTCCTGACATCAGGAAAATATTAGTTCGATAAAAAAAGGAATAATTTGAAGTATTTCGTATTTTCATGTGTCTTTAAAGTTATTTGAGTTACGATGTAATTTATTGGTAAAAAAATAAAAATTGGTACATTTGTTAAAAATCCCTCATTAAAAATGATGACCGCAGAACATATTAAAGAAGCTCTATCGTTACGGTATATTGAACTAATTGCAGCGTCAAACGGATACAAAACGAGTTCTTCTTATCCAGATTACGGAACAGATCTTGATGTTATTGAAATTGGCTACAGAACTGAAAACGGACGTAAAAGATATGCGCAAACCGGGCGGGAATTAAAATTTCAACTCAAAGCAACAACCACTAATTCTATTACATAAAATAAGGATGAAATAATTTATGATTTAGACTCAAAAGCATTCAATGATTTGATTGAAAGAAAAAATAGCCTTTATCCATTGATTTTAATTTTGTTTATCTTACCAAGTGAAAAGGATGAATGGGTAAATATCTCGGAGCAAGAACTAATTACTAAAAAATGTGCTTATTGGTTTATTCCAGGCCATAGCGAGGTTTCGACAACCAATTCAAGAAAAAAAAGGATATCGATTAGCAAGGAAAACCTTTTTAACATAGAAACGTTAAATCAACTCATTGAAAATATAATGCAATGACAAAACAGCTTATCTATCAGAATATTACCGACCTGCTATTGAATCGAAATTGGCACAAACAGGAAAGTACGGCTAAATTTGACGTATATATCCCACCTGCTGATCTAAACTTTAATGATTCCTATAAGCTTTATGTTTATAATCGATTTGATTCTCACGATTTTGAAACTACAATCATAAAAAATCTAAACATTCTTTCTCAATTATATTATGAAGATATAGACGAATTGGTGTCAATGGTTGTCGAAGGAAGACAAATATTATCATTGCACATTGATAATAAAAATATAAAAAATGGCAAACCAACTATTCCCTTTTTTGATACCCTTATTCATAGATCGAAGGAACTATTACAGGAAACAGCCAACTTTTCAGTTATTAGAAAAGCATATTTTTTTGATAATTATGACGAAGCCGAAAGATATCTGAATTATTGTAATTTTTTAAAAAATGATGTGGGAAGTTTGATTACGAAAATTCAATTGCCAAATAAAGAAGAAATAAAGGAGAAAACGTTATTTGAGCATGCAATAACAGGTCAGGACATAAATAATAATCTAATAAATATAACCAGTTTTATAAACGAAGATATTTTAGGGTTGGATAATTTTGAGCCAGATGATGAATTCCTGATAAACAACCGGGATTATGTGAGTGTCAATGTTTCAAATAAATTGAAGGAACTATATACTGGAATTGAATATTCCGATATAGAAATTTCATTAAAAGGAATAACGATAAACAAAACTACAATTGCAAAAGAGTTGAGTAGGGGAAAAGTCAACAATTTAAGCACTTTCTCAAAAACTGTTCGCGAAAAAATGAAAGAAATTTCGGAGAATAATATTTATGGGAAAATTGTACAGTTAAAATCAAAAGATGTTGACAGCGACAGAAATTTGATTATTGTTGAAGGGGAAGTAAAAAAAGTAAAATCACGAATTTCTATCCAATTAAATTCAGAGCAAATTAAATCGGCAGCGGATGCTTTTAAAAATAACAGAACGGTGTTGATTAACGGAATTTTAGAGAAAGAAAAATCGCAATATAAAGTTGTCGATTTAATAGAGTTTCAACCATTGACGAAATAAAAGTGTGTGATATTTAATTTAGTCAAACCTACACAAACTCATAGCATGACTCATTCCAAATAAGTTTACCGCGGGTTTCGTTTTAAGCGAAGCCCTCGGTAAAAGTTTATTCCGGTTGCACCAGCGGATATTTCCGGTCGTACAAATCGAGCTGCCGGGCTTTCCAAACGTAACCTTCCAAAAATACCGGATGTGGTAAATGTACATCCCAGTTGCCCAGGGTTTTTAGCATTGCTTTGGTACGATCCAAATTTTCAAAAGCAAGATCATTTTGTTCCGAAATATCGTTGGCCAGATTGTAAAGCATCGGAAAACGGTCGGGCAGGCGGATTAATTTCCAGTCGCCCTCGCGGATTGCCGCGCTGATGGTAAACTTCCAGTTAAATGCTTCGTGAGGTTTATCAGCGTTGTCACCCAAAATAAAGGGGATTAAATTTACCCCATCTAATTTTACATCATCCGTTATTTTTCCGCCAGCAAGTTCGTAAAAAGTAGCTGCAAAATCGAGCGAGATTACCGGGTTGGTATAAGTTTTTCCTGCCGGTAGTTTGCCCATCCATTTCATAATAAACGGCACATGAATTCCGCCTTCCAACAAAATTCCTTTTTGCCCGTTAAAAGGTGCATTTATCGAAGCGTTTGAATCTACCGGTCCACCGTTGTCGCTGATAAAAACAATCAAAGTATTTTTGGAAAGGCCTTCTTTTTCAACTGTTTTTAGAATTCGGCCCACATTAATATCGAGGCGGTGGACCATGGCACAATACTTCCGCCGTTTTTCATTTTTTATATTTTTGAAAAGTTCCAAATCTGCTTCGGTGGCTTGCATTGGTGCGTGCGGGGCATTAAAAGAGGCAAACAAAAAAAACGGCTCTTTTTTGTGGCGCGTGATAAAATCGACACATTCGTCACCTTTATCATCGGTAATATAGGTAATTGCTTGCGGTGTTTTGTAATTACATTCAATGGGTGCTTTGTAGCCTTTTCCATCTGGCAGGGCAACAAAGTAGTCGTGACCGCCGCCGGTGTAACCCCAAAATTCGTCGAACCCTCTTTTTAAAGGGTGGAATTGTGGTTCGTAACCAAGGTGCCATTTACCAATTATCCCAGTTACATATCCTAATTTATGTAGCCGGGTTGCTATTGTAGTTTCCGTAAGTGGAAGCCCTAAAAACTGCGGATCGAAACCGGGCTGGTTTCCACCTATATTATTATCGTGGCCAAAACTAACGCCGTACCTTCCGGTGAGTAACCCCGCCCGCGATGGGCTGCAAACCGGTGCCGAAACATAACCCTGACTAAAATTTACCCCCTCTTCGGCGAGCCGGTCGATGTTGGGGGTGGCAATTTGTTTACTTCCGTTTAAACTGAGGTCGGCAAAACCGAGATCGTCGGCAACAATCAAAATAAAGTTAGGTTTTGCATTCGTTTTTTGACAATTTGCGCTAACAATTGAAAGGAAAACAAGCACAATTGTATTGAAAATAAATTTTATATACATTTCTGTTATTTATTGAATTTTTAAAGTTCACAATTTTTTGGGATTTGAAAAATTTACAAGGCAACAAACTTCTGCCTTAAATTAAACGAAATAAAATATTCTTGATCGGTTCGAAGTTACCCGTCGTTTTTTTCATTTCGAATACGGTGTTTTATGTTCTGTTTGTTCTGTGTAATAAATTGAAAAGAAAAGAATAACATTTCATTCTTTGATTTTCATTTTCGAGTAATATATAAAAGTTGTAAATTCGCCGTTCAATTAAATACATAAAATAGTGTCGAAAAATCTAGTAATAATACCCACTTACAACGAAAAGGAAAACGTTGAAAAAATGATCCGCAAAGTTTTTTCGCTCAAAACGCCCTTTCACCTCTTAATTGTAGAAGACAACTCGCCCGACGGAACCGCCGAAATTGTAAAAACATTGCAAAAAGAGTTTCCTGAGCAACTTCATATTCATGAACGAAAAGGAAAACTTGGTTTAGGAACTGCCTACATTGCAGGATTTAAATGGGCTTTGGAACGGGATTACGAATATATTTTCGAAATGGACTGTGATTTTTCCCACAATCCCGATGACCTGGAAAATCTTTATAAAGCGGCGGATGAAGGTGCTGATATTACCATTGGATCTCGGTATATATCGGGAATAAATGTTGTAAACTGGCCACTGGGAAGGGTGTTAATGTCGTATTTTGCATCGATGTATGTACGAATTGTTACCGGAATGAAAATAATGGATACAACCGCCGGATTTAAATGTTACCGCAGAAGAGTTTTGGAAACAATCGATTTTGAACAAATTAAACTTGTTGGTTATGGATTTCAAGTTGAAATGAAATTTACAGCCTACAAATTTGGGTTTAATATTGTTGAAGTACCAATTGTTTTTACCGACCGTGTAGAAGGAACTTCAAAAATGAGTGGCGGTATTTTTAACGAAGCCCTTTGGGGAGTATTGAAAATGAAAATGAGAAGTTGGTTTCGAAAATACGAAATAAAGGATTAAACGTATCCATCTAAGCAAATGCATATTTACTAATACTTTAACTCCGCAAAATAAAATGTATAAAAATCGGAAAGCTCTGTAAAACTTATGCCTACAAAGCTTTGCCGATTAAAATGTTTTTCACCTATTTAGGTGAAAAACATCATCGCGATGAAAATTACATA
>JAKIST010000048.1 GCA_021648495.1 Draconibacterium sp.
ACAGTGTCGATTCCAGTTTTCATGTTTTTAGATGTGAACCATTCATTGGTGAGTTTGTCGATTAACTTACCACTTTTATCCTCATAAATCCCCGCTGAAGCACGGTCGCTCAATACTACAATTTTCACTTTAAATATTCTGGGAATGTATTGAAATTGAGAACCTCCTTTTACAATTCCCCCTTTTATTGTTCGGCAAAAAATACCTTCTGCCGGCATAATACAATCGCCAATTTGTTGTCCGATTGCACAATTGGTATGGCATTTTTTACCAATTTGTGTCACCTCCAATTCTATTTCGCCACTTATAAACCGGTCGAGTATCGATGTTTTTGCCAATTCAATTCCACGGGTTGTAAGGTTTTCGGCAAAAGTGCCGGGAGGGAATTTTGCATTTGCTTTTTCCTCTGCTCTGTCAACACTTTCCTGTGCCAATAAACTAATTTGCCTGTGCCACATTCCAGCGTGGGCATCGCCAACAATTCCCATTTCGTTAATAGTGATTTGTTCAATGGGAGTTTTAATAATTCCCTTTTTCTCCGAAATATTTACGGAGAGTATATCCAATTTTTGCATTGTTTAAATTTTTTCTTTCGACACCAAATAAATTTCTTCCATCACCATTGTTTTGTCAACCGCTTTGCACATATCGTAAATGGTTAGCAGTGCAATATTTACAGCAGTTAAAGCTTCCATTTCCACGCCGGTTTTACCCAAACATTTTATCAAACTATTTACACGGACACCGCTTTTTTCAACTACTCCTTTTACCTCAATTTTGGTAATTAACAGTCCATGACAAAGTGGAATTAATCGGCTGGTTTCTTTGGCTGCCTGAATTCCCGCGATTTCAGCGACGGTAAGAACATCACCTTTTTTTATCAGGTTTTCGTTGATGAGTTTTAGCGTGCCAGGCTGTAATTTTATAAAACCGGTAGCTTTTGCAATCCGGGTTTGGTCGGGTTTGTTGGCCACATCTACCATGTTGGCTTTCCCCTCGTTGTTTATGTGCGACAATTCACTCATTATTTATCCTCCAATATTTGAAAATTCATGCGATTCAGTACCCAATCCTTTTTCAGGTTTTAATTCAATTGCCTTTCGGTAAGCCTTTTCAACGCCAAGTTCGCGAATATTAACATGGGCTTTGGAATGTAGGCACGGGACAAGATGCCCGTCGGCAGTAAGGCGCAAGCGGTTGCAAATGGAACAAATTCCACCCGAGCCTCCTTTTACAGGATAGAATTCACCCGTTTTTAAATTCATCTGACGGATAAAACGCAGCATCAAATTTCTCTCTTCACAAAAAGCCTTCACTGCTATTTCATCCTCCTTATTTTCACCGGGAATACGAACAAAATTTATTTTTACAGGCTGCAAACCCGCATCCAAAGCTGCATCAATTCCATGTAAAACATCATCTAAATTTCCTAACCGGGTAATTTTTCTGAATTTTTCAGGATTTAAAGTATCCAGGCTAATGTTGACCCTATTTAACCCGGCGGCTTTTAATTCCTTTGCATAATTGGGTAGCAAAACACCGTTGGTTGTCATTCCAATATCTACAATTCCATCAATTTCGGAAATCATTAGAATGAGTTTTGGCAAATCTTTTCGGACCAGTGGTTCACCACCGGTAATCCTAATTTTTGTAATTCCCTGTTTCGCCCCAAACCGTACTACCTCAACAATTTCGTCGAACGATAAAATATCTTCGTGCTTTTTTAGCGGCACACCTGCTTCCGGCATACAATAAACGCAGCGGAAATTGCAGCGGTCGGTTACCGAAATCCTCAGATAATTAATATGCCGGTTATAACGGTCGAACATAAACTGTGTCTCCTTTATTCAATTTGTTTTGTCCGTTTGGAACCTCCATAACTGCATTGGCAAAAACTAATGCATTAATGTGTGCCGAACCATTAAATGGAACGCTTTCAACCAAACCCTCGCTGTTAATTACAACCGGTATAATTGCCAGCCGGTCTGCTTTTTTTCGATTGAATTCAAAATTGAGGCTTGCCTTTATTCGGAGAGGAGTGTATTTCGCACCCATCAATTTGTAAAGTACTGGCTTGGCAATGAGTTCAAATTGCACCATCGACGAAACAGGGTTGCCCGAAAGCCCAATACAATATTTATCCCCTTTTTGCGAAAAGGTCATCGGATTACCGGGTTTTATTCCGGTCCGGTCCCAATAAATTTGAAATCCCTGATCGGCAAGAATCTTTGGCACCCAATCGAAATCGCCCACAGAAGCACCTCCTGTAAAAATTACACAATCGTTTTCTTCAAAAGCTTTTGTGAAAGCCTGTGTGAGTTTTTCGTAATCGTCCCCGATAATTCCCAGGGGAGTCACTTCGATATTCATTTTTTTCAGTTGCGAAATAACCTGACTGGCATTCGAATTTCTTATTTTACCGTGTTGTGGTTTTTTGTGTGGCTCCACCAACTCGGAACCCGTATTTATTAACGCAATTTTTGGCAATACAGAAACTGTTGTCCGATGGTATCCTGCACCTGCCAGCACTGCCATTTGCGAAACATTTATAATTGTTCCTTTTTCAATTAAAACATCATTTATTTTATAATCTTCGCCGAGGTAGCAAATGTTTTTATTTGTTTTTGGATTGGTGCATTTTACCCTGTTCCCATCAATTATTTTCGATTCTTCAACCTTAAAAACACAGTCTGCCCCTTCAGGAACTGCCGCTCCGGTCATTATTTTTGAACATTGATTTTTTTCAATTTTTTTAACAGGTACCATTCCGGCATGTACCACTTCCAAAAACTCCAGCTCATTTTCAATATCAATAAAGCGACAGGCGTAACCGTCCATTGCAGATTTATCGAATGGGGGCATGTGCGTGTCGGCTAAAACATCTTCCTGGAGAATACGGTTAAAAGCCTCGTTCAAACTAATTATTTCAGTTTTGAAATTGGGTTCTAACAATGCAATTTGTTCTTGTATTTGTTTGAATTTGTTCATGGTTTACTGTAAAATAAAACGGTTATTAATAAATTCAATATCAGAAATGTCGAGGTTGAAATTAACACCATCGTTTTCAACAATTGTGGGTGAAAATTTCAACAAATGAGGTTTTGCAATTTCATCTCCAACTCTTTTAACAAACAAAAATATGCCCGGGGCAATAAATTCATGTAAGCCGCCGGATTCGCAAACTACTGCAGTTTGAGGTAAAATATCAATCAAATGCGAAAATGCTTTTTTCAAATTTTCCTGTGCAGCCATTACAAAATATACTTTTTGTGCTCCGGCTTGCAACAGCCGCGAACTGTCTTTTTGAGTGATTTTGGTTTCTTCGGTAATTATAAAATCGTTTGTTTGAATGTGTATTTTGTCCTTTTCAACAGCATGGAAATAAGGTGATATTTTTATTCCTGTAACCGCTTGTTTTTTCGATAAATATTCAATGATTTTACACGACAGAAAAGTTTTTCCAACATTTCTGCCGTTGCCTGCAATGAGCAGGAAATTGGGAAAATCAGCGACTTTATTTTCGGCAATAAAACTCATTCTATAAAAACATTAATTTAATACTTGCAAAAGTTAATACAACAGAAAGAGTATATAGTAAAACTTTCTCGGTTACTTTAAAACTTCCAATGTAAGCTCCAATACTTCCACCTAAAACAGCAGCAAATAACATATATCCAATTTCGGGAGCCAACTGGATTCCCTGCGAAACCTGTCCCAAAAGGCCGGAAATTGAATTCACTAAAATAAAAGCTGCCGAAACTGCTGCGGTCTGTTTTACTGTTCCCCATTTCAATAAAATAATAATGGGACTAAGAATTATTCCGCCACCAATTCCAATTAATCCGCTAAAAAATCCGAGGAATATTCCGATAATATAAGCACCATATTTATTTACTGGCTTAATTTCGTTTGCACTGTTTTCAGGTTTAAAAACCATTCGGGAAACGGCAATTAAAAGGAAGATACTTAAGATGATCTTGTAGGTTTTTGGGTCGGTAGTAATTGCACCTCCGAGAAATGCTACCGGAATAGAAGTAACAATAAACGGGATTAATAATTTGAGCCTGAAATGGCCGTTTCGATAGTAAGAAAAAAGTGCGATGGACGAGACAAAAATATTCAATACCAATGCAGAGGGGCGCATAAATTCAGGAGCGAAACTAAAGAGCGCCATTAGTGCCAGATAACCACTTGCACCGCCATGGCCAACCGAAGAGTAGAGAATTGCCAATAAAAATACGAGGCCTAAAAATAAAAAATCCATCACCTTTATTTTTCAATTATTGTATAAAGAAGACAGATTGTGAGGCAATACTCAGAAGGAGTTTGCCCGGTGGTCCGACTCCTTTCCAAGTTCACCCAACACAGTCGGGTTTCGGGAGGACAAACGGTTTCCCGTTTATCCCATCGGCTAAAATACCATTGTATTTCTACAAGAGGTAAAATAGCTCGGAGACTAAATTTTGATAATTAAAGAACTTAAATTGCGTGCAAAAATAACAAAATTATAAATGGTTGTTTGTTTGAGTATATAAAAACTGTTATGTAAATTTTTAATCGTTTACATTTCAATAAAGTAATTCCGATCATTCCAACATCGGGTTATTGTAAGTAATATTATGCCCCAATTCAAAATCATAAAGTGTAAGTTTGCGCAACCTGAAAAAGGCAATCCAATAGTTTTGGATGGAGCGGATATAATCGCGTTTGGCCCGTTCGCGTTCTTGTAATGCAATATTTAAATCGGTAATGCTCAATTCTCCGTTTTGGAATTTTTTCAGGGCAATTAGGTACCCATTCCCGGCAACTTTGTCGGCTTCGTTGGCTGTTTTTAACTGGTCTTTCAACAAACTAAACTGCTCCACCTGCACAATTACTCCACGGTCGAAATCTTCAATATCTTTGTTTACATCAAAAATTGTAATTTCCCTTTGCGATTCAGCCAACTTTACCGTTGATGCCGAGCGGCCCCAGTCTAATATTGGTACACTAACCGAAACCCGCAATGTACGGTCTTTCTCTGGCCGATCATATATACCCAGGAAATTATCGGCACTGTTCGATAATCCAAAACTCCCCCTTAATGTAGCACTTAACCCGGTGCTACTTTTTGCCTGGGCCAAATCGCGGTCGGCATTAATTAACCGGCGCTGGTAATAGGTGGTTTCTTTTCTATTTTCTTTTGCTTTTGCCAACGCCAGTTGTGGGTCGATTTCAAACAATGATATATTAAGTGGAATTATGAGTTCAATCTCTTGGTTCCGATCTAATCCGATGTATTTTTTTAATTCGAAATCGGCATTTTTCAAATTCATTCGAGCTTGATTTAAAGCTTTCTGTGCATTTAAAACTGAAAGTTCTATCCGTGAATGATCGTTATCGGAGATTTGCCCCAGTTCTTTTTTTGTTTGTGAAATTTTCAGGTTGTCCTGGCTGTTTTTCAAGTTGCTTTCCGCAAGGTTGAAATTGGTTTGAACCGTTAAATAATTGAAATACCGATAAGTGGCGTTAAGGGCGATGTCTTCAATTTGTTCCACAAAACGTTTTTGTGCTTCATCGTAAATCATAGGTTCCGTTTTCCGGTACCATTTCATCCAGTTGTAAGCGAACAGTGGCTGTTTAAAACCGATTGAAAAAGGGGCTCCCGAAAAGCTGTTTAGGTCGTTTTTGAGGTTTCGGATCCCGTAAGCAGAAGTGCCTGCCCAAATGGAAGTCCCCAGTTGGGGGATGGATTGATTTACCCCAAGAGTAGCCGAAGCTGCAAGGTTTGAAACTGGCTTGAATTCGATACTCCCATCGGGTTGTGTAATCGGGCTGGTGGTTTTCGAGTAGTTGGGAATATCGCCAGACAAAACTAACTGTGGGCGGAAACGAGTTTTAAAATTTCGGTAACGCCAATAGTAATTCACGTTTTGGTTTTGAACGTATTTAATGGCCGATGATTTTGAAACTGCCATATCAATTACTTCTCCCAGGTTTAAAACATATTTTATTGTGTCGTTTTGTGCAAACAGTGGATTTATAAAAACGAAAAAAACCAACGAAACAGATACGAATAATTTATACATGCCAATCTCAATTTTGAATCTCAATTTCAGATAAATGGTTGTACGCATTTGTACCTTCCGAAATTATAACATCGCCAACTTTTAAGCCCGACAGGATTTCACAAAAATTGTTTCCAATTATTCCAATAAATACTTCCTTTTTTACCGCTTTATTTCCTTCAACAACAAAAATTTCATGTTTTTTACCTTTCTCGAAATCAGCTATTTTGGGTACACGTACCGTATTTTCTTTGTGGTTGTTAATTATTAGGATCTGAACTTGCTGATTGGCAATTAATTTAGGGTGGCTACTCTCTTTCAAATGAACATTAAACTGAACTTTGCTATTTTCAACCATTGGCGTAACATTGCCGATAAGTCCTTCAAGCTTTTCATCCTCAACTGTTACATAAACCAGGTTGCCGGTTTTTATTTGGTTGGCAAATTGCTCATCAATAGATCCTGTTAATTTAAATGAAGTTAAATCCGACATACGGACCAACATTTTATTGTTGCCCACTGTTTCGCCTTTATTTCCTGAAACATTTAAAATGATTCCAGCGGAAGGGGCTTTTACATTCATTTTAGATAGTAATTCGAGTTTATCTTCTAAAACTTTATCATCTATTTTTATTTGAAGGAGTAGTCCTTTTTCGTCTGCTTCCAATTGTTTTAACCGAATTGAATTTTTCTCGATAAGCATCGACAAATCTTTTTCGGCAAGGGTAATCTCTTGTTTTGTTTTTTCCAGTTTTGAGGGCGAAATCCCACCAACATCAAGCAATTGTTGTTCATCGGCCAGTTGCGATTTTAATGATATTATTTTAAGTTTTTTCACCTCTTCGTTATAATCCAAATCGAGTTTTGTACTTTGTGCACTTAAGCGGGTTTTAACCAAATTGTTTCGCTTTACTTCTTGCTGGTCTTTTAACTTTTCAATGTCGTTTTGAACGGGCTCGGGATTTAACTGAAGAATAATATCCCCGGCATTTACTTTGGTTCCCGGTTCTTTTAAAATGCTTTTTATTATTCCCGCTGCCGGACTAAGAATTATTACCTCATTCTCCGATTCGACAATCCCAGTTGCCTGTATGGCAGAAATTACATCGCCCCTATCAACCGTAACCGTTTTTAAGTTGCTTAACTGTAATGTGTTTGGAACAAAAATACCTGAGAAATATGCGATTGTTGCTAAAGCAACAAATATCAAAATGGCTATTAATGCTATGGATATATTTTTCTTGTTTCCCATTCGAATTAGTTGGTTTATTTTTTTTGCAGGGATAATTAGTAATTGTCCTTATTTTTTTCAGGATGGCAAAGTTACAAAAAAGAGATGTAATCTTTTCCGTGATTTAATAAATGTTTTTTAATCAGGCAAAAAAAAAGTGACGTTCAGATTGTTTGAAAATCAAAACGTCACGTTTTATAAAATCATGAAACATTTATTTACCGGATTTTATCAATATAAAGTTTCCTTATTTTTGTTAAGTATTCTAAATTAATTTGATCCGACCGGATCCGAATTGCCTCATACAACTTTCCATCGTTGTAAAACGAAGCACTTGCAGCATCAAATTCATGCCCTTCCCAATTGTATTTTACATCCATTGTAACCTTATTAAAAGCTTCATAATGCAAATGTTTTGGAATTTCGAGATATGCAAAAGTTGGGTCTGCGGCGTTGAAATAAATTCCTTCGCCAATATTCTCAAGCAACAAGAATTTCACTATTTTAATTTTAATTTCAAGCTTCCCTTTTAATTTTTTCTTCATTAAAAAATGAATGCCTTGATTTACGTATGCTTCCTGTATTTTCTCAACCAAATCAATCTCGGGCAAGTGGCGTACCCGGATCACGTTTAAAAATTCAGAACCAATTGTCATGTAACCTTTTCCCGCATCGAAATTCCACTTGTACTCTTTTTCAATGTTCTGGGTAGCCCGGATTATCTCTTCCAGCGGATATTGCCGATCCAAAACCATATAAATATAAATGGGCCTGGAACTCGTTGGCGATTCGTGGTAGTAACCCGGAAAAGGATTTAGCGAATCGAAAACCAGACTGCCGGGAAGAACTTTTTCGTCAATGGCAACTACTGTATCTTTTTTTGTGAGGTTTAAAAAGACCTCCATTTTTTTGTTGTTTCCCATAATTGATATCTTTGATTTTTATTTTACTTAATAAACACATGTCAGGCAAAGTAGTTCAATATAAACAGATCGGAACGGTTACTTTTTTGAAAAATAGACGTTCTAAAAATATAAAGATAAGTGTAAAACCCGACAAATCGGTGCTGGTTTCTTTTCCTTTTTATTGTACAACAAAAGAGATCCTGACATTTGTTCATAAAAATGAAGATTGGATTTTGGCGCAACAGCAAAAAGTAGAGTTGCGTAGAAATAAAATTGATGCGAATTCAAAAATTGAAACCAAGTTGTATTCAATTGAATTTGTTTTGGGTGAAAAATACGACGTTGTAACCCAAAAAGCAACGGTCCGGATAACGGTAATAGACTTTGAGTCAGATAAAACTCAAGATTACATTGAATATATTATAACTCAAATTTATCGTTTTGAAGCTAAAAAATTACTTGTGCCCCGATTAGTTGAACTCGCTGCAAAACAAGGGTTTCAATTCCAACGGGCAACCATCAGAAATAACAAACGGAATTGGGGAAGTTGTTCTTCGAAAAACAACATAAGTTTGAATTTGCAAATGATGAAGCTGCCCGATGAATTAATCGATTATATTTTATTGCACGAACTGGTGCATACCCAAATAAAAAATCACGGGCCAAAGTTTTGGGAGAAATTAAATGAAATTACAAATAACAAGGCGCGCGAATTGGCGAAACAAGTAAAGCGGTATTCTACTTATACGCTTTGATTTGTGTTTGTATAGACAGGAGGTGTTTGAATTAGTACAGTAGATCGCCCATCAGCCATGTCATTTGTTTTCCCGCCTTTTTCACGAGCGACTTATCATGTGGGTGCAAAACAAGTATAAATTACCAAGAGGTAATATCCGTAAAGCTTATGGCATGCTCAATCGTATTAAAAAAGCTAAGCCGGGATTGTTTGTACATTGGAAACAATGTTTCTTAGGAGCTGTAAATTAATAAACGCTTGTTTTATGCGTAGATATTTTGATTTTTAGCAAGTTGAAAAATCTGTAAATAGTGGTTCTATTAAAAGAATTTTTTAAAGAAAATAAAAAGCAAAAGAACAAGTTAAAAAGGAGTAGTTATTGTTTTACAATGCCTTAACTTTACAAGCTCCAACCTAACAAGCTGATATTTCAACTTGCAAAAGAGCCAAATTTTTACCAACACACGTTTTTCATAATGAATGAAATTTGGTGAAAATTTTCTAAGGAACTCATTAATAAAAATGTATTTTTGTACTTAAGATTATTGGTGAAAATTTAGTATGTCAACACAATTATTTGAACAACATATCCATGATTTAAACTTTTCTTTATTAGAAGATAAGGAGAAAAGTGGTGTTCTGTTGACAAATAACTTTGAAAATACTATCTCCAATTTAGCTTCTCCAAGCATTCTATTTGCCTTAGAGACTGCTAAAATCAAATTCAAAGCAGATGCTGTTTATTTTCGCCATTTCCAGGATGGCAGAGCCTCTGTCCCTCAATTGTATTTGTTTGATTATACTCATAGAAAACTTACTAATGAAGAAAAGAACGAGATACATATCCAAATGTGGAATGGCTATCAGGTTCCTGTATATATTATTATTGAGAAATCATCGGTAAGTATATTTGATTCAAGGAAAAGACCAAAAGAAGACAAAAATAGTTATGCCAAAGAAATTTTAACAAGAACAGGCAAGGCTATTAAAGACTTTAATGCTAAAGATTTTGATACTGGAATATTTTGGGATGAGCAAAATGAGAAAAAGGATTTTCAGTTTGAACAATCTGCGACAAGGGACTTGATTAGGGGATTAAAAGAAGTTTTCAGAAGCTTTCTTGAAGAGTCAGGATTGAACCGACATGTCGCATTAAAGCTTTTAGTTCAAAGTCTTTTGATAAAATACCTTGAAGAAAGAGACGTGAAAAGTGCCAGCGGTTATTTTGCTGGGACATATTTTAAAAAGAATTTTCAATGCTCAAATTTTTGTGAAACCATTCGTAAAGGGAGATTGCTTGATTTACTTGACAAATTAGCAAAAGATTTTAATGGTAAAATATTCGAATGGAACAAAGAAGAAGAAATTGAGGAAAGAGAAGCCATTCAGCAAACAGAAGTCCAAAACCTAGCTAATTATTTAGATGGTAATATTCAAAACAATCAATATGTAATTTGGCGTTTGTATTCTTTTACACATTTACCTGTTGAGGTTATTAGTTCAGTTTATGAAGAATTACTTACAGATAGTAAGGATATTGTATATACCCCTGAAATGATTGTTAGCACACTGGTGGATGAATGCATGCCATTAAAGATTCCTCAAAAAGATTTTAAAATAATTGACGTTAGCTGTGGTTCAGGAATTTTTCTCGTAAAAACCTATAAACGTATTGTACAATGGTGGAGGTATGAACAGTGGGAAAAGACTGGAAAACTAAATAAACCCTCTTTGTCGATATTAAAAGGGCTTCTATTAAAAAGTATTCACGGTGTTGATATTGAACAGGATGCCATTCTACTATCCATATTCAGCTTAGCATTAGCAGTTTTAGATGAAGTTGATTTAGACCCTCCAACATGGGGGAAATTAAAGTTCCCTGATTTAAGTAAAAATATTATTACTCAGGATTTCTTTGAATTTGTAGTGAATAAACCAGATGCTAATTTTAATTTGGTTATTGGAAACCCACCTTTTAATTTGCCACCAATAAATGGTAAAGAACCAATTAGAAAAAAATATTTTAAAGAGTTAAAGGGAAAAATAGGATACGAAAGCGAAATAAACATACCTAATGAGAATCCTGCATTGCATTTTTTAGTGCAATCTATGAAGCTTCTTAAAGAGAAAGCAATTTTATGTTTAATACAGCCATCTGTTCCACTTTTATATAAAAAAGATATACGTTTTAGGAATGAGCTATTTAGCAAATATAACCTATTGCAAGTTATTGATTTAACAAAATTAGCTAATAAGCTTTGGGGTTCAAAAACAGTTGCTACAGCTGCTGTTTTTGTACAAAATTGTATACCAACTAATGAAAATGTTTTACACTTAATTGCGAATAAAACATTTTCAAATTCAAATAGATTGTTTTTAGAATTTGACCATTATGATTTCCATTTAGTAAGTAAAAGAGCTGTATTAAATAACACTTATGTTTGGAAAGCTAATTTGTTAGGAGGAGGCAGAATTAATAATCTTTTAGAAAGACTTTCTGAACTTAAAACCTTAAAATATTTTATAGAATCCAAGAAAACAGAAGGATGGTTATCTGGTGAAGGTTTTACCGAAAATAGAAGTGGAAAACCATGCAAATATATTACAAATAAGAAATTTCTTCCTGCTTCAGCTATGTATGAAAATGAGGTAGATGTAAATCAGCTTACAAAATGTACTGTTGATAAGTTCGAAAGACCAAGAAATGAATTAATATATACACCTCCACACATATTAATTCGAGCAAATATTGGAAAAAAAGGATTAATTATTCATTTCTCTGATGAATATTTAGTTTTTAGAAATAAAATAATTGGTATTCATGCACCTGACAACCAACGGTCGGAATTAAAAAAACTTTTTCATTATTTAAAGAGTAATGGTAAAATCTTAAGGTTTTATATTTTGGCTACCAGTAGTCAAATAAAGGTTAATCGCCATACAGTTCCGATGACTGAAGATTTTATGGATTTACCGTTTTCGGAAGATGAAAACGACCTAAAAATATCTAATGCTGAAGAAATTATTGTTAATGACATCTTAAAAAATCAACTTGTAAAAAATAATTTATCAGAGAATTCTTCAAAAGCCGATATTTCTATCTTTTCAGAACTTTTTTGCAAAACCTTAAACAGTATCTACCTAAAAGAAAAATCATTCCAATTATTCAAAAAAATAGATGCAGGAAAATATTATGCATTGCATTTTCAATATACTTCTGAAAAACTTAATGCAAAACTCGAAAATGCTGATGATATAGAGAAATACATTGAAACAGCAATACCTTCAAGAAAAGAAAATCAAGAAAGTACACATATACAAAAGATTATAAAAGCTTATGGACAGGATACAATAATCTTAGCCAAACCAAAACAATTGCGTTACTGGTTACCATCAATTGCATTAAGGGATGCTGATGAAATTTTTGCAGACTATATTAAATCCCGATACCATAATGCTTAAAAATTCATTGCCTGCATATCAAGCACCTAGTTCAAAAGACCTTAGTGTAGCTCCGAATTTTGAGGTGGATTTGTTATTGTCGTTTATTGATAAGAATATCCCAGATTTCCCACCTTATTACCAATCAGTAAAAGACTCCGCTAAGGAAAATAGAATCAGCGATATTCTTGTTCACCATTTTGAAATGTGCAAGAATGAATCTGGGGGTTATTTCCCTTTTAGATTTAGCAAAAATCCAACACAACCAGAATCCGATAAAGAAACAGATATTGGTGTTTTTGTGATGACTCGAAACAGAAAACCAATCCCAATACTTGAATTTGAAGCCAAAAGATTTTCAGAATCATCAAATAATAAAGAGTACGTATGTGGGTTAAGAGGAGGAATTGAACGTTTTAAAAGAGGGCATCATTCTTCTCATCTCAAAGTATGTGGTATGTTTGGATATGTTCAAAACAGAACTTCTGCGGATTGGATTGAAAAAGTAAATATCTGGATTAAAGAGTTGTCTGAAAATAATGTTGACCCAACAATTGATTGGACGGATAGTAAAGAAATTTTGATTAAAATAGATTCTTTCTCTCAAGTAGAGAAGTTGTATTCTTCTCATTTTAGGAAACTATCAGAAGATAGAATTTTACTGTGGCATTACTTGATTGAACTTTTAGGTAAAAATTAAAATTTAAGTTAAATAGCCACTTCAAAAGCCATACAAATTTGCAATTTACACAGGTTGAAACACAGTCCGAAGATTGCAAAGGAGTATATCTTGCCAATACTCAGAATGACAAACGGAAAGAAGAAACCACGGGGTAATAAATTTATAGATAATTGCCGAAATATTAGTAAATTCAAGATTTGTAGCTCGCATCATATATAAAGTAATTTGAAAGGCAATCAACCGATATTCGGCAACTATTAATAGGACCTACCTTTGAGTAAGGGGATTTTTAAATGTTTTTATTGACATCCGTCTTACTTTCGTTCAATAACAATATAAATATGGATTGGAATAAATTACTTTCAATAAAACGGCTGGGGATGGAAGGTTGGGCATCTTCAGAAAAATCGGAGGATCGTACACAGTTTCAGCGCGATTACGATCGCATAATTTTTTCATCGCCATTCAGGAGGATGCAAAATAAAACACAGGTTTTTCCTTTGCCCGAGCATATTTTTGTTCACAACAGATTGACACACAGTTTAGAAGTTGCCAGCGTTGGGCGTTCGTTGGGGAATTTATTCTCCGAAAAGCTGGTGAATAAATTTCCTGCAAATCCATTTATTCCTGAAATAGGAACGATTGTTTCAACAGCTTGTCTGGCGCACGATTTAGGAAATCCGCCATTCGGACATTCGGGCGAAGCTGCCATTTCTAACTTTTTTATGAAGGGAGCGGGGCAGGAATTTCAAACACAACTTACTGAAGGGGAGTGGAAAGATTTTACCCATTTCGATGGAAATGCAAATGCTTTTCGGATTTTGACGCACCAGTTTAACGGAAAACGACCGGGAGGTTTTGCGCTAACTTACTCTACTTTGGCAGGAATTGTAAAATATCCTCATGAATCGGTGTTTGCGAAGAAACCTAAATTTGGTTTTTTCCAGTCGGAAAAGGAGGATTATAAAAAAATTGCAACCGAGCTTGAAATTGCTTCGCAACCCGATAATTTGAAAAGTTTTGTGCGTCATCCGCTGGTTTATTTGGTTGAAGCTGCCGACGATATTTGTTACCAAATAATGGATTTGGAAGATGCCTTTAAACTGGGGATTTTAAGTTTCGAACAAACCAAAGAATTATATCTCGGATTTTACGATTTTGAATTGGATCGGAAAAACATAAAAAATATTGAGGCCACTTTAATGCGGGTTTCGGATAAAAATGAACAAATCAGTTATTTGCGTGCCGTAGTAATCGGAAAATTGATTTACGAAAGCATTCGTATTTTTGAAGAAAATCAGGATAATATTTTAAAAGGTGTTTTTAGTGGAAGTTTAATTGCTTCGTTACAGAAAAAACAAGCCGATGCAATGAACCGGGTAAAAGAAATTTCGTACTCGCAGATTTATAATCATCGTTCTGTGGTGGAAATTGAAATTGCAGGTTATAAAATTATCGGAACTTTGTTGGAAGAGTTTGTGGGTGCAGTAATGAATCCGGACCCGAAAGACAAATACAGCAAAAAGATTCTCTCGCTTTTGCCGCGCCAGTACAAAATTGAAAGCGATTCTGCTTACTTAAAAATCCAATCGGTTGTAGATTTTGTTTCCGGGATGACCGATATTTTTGCCCTCGATTTATACCGAAAAATAAATGGGATTAGTTTGCCGGGGGTGGTTTAGGAAAGTCGCAGTTTTCAGTCACGGTTTTCAAAAAATGATTCCATCTTTGCTCTTCGCAAGATTGCTAAATGTTGGTAGCTCGGATGGATTTTTTTAGAATAGAGATGGAATCCTTCCCACATCCATTCATTCATTATAAATGACTGACACAGAATATTAGTATTTTTTAATACGAGAATTATACTACTATAATAGTATTTTAGTACGAGTATTTACCTATTACAATAGTATTTTAGTACGAGAATATATCTATTAGACTTTGAAATATGAAATTATAAACATACATTTGTTTAGGCTAAAAAACAGATGGGATGATTAACAGAGATATTGAAAATAAAATAGTTGACAGTTTAAATAAAAAAGAGATAACTGTTATTACAGGTGCACGGCAGGTTGGAAAGACAACAATATTAAAACGTATTATGTCGAAATTAATAGGTAGTGGAAAAAAAGTACTCTATTTTAATCTCGACATTGAACAAGACAATCAATATTTTGTATCGCAGCTGCTGTTAATAAGCAAAATACAACTCGAAAACGGCGATGGCCCCTCCTTTGTTTTTATCGATGAGATTCAACAAAAAGAAGATGCAGGTAGATTTCTAAAAGGTCTTTACGATATGAATTTGCCTTACAAATTCGTGGTAACAGGATCAGGCAGCCTGGGATTAAAAGAAAAAATTAGCGAAGCTCTAACAGGGCGAAAATATTTAATTGAAATGTATCCGGTAAGTTTCAGTGAATTTGTAAACTATAAAACCAACTACAAATACAAGAGTAAATTGGAATTTTTTTTCGAGATAGAAAAAGAGAGAACAAACTTGTTATTACACGAGTATCTAACTTTTGGCGGTTATCCAGCGGTAATTACTTCCGATAATGTAAAAACAAAAAAAGAGGTAATGAATGAAATCTTCAGTTCGTACATAACAAAAGACATTACCTATTTGTTAGGCGTTCGTGCCCCCGATAAATTTGTAAAACTCATTCAGTTACTCGCAATTTACTCCGGTTCTGTAATTAATTACTCGCAGTTGGCACAAGAAACCGGACTCAGAACGGAAACACTGAAAACATATTTATGGTACGCCGAACAGACTTTTATAATAAATATTATAAAACCATATTTTACCAACAATAAAAAAGAGATAACCAAATCGCCAACCATATATTTTAACGATTTGGGAATGTGCAATTTTAGCAAAGGAATGTTTGGAGCCACCATAAATAGCATCAGCGGAATGACCTTTCAAAACTTCGTTTACCTAATTTTGAAAGATAATATTATGGCAGGATTGGCTAAAGTTAACTATTGGAGGTCGAAAGATAAAGCTGAAGTTGACTTTATTATACATCAACAAAATGGAATAACACCAGTTGAGGTAAAATACTCAAATATAAAAAAAACCACTGTTAGCAGGTCGTTCAGAAGTTTTATCAATAACTACTCGCCCAAAACAGGATATATTATCAGCCCCGGTTTTGATGCAACAATAATTATCGGAGAAACCAAAGTTCAATTTCTTTCATTTTGGAAATTAATATTGCACAACGATAAAATTTAGGATGGCGTTGAGGTTATTGTTTAATGACTATCAGGAATGCCTCTCTATAAGTTGCCTATGTTGCTAAATATAAGGCGATTACACGTGTTTCAATAAAAGTACAGTAATATACTGGTTATCATTGTGATATAGGTATTTATGGGACTAAAAACTGATAGTCATTTATTGTTTTATTGTAAATTACTGGTGTCCGGTAAATATGCAAATCTTGAAATATATTTCTTCTCTTTGTTGCCAATGACAGATTTTTGTAACATACTGGTATTCAATCTAATTCATTTTTAACGATTACGTTAACCATAAAATTAGTAGATGCGAAATGAGATTCCTCTCTTCGTTCGGAATGACAGGTGTTGCGAAAAGCAGAGAGATAAAAGTGTACTACGGATTATGCTTCGAGTAAACCCACGAACAACCAACT
>JAKIST010000049.1 GCA_021648495.1 Draconibacterium sp.
TTCTTTTGCACGCTAACTTCGTTAAAAAGCCTCGCTGTAACTATGGCTATAGCTACGTTTTTTGCCTTGTTATCGCACAAAATAACTTCGTCAATTCCAGTCATGTTATTTCTTCACAAACCCTAAGCACAAATCCATGGTCCGAGGGATACATTATTTTCTTGTTCCTAAAAACTAAAGTTTCTCCCGGAGGACACACAAACGATTCGGAATTAACGGGCTTCAATATATCTCCTTTGTAATAAATATAATCAATTCGGTCTTCTTTGGTATATCCAAAATTGTTGTTTTTATCCATTCCTGAAATCCATGTTTTTCCTAAATCTTTTAACGGATCGGGATGGGTTTCACGAAAACTATCCTTAAACCCGGCATCGCTTAATGCTTTTGAAACGGTCCAGTTTACCACCGCACCACCATGATTAA
Organism: Draconibacterium sp.; assembly: GCA_021648495.1. Taxonomy (GTDB): domain Bacteria; phylum Bacteroidota; class Bacteroidia; order Bacteroidales; family Prolixibacteraceae; genus Draconibacterium. The sequence goes on from JAKIST010000049.1 coordinate 427, forward strand.
AGGTGTCTTTTGTTGCTGCCGTCCAATCTAAATGTGAATGGCTGTTCAAATCGCCTCCTAAAATAACCGGCACATTTTTGCTATTCCCGATATACGATTTTATTGAGTTTATAATTCTGAAAACCTCATTGTCGCGAGTTCCTTTATTTTCCCAGCCGATGATTGAATCTTCGGGCAAATGTGTTGGTGCTAACCGTGTATCGGGCAAATAACTTAGCCAGGTGTCGAAAATGGCGATTGGGATTGAATCGAATACCATTATTTCAACCCCTCCAAAATTAAAGGTGGAAATGGAATCTGGAAACGCCAGTTTTTTAGTGATAGGAAATCGTGAATAAATGGAGAGGTTGCTCGAAATTAAATGATAATCCAAATTGGTTGAATCGGAAATTATTGGAGCAGAACCGTAAGTTTCAATGAGTAAAACTATATCGGCTTCCGATGTTTTTATAACATCGATAATCGAAGGCCTTCCATCCGAAGGGAGCGATTTGTCGTGTCCGCCGTGCCAAATATTCCATTCAAGAACTTTTAACGTTGGATTATCCAGCTTCTCTGTACAACTAAATAAATTCAATGTCAGAACAATAAGAAATAAATTGCCAATTCGTTTCATGGCTCAAATATAATTTATTCAGCATTTATTTAACCTGAATAATTCACAAATTGTTCTATTGCAAAGCCAAACTACTGTGATTAAAGGCGATACTCATTTCCCGATTCTCGAAATAGCTAAGGCTATTCCTGCGAGTCGGAAATTTGCACTCACCTTTACTCTTTGCATTTTGCCTTTTCATAACGAAAACTTATGAATTAATCAGCTTAATTACAGTTCATGGATTATCGTAAAAATTTAAAAAGTATCAAAACTTTATAAATCGGTTTGTACAACGTTCTTCCGCTAATATTGCCTCTTCTAAAGTTTGGTCACAAACTTATAGTTTCATTTCTTCTTTTCAAAAATAAAAAAGAACTACTTATATATTTATGCAGCACTTTTACAGGAGAGTTTTTTTCTATTTAGTGTTTGTCCATAAAGTCCGACTTCTTCGTTACGCTTGTCAGAAAAACAGTCATTTACAAAAGTAAACTCCTTTATTTTCTGACTTCGCAAGCCTCGAATTAGAACTTTCTGAATCAAACACCTACTTTGTGGACAGACTCTAATTAGTGCTTGCAAGAAAACTCATTATTTTTCAAGTCTTTGATAAGAAAACGTCAAAGACAAGGCTTTCGAAGGTTTGAAAATCAGGGAGTTTACTTTCGTAAATGACCGTTTTCAAACCAAGAGTAACGAAGTATTTGGCGTTTTCTTGCGAAGACTAATTAGCCGAACCCAAAAAATTCCGCATTTAAAAATAATGCACATTGGTTAATTTTAATCTAATCGGATATCTTCTGTTTTTCTTCAACAAATAAATGTTGAAACACGGGTTTTGTTTTAAAGTTCCTTTCTTCAGCGTATTTTTGAATTGAAAAATTTCTATTGTTCCCAGTGGAATCATAACTTCGCGATTTCTTTTCCCGTTGTGCCATTTTAAAGTGAATAACAATAGAGATTGAATTTCAGGAAAATTGAAACTGCATGTATTAATTGAAAATGAATTTTAACTTCTTGCACGATAATTGTAAGGCAAAGCCTGGGATTTTAAAGAACTTTACACCCAGCCTAAAACAATTAAAAATTATTAGAAACAATGATTTCAAAATTTATCAAGTTATTTTTTCTGTTTTTCATCTTTGGAACAGTTTCAAGTTTTGCTGCGGATAACGGTACGCTCACAAAAATAAAAGAAAATTATTCGTACGACAAAAAAGAGGGCAAACCAAAAGTTTTTATTGAAGGTATCCGATTAGATTTCGATTTTATGCGACGAAATATGAAGTTCGTTGATTTTGTCAACGATCCAGCGGTTGCCGATGTTCATATAATAATCAATCAGCGGGTAAACGGTGGTGGAGGTTTGGTTTATTCCTTGATGTACAACACAAAAACTTTTGAGAACTTTGGTGATTTTACGCTTACTTGTTCCACTTCACCGGGCGATACCCACGAAGAGCGACGTAAAATTATTACCGATGCAATTTCTATGGGTTTAATGCCTTTTGCCAATCAAACTGAGGTTGCAAAAAAATTGAGTATCCGCTATCGGGGCAAAGAAGGTACAAAAGAGAGTGCAACGGAAGATCCCTGGAACAACTGGACTTTTCGTGGCGGTTTTAACGGGAGTATTAATTTGGAAGAGAGCCGGAAGGACTTCAACTACCTTTATAATTTAAGGGTTGATAAAGTAACCGAAGACTGGAGGTTCAGGAATTTTGGGCGAATGTCAATACGAACAAGGGAATACCAAAACGACAAGGAAGCTTACCGTTCAGAGAATATTTCGAAATATATAAATTCCAGTGTGGTAAAAAGCCTTTCAACACGGTGGTCGGCGGGTATTTTTGCAGGTTATTACAGCAGTAATTATAGCAATACCGTGTATTCTGTTTCACTAAAACCTGCCGTCGAATACAATATATTTCCATGGGATGTGTCGGACCGAAAAGTTTTTACAATTGCTTACAATATTGGCCCTCAATGGAAAAAGTATTACGAAGAAACTATTTATGATAAATTAAAAGAAGGGCTTTGGGAGCAATCGTTACGATTAGATTTACAATTGATAAAAACCTGGGGCGAAATTGAAGCAGGATTAGACGCAAGCAATTATATGCACGATTTTAGTAAAAACCAGATAACTTTTGATTCTGATTTGTCGATCAGGATTGTGCGTGGATTTTCAATTAATTTCAACTTGAAAGCTGAAAAAATTCACGATCAAATTTATTTGCCAAAAAGTGAAGCCAGTCTCGAAGATATTTTATTGAATAGGGTAAAGTTACCTTCTGCTTTTGAAGTTTTTACTGGAATTGGAATCAGGGTTCAGTTTGGTTCAATCTATAATAACATTGTAAACAATAGACTCTAACCCTTTAACTCAAAGTTCTCCTTCGAGCCAACTTTTAAAATTTTTCACCTTTTCGCGGGCAACCAAAAAATCATCGTCGTTTGGATTTTTAACTTTCAATTTTAACCTTGAATTACTGTACGAAACAACATCGTTGATACTTCTTATAGAAACAAGGTATTTTCTGTTTATTCTGAAAAAAAATGAAGGATCAACCATTTCTTCCACAAAATCTAAACTAAAGTCGAGCAGATAATCTTTCCCGTCAGCGAGTTTTACATAGGTTCCTTTCTGGAAACTGTAAAAATAGAGAATGTCATTTGTTTTAACCACACGCAAATGCGATCCTACTTTTACTAAAAAGCGGTTTTTAAAATTTTTCTTTTTCAGCGAAGAAACAATTTCTTCGAGTATTTGAGGAGTAACATTTGATATTTTGGGTTGAGCCAGGTTTTCAAATTTAACAAGTGCTTTTTTCAATTCAGCGCGATCTATTGGTTTTAAAAGATAGTCGATGCTGTTTACCTTAAAAGCCTGAATTGCATATTGATCGAAAGCTGTAATAAAAATTACAGGTTGATTAAATTCAATTTGTTCAAAAATCTCAAAACTTAAACCATCGCCCAATTGAATGTCGAAAAAAGCGAGGTCGGGAGCTTCATTTTTTTGTAACCAATCGACCGTAGATTTTATAGTGTCGCAAACAGCCAGGATTTGTGAATCGGGTTTTATTGCCGAAATATGTGCTGACAACTGCGCTACTGCAAAAGGTTCGTCTTCTACAATTAAAATTTTCATCTACTTAATTTTCAATTTGAATTAATGGTAAACTCACCCTAAAATAATTGTCGTTTTTTGTAATTATCATCTCTTTTCCTGTAAGAAACCCATAACGCCCGGCCAAATTTTTTAGCCCTGTTTTACTGGTTGCTTCCAACAAGTTTTTTGCTTGAAGATTATTTTCCACAATCAATTCAAAATCATCGGAAATGGCAATTACAATTTTTAACGGATTTGCCTTCGAAATTTCGTTGTGTTTAATTGCATTTTCAACCAAGGCCTGCAACGATAGTGGGATTACTTTTCCATCCACTTTTTCATTTGCAATTATATGTACTTGCAATGCTTCGCCAAAACGAATTTGTTGTAAGTAAATGTATTTTTCAACAAAGTCAATCTCCTCTTTTAGCGAAATAATATCCTGATCTTTAAAATGAAGTACACTTCGGTAAAAAAGGGAAAGTTCGCGGTTGAATTCTTTTGCTTTCGGAATATCAATATCGATTAAACTTCCCAACACATTCAGGCTGTTAAATAAAAAATGTGGATTTATCTGATCTTGCAATACCTTATATTTTAATGCCAGCGATTCGCTTTTTACCCGCTCCGTTTCTTCAACCTGCGTACGCCACGCTTTAAAAAACGAAATCGCATAAATTATAGAGGCAACAATCACGAAAATCACATATTCCGAAATTATTGTCCCTTTGTTATCTGCCCAAAAATTATCCCAGCTTCTGTTCGAAAGAACAATAAACCAAAACCAGTTAACCACAAAAATCACCAAACTTGAATATACAAAGTGCATACTTAACGCAGCAAAAACACTTTTTACAGGGCGGTTTATCCAATCGATAAAACGTTTCTCGAACCAGCCAAAAAGATATCCGTTTGCAAAAAGCGGAAGCCCCAGGCTTAAAGAATATCCAGCATTCCAAAGGTAAGTAATTATCGGTCGATTTAAGGAACCAGACAATAATCCCATGGTAACGATTCCAATTAATATGGAAATAATTGCTGCTAAAACCCACTGTATTTTAATCATTTTTTTCACTGAAGTATAATTTAAATATGAGTTGTTTTTTTGTTCCATCAAGATAAATATTTTTATGAGAATAGAAATTGGAATTTGAGTTTTATGGATATGGATTGAATTTTATGATTCTTTCAATCCATATCCATCGTTTTATTTTATTATTTGCATTTGCTTAAAAGCTGATTGTTGTGCAAACTCCCCCAGCTTGGTAAAAGTTCATTCTCAGCTTTGTAGGTTTCAAACATTTTTGAAGCTTTCTCTAAATCGGGCTTTGCTTTTTCTGCTCCTCCGCCAAACATTTTTGGTGTGTGAAAAGTGTTGCTTCCGCGCAAATAATATACTCTTGGGTTTTCAGGATTTAGTTTTTTCGCCACTCCTATCGCTTCTGTAGCCAATTTCGAATATTTGTATCCTTTACTCATGTCGGTAATTCGAAGCTGATAAACCAAAGCCTGTAATGCAAAAACTTCAGATTCCTTTTTATTGCTTTTTACCAGTTGGTCGATAATTTTTTGGGCTTTATCCAATTGTTGATGTTTTTCATCGTTTTTCATTTCATCGAAAAATGTGGAACGGACAAAACAGTAAGCAGAATAATAACCGGGCAACCACTCTGTTTTTTCAGTATTTGCAATTCGTTCGAATTGGTTGGCCAGTGCAATTAATTCTGTTGAACTGGTTAAACTCAACATTTTATCGATGTTGGTTTTCATTACTTCTTCGTAGTTCGAAGAAAAAACCGTGCTTGTAAAAGCTGCAAATAAAATTGTTAATGCGATAATTTTTTTCATGAATATTAATTTTAAAAGTTTATAATTCTGATTCAAAATTGCAGTGTTTTTATTTTGTTAGAAATTGTTTGTTACCGAACTGTTGAAATTGTGGGATGGATTGTAGGGAAAGTGGACTTTTCAAATACAGGAAATGGGAGATATTTTGCATCTCGTTCACTATACTTAAAAATTACTCTTGTAATTTCTGTTTTTTTGATGTGATTAAATTGTCCAAATATTAATACTTTTACAATAAAAACAGGAGTACTAAAATGCTTATATCAGAAGAAATAATTCAATATTTAAAAAAGAATAAATCTTATCTACACAAACAATTTTATTGTAGCGAGATTGGTTTATTTGGTTCATTTGCACGAAATGAACAAACTGAAAATAGCGACATTGATATACTTGTTCAATTTGAAAAAGAAGCTCCCGATTTATATAACATTGAAATTCAACTAAAAAATCATTTAAAAGAGAGGTTTAATCGTGAAATCGACATTTGCTCAAAAAAATGGTTAAAACCAATTTTTAAGCCTCTTGTATTGAAAGAAGCTATTTATGCTTAACAAGGATTATTACATATTACTTTCGATTATTGATACTGTTGATAGTATAAAATGATTAACGGATATTATACCTAATTTGATTTTTCGGACTGAAAGCCCAGATTATTTTAGCTCAACGCGAACAAAGTGGCGCGTTGGGTTAAAATGGAAAAAATATTTTTTCGCCCTGAATGGGCAGATCAATTTTTTGTAAGCTGCCCTTTCAGGACGCGTTCAGATGCTATATCTTAATTACCCAAGGCGACGTAATACTTTGCCTTGGGCTGAATTAACCTGCCGTTTCACGGCGTTTGGTTTTAAGTACAAAACCGCTAATCATATTAAATAATAAAATACAGTGCTGTTTATAAGGATACAGATAATTTCTTTGAGAATGACCGCAATTTTGATGCGACCATGATGAATTTTATTGTTCTTGGGGAAGAAGTAGGCAAGTTATCTGACGATTATAAACTTAAAAACACACAGATAAATTGGGCTAAAATTCATGGATTGCGAAATATTATTGCCCATCACAATTTTGGAATAAATGTTGACCTTGTTTGGCAAATCATCCAAAACGATTTACCGAATTTTAGGAAACAAATAAGCCAGCTTGTAAAATAAAAATTCCACCTTCTTTTCATTCGCCAATCGGAGGAGAGGTTTGTTGGGGATTCCATTTCAATTAAAAACTCAAAAACAACCCCACAAACATCATTCGTTTTAAATCGCGTTTTACCGGAATTAATGAATAATTCCCTTGCGTATCGGCAACTCCCGAAGGACGATAACTCAATACATTGTCGTGCCCTAAAACATTATTTACCGAGCAGTACAAAACCGAATATTGATTTCCGATGTAAAAAATATGGCTGAAATTCAGGCTCAAATCAGAGAACATTTTTGTTCGTTCACTATTAAATTTTGTGGAATTTGGATTATTGTAAGGACGGCCACTGGCAGCGGTGTACGACATACCCACCTGCGTATTTATTTTGTTCAGCCAGTATTTTCCAACAAAAGAAAAAGTGTGGTCTGATATAAAATATGGAGTTGCCTGTTCCGGGTAGTTTTTATATTTACGTTTTGTGTCGATGTAGGAATAAGTCACCCAATAATCGAACCCTTTAATACTTTTCTGGTCTCTCCAAAAAATATCGATTCCTCCTGCATACCCACTACCATCGTTTTGTAAATTTTTTGGTAATGTAAATTCTCCATATTGCCAGGTTATTAAATTGTTGTAGGTTTTGTAATATGCTTCGGCACGAAATAAACGTGTTGACACCTCGCCAAATTGGTAACTTAAAATATAGTGTACCGCTTTTTCAAAATCCAGATTTGTATTCAATTTTAAGTAATCTGCTTGCGGTGTTTGGTAGTATATTCCCGAGGCACCCGAAAGTTGTGAGTTTTTGCCGGTTTTTAAGGCAAGTGCAAAACGGGGTGCCAAATTCGTTTTATTTATAACTGACGAGTGCTCAGACCGAATTCCCGGGCGAATCGCAAGGTTTTTCGAGAATCTTATTTCACTTTCTATAAACGCACCAATTAAATGATCGTTAAAATCCATCGAATAAGTTTCTCCCTTATTCTCGATAAAATCTTCGTTGTAACGGTTAAAAGTTTCAATTGCACCCCAATTTATTTTTACCGCCTCCGATACATCATAAACTACTGAAAGTCTTGTTTCTATAATTATTTCGTGGGTTTTAATATCATCTTCTCCAAGTCCGGTCCTGTTATTTTGCGAAGTTGTTGACATACCAATTTTATAACACGACTTTTCAGAAAAACAGTCGCGGTACGATAAGTTTGAATATCCGGTAATTCCACGGTTAGAAATCAACATCAATAGATTGTTCTGCCCGGTTGGAACGTTATATGCCAAATCTCTGTAATCGGTAGTTGCATAAGCTTTAAACATCCCGTTCGATTTTGTTTTGTGCCTGAAAACTGCTGTGCCTTTAATTGCTTCGACCGGTTTTTGCCAATCGATGCTACTGTTAAATACTTTGTCGTACCCTTTTAATGTTGTGTAACCACCCGATAAACTCAAGGAAGAATTAACCCAACGTTTGGTTTTGTTTGCTTCGCCGCCAATGGTCATTAATGAAATGCCGGTTACATCAGTTTCAGCCAAATCGTTGGAGTTAAGCACCAAAACCGAAGACAAAGCTTGTCCGTATTCGGCTGAATAACCCCCGGAACTAAACATTACACCATTAAAAAGGGAAGGCGCAAAACGGCCGCGTGTAGCCACATCGGGTGTTTTAGAATAATATGGTTTTGAAGCCACTAATCCATCAATATACGTTTTAGTTTCGTACCAATCTCCCCCGCGAACTAAAAGACGGCCATCATCGGCGGCAGATTGAGTTCCCGGCATAGTACGCATGGCAGCCATAATATCGCCGTTGGCACTCGGGGTTGTGTAAATATCCAAAGGTTTCATTATTGAAGCGCGCGATTCGTCGGCCGCCTCAAAACTTCCTGCCGTTATTGTTACCGCATCTAAAGTATTTACACTTTCTTTTAATTGAATTTGAACTTCAATATTTTTAGAAAGCTCAACTTCCTTTTGATACATTTTGTAGCCAATAAAAGAAGCTTTTAGGTTTTTTACTCCGGTTTCGGAAGTAGAGAATTTAAAAAACCCTTCATCGTTCGAGCTGGCTCCATCGTAAGTATTTTCAATAAATATATTAACTCCCGGAATGGGTTTTCCGTTTACGGAAGTTACTTTCCCGCTAATTGTAATTTGTGAAAAAGAAAGTGTTGTTGTAATTATTAAGAACATTGTAAAAATTGTTTTCATGACTTTGAGTTTTCGTTATAAAATTCTGATTGTGAATTTTTATGGCTCAAAGTTGAGGTGAAATCTATTGAGGATAAAATGAAGTTTACTGAATTGTGGAATTTTGGGGATGAACAGGGTGTCGCGGATTCTCACAAAGTGATCTCTATGAGGCAATCTGCAATTTTAAATAGTGTTTGTCCATAAAGTCCGACTTCTGCGTTACGCTTGCCATAAAAACAGTCATTTACAAGAGTAAACTCCTTTATTTTATGACTTCGCAAGCCTTGAATTCGAACTTTCTGAATCAAACACCTACTTTATGGACAGACTCTAATTAGTGTCCCTCTCTATAAAGTCCGACTTCTTCATTATACTTGTCATAAAAACAGTCATTTACAAGAGTAAACTCCTTTATTTTCTGACTTCGCAAGCCTCGAATTCGAACTTTCTATTCCAAACTCTTTACTTTATGGACAAACTCTAATTATAATACGCACGACAAAAAAAAAGGGACTATGTAAAAATGTAACTTTTTTTTACTACAAAAATAAACAGAGGAATAAAACATTGACAGCGAGACTACTTTCGAGATGAGATTTTAAATATTTCAGGGCACTTACCAGGTGATTTTTCACCGTATTTTCAGAAATACTTAATTCTTGGGCAATTTCTTTGTGGGTCAGTCCTTCCTCTCGGCTTAAAAGATAAATCTCTTTCTGGCGTGAGGTTAACTGCTTTATTAAGGATTGTACCTTTTGGTTTAATTCTTTAAATTGGATTTCGTCGATTATCTTATCAGCAGTATCGATTTGTTGCAGGGATTTTAAATATTCCCTGGATTTGGTTTCACTTACTCTTTTACGCAACAGGCTTATTGTAGTATTATAAGCAATCGTAAACAGGAATGATTCAAATGATGCATAAACATCTATTTTACCCCTTGCTTCCCAAATCTTTATAAAAACTTCCTGAACAATCCCTTCGGCATCTTCTTGCTGTTTTACATATCTAACTACAAATTCATGCAACTTATAACAATATATGTTGTAAATTGCATCGAACGCAACCATGTCTCCGCTTTTCAACCGCTTTACAAGTTCAGTATTTAATTTGGTATTTTTCAAAAATAGTTAATTTGTTATTATAGCAAAGATAAAGATACAAATACTAAAACCAAGTTTTAGCAGAAATTTGAGATAACTCACCTACACTATAATTACAAAATCAACAACGTGGTGAAACTTTTGAAAACTATTAACTAATTTTGTTTTGAACTGTTAGAGATTACCAAAACTATTTAAATGGCAACAATTTTAAATATCGAAACATCTACCGAAGTTTGCTCCGTTGCAATTTCAAAAAACGGGCAGCTTTTGTTTAAAGAGGAAACTTCAGAAGGGTTAAGTCACTCGGAACTTTTAACTGTTTTTATAGAAGATCTTCTATCTGAAAATAATTTCAAACTGAGTGATCTTGATGCGGTTGCCGTTAGCAAAGGACCGGGTTCATATACCGGATTGCGTATTGGGGTTTCGGTTGCCAAAGGATTGTGTTACGGACTTGACATTCCTCTTCTTTCAGTAAACTCATTGGAAATAATGGGTATTTATGCCATCAGGCATTTAACACAATATCCAAATGAAAATGCGCTTTTTTGCCCCATGATAGATGCCCGGCGAATGGAAGTTTACACTGCATTGTACAATTCAAAAGGAAAAGAGATAAAACCAGTTTCGGCTGAAATTATTGATGGTGGTTTTTTGTCGGAGTACCTGAACGGCTCAAAAATCCTGTTTTTTGGAAATGGTGCTGAAAAATGTAAAACCCAAATAACGCACCCAAATGCCGTTTTTGAGGGGCCGGAAAAAACTTCGGCACAGTTTATGCAAAATCTCACCGAAATAAAATACAACAAAAGGGAATTTGAAAACGTTGCTTATTTCGAGCCCTTTTATCTAAAGAATTTTATAGCAAGCATTCCGAAAAATAAGATTATTAAATGAAAAAGGCCTTGATTATATTTTTGTTGATGTTTTTAGTATTACAAACTGTTTTAGCTAAAAAAGAGAGCATCCGTTTCGACCTGAAATTTGGATTTATTAAAGGGGGCGAAGCGGAGTTGGTAATTACTGATACCTTTTTTAATGGAAGGCCAGCCATTCATTACTACGTTGTTGGTCGGACCACCGGTTTCACAAATACTTTGTTTGGGGTAAACGATGTGTACGAAACAACCGTTGATGCCGAAACCAGGCTCCCGCTAAAAGCCATTCGTAATATTAAAGAAAAAAAATACCGCTGGTACAACGAAACACTATTTTATCACGACCGGGATTCGTTGAACAGCCAAAGGACCGGATGGAGGAAGATGCCTGAAAACATGGTAGATTTAATTTCGGCATTTTTCTATTTCATTAATAAATACAAGCTGGAAGAGATGGAGATAAACAAAAAAATATCGTTGTCCACTTTTCATGCCGATAAAATTGATACTGTTTCTATTGTGTACCTCGGATCGGCCATTATTAATACAGACTTGGGGGATATAAATTCGTATGTACTTGCTCCGGTGGTAGATAAAGGAAAACTACTAAAACGCTCCGATGGATTAAAATTCTTTATGTCAAAAGAGCAAAAAGTTCCTGTTATGTTGGAATTCGATATGAAAGTGGGTGCTTTGCGAGCAGTCCTAAAAAGCTATAAAATTGATGGTGTTGAGCAAGTTACAAAGTAGTGGGTTAAATAGAATTCAGCAATATTTACATGAATGCCTTGCTTTTAGCCCGAATTAATTATTTTTGCAACTTAAATAAAGATAAAAGATAACTCATGGCTTCAACAACAGACTTCAAAAAGGGAATGTGTTTTATTTTCAAGGGAGATATTTATTCAATAAAAAGTTTCCAGCATGTAAAACCGGGTAAAGGTCCGGCTTTTGTTCGCACAAAACTTAAAAATGTTAAAACAGGTAGGATAATAGAGAACACTTTTAACTCGGGTGTTCGGATAGATGAAGTTCGGGTAGAACGCCGTCCTTATCAATTTCTTTACAGAGATGATATGGGATTGAACGTAATGAACAATGAAACTTTCGAACAAATTTCTATTCCTGAAGAAATGGTTGAAAATTCCGATTTAATGAAAGAAGGTCAAATTATTGAAATTAACTTTCATGCCGATGAAGAAATGCCATTAACCGCAGAAATGCCAGCAGGTGTTGAATTATTAGTTACTTATACCATTGAAGGAGAAAAAGGAAATACGGCCAGTTCAACTGCATTAAAACCTGCAACGGTTGAAACCGGTGCTGAAATTATGGTTCCAATGTTTATTAAAGAAGGTGATATTATTAAAGTTGACACTAATAACAGAACGTATAGCGAGCGGGTAAAAAAGTAAAAAGCAGAATTCTTAATATCTCAATCCGGCCTTTATATCAGGTGGGATTTTTTTGTGCCTTGTTTTCACGGCGGGAGTGGATATCTATAGCAACAATCATTGCCGTAAATCCCCAAAACGGAACGGAAAGTTTGTCGGTATCTAAAAAGTTATTTAGGAAACCATGAACGTAATAAGTAACCAAACTTACCAAGGCAGTTAAAACAAATGACTTTAAACGGATATCTTTTAAACGGGTGTAGGTATTTACGGCAGTGTAAATTACAACTCCAACAATTAAAAGGTACGTAAGTAATCCCATAAAACCCGATTCGGCAAGTGGCCCCAAATATTCGCTGTGTGCATTTCCTCCATCCCCCGAATTGGTACTTATTATTGTGCGGTCCTTACTTAATTGATAGGGTGCATATTTAAACATGTATGTTCCCGGTCCGTAACCAAAAACCGGTTTGTCGGCAAACATTCGGATGGCACAGCTCCAACGGTTTATCCTTTCGAGGTTCGAAGCATCAGTTGTAATGTTCGACATGGACGAGATATGAGTTGCCAAATTTGCCGACGACTGCTGAGAGTTCTCCTCCAGTGTCATTAATATTCGAGTTTGAAACAACAGCAACAGGGTAACCACAGAAACAAAAGTTATAATTATCGACTTGAACCTGATTTTCAATTTTACGATCCCCCAAACACCCAAAGCAACAATAACACTTAACCACGCTGCCCGGCTGTACGACAAAATAAGACCTGAAAACAAAATCCCCAAAACAACGAGCGGGATCAATTTTATTTTCCGGTTAAAAGCATTGAACGTAAACAATGCCAAAAATGGCAGATACATTGCTATTACCGCACCGTATGAAGTGTGGTCGTTGAAAAAAGGGGATACTACAAAATGAGCTGCTTGTTTATCCCACAATCCATAGCCCAAAAGCCTGTATGTAGCATACAATACCACAAACACCAACGAAATAGTATAAAGCCAAACGTATTTTTCCAAATTTTTGCCGGCAATGAATAACTTGGAAGTTAGAAAATACAAGCCTACAATAAACCAGGCCCTCATTAATAAAAATTTCATTGAAACCACAGGCATTGTACTGGTTAAACAGGTAATCAAAATCCAAAATAAATTTAGATAAATAGCCAAAGAAATAGGGTGCAAAAGTATTTGCTTGTCAAAACTTCTATCGTGAAATACTTTTAACAAGAATAAAATAAGAAGTCCAAAAAGTAGTGGCTCGGTGGGTAAATACATATCAAAACCTAAACCGGGCATTATGTCGTGCAACGGGATGGAAAGAGGTGCAAAAAAAGCAATAAAATAAATAATTTTATCAAACGAAAAAATAACTACAAGTAAAACTGCCAAAGCGACAGGAAGCGCACTTACCAGCATCATATCTTTTTTTACCACAAACCAAATGTTCAATAAAATAAAACTTATTGAAATAAGATAAAAAAGAGAAATTTTTATGATGGGCTTCCGTATCACCGGTTACTCCTCTTTGCGGTAATCTAATACCATAAAAACCAACAAAGCCAAGAATACTGCTGAAATTGTTGATAAAGAAACAATTAGCCAACGTACAGGATACGATTTTTTATCAGCGGCGAAAGGATGTTCAACAATATGACTGTATGTGATATCTTTATTTGCTCCAATAAAAGCAACTTCCTTGACTATGTTTAAAGAATCTACAATTTTGTTTAAATATTCAAATTTTGTTTCTAAAAGATAAGCTTCCGCACCATAATCCCTTAAATTATCTAATTGCGTTTTAATTTCTTTGCCATCTTTTGTTCCACTATTATTTTCAGACAGGGACAACATATAACCCTCTGTAATGCCTTCTACTTGAGAAGAATAACTAATTATCCCTGTTTTCTTCCTCAAATTTTGAAGCAAACTCGAAATTGAATCAAGCTCGTGAGACTTCTGCTTAATATATTTCCCCGTAATATTTACCACTTCCCACTCTTTTAAAGCGTACATCTTACCTATTTTCTTATTAAAAAAGTAAATAATCGAGTCACAAATTTGTTTTGCTATTAATGGGTTTTCATCCAAAGCCTTTATTTCCACTGTTTCATATTCTGTTTTTGACACACTAACGTTCGTGTTGTATTTATCAAACATTTCAGTATCGTATTGAGGATTGTCCCTCTTTATATTATATACAGAATCGAGTTTAAGAGAAGTAAATACTTTCCTTTTCAAATCGTTTGAGTTAATTATTTCAAGCAATTGTTCCGATTCCGATTCCTCACTAAAAATGGCTATATTATTTGTGGGGTAAATACGTGCTGTTGACTTAAATTTTGGTTTTATAAAAATAGAACTGGAAAAAATGCCCGACAAAATAATGGCAATAATTCCTATCAAAACAAAATGTAATTTGCGTTTCCATATTAAATCCAAGATACGCTGGTTGTCAAAAAAATTATTCATACGATTATTCCTTTTATTCTATGTACCGTATGGAACTTGCACAATGATTTTGCTTATTTTCTGTTACGCGTTCACGGTTTGCTTGTTTCATAAGATATTGCTTATAATTCGAAAACATTATTTCAACGAAATTGAACGGATTTTAGTATTTAAACATTCGAATTTTGATTGCTTATTCTGCCGTAATCAAAAAATAGTTCTTTTTTCCCTTTTGTACCAGTATGTATTTTCCGCCAATTAGAAATTCCTCGTTAACTGTTAAATTAGGATCGCCAATTTTTTCTTTGTTGATACTCAGTCCATTCCCTTTTATTGTTCTTCTCAATTCTCCTTTTGACGGGAATACTTCTGCCTTTTCAGCCAGTAAATCAATTATATTAATTCCAGCTTCCAATTCGGCTTTTAAAACAGTAAACTGTGGTACTCCTTCAAAAACAGAAAGAAAAGTACTTTCGTTTAATTTATGAAGTTGTTCGGTTGTACCTTTCCCAAAAAGAATTTGGGACGCAGTAAGCGCCATTTCATACTCTTCTTTTGAGTGGACCATAGTTGTAATTTCTTCAGCTAATTTTTTCTGAAGTGAACGTGAATGGGGAGCTTCTTTGTGTTGCCCGATTAATACTGTTATCTCCTCGCGCGGAAGCAGGGTGAAAACTTTTATATACTTTTCAGCATCCTCGTCAGACGTATTTAACCAAAACTGGTAAAATTGGTACGGCGAGGTCCTTTCAGGGTCGAGCCAAACGTTTCCTTGTTCGGTTTTTCCAAATTTGCCGCCATCGGCTTTGGTAATTAATGGAATAGTAAGTGCAAAAGCTTCTCCGCCGGTTTTTCTGCGAATAAGTTCGGCTCCGGTAGTTATATTCCCCCACTGATCGGAACCACCCATTTGTAATTTGCAGCCCATATTTTCGTACAACCACAAAAAATCGTAACCCTGGACCAACTGGTAGGTAAATTCGGTAAACGACATTCCAACTTTCGATTCGGAGCCCAAACGTTTTTTTACCGATTCTTTTGCCATCATATAATTTACGGGAATGTGTTTTCCAATGTCGCGGATGAAATCAAGAAAAGTAAATTCTTTCATCCAATCGTAGTTGTTGACCATTACAGCAGCATTTGGTTCGCCCGAATCGAAATCTAAAAATTTAGAAAGTTGTGCTTTAATTCCATTTAGGTTTTTGTTCAAACTTTCTTCGTTCAACAAATTCCGCTCTTGCGATTTCCCCGATGGATCGCCAATCATACCCGTTGCACCACCAACCAAGGCGACAGGTTTATGCCCTGCCAACTGAAAACGTTTCAACAACATAATTTGAGCGAAGCTTCCCACATGTAACGAGTCGGAAGTTGGGTCGAAACCAATATATGCCGGAGTCATTTCTTTTGCCAGTTGTTCTTCTGTTCCGGGCATTACATCGTGCAACATGCCGCGCCATTTTAAGTCTTCAACAAAGTTCAT
>JAKIST010000050.1 GCA_021648495.1 Draconibacterium sp.
AATTGGTCCGCAAGAGGCCGAGCAAAATCCATATCATGCCATCAAATTGGGCTTCGATCATCCCGACTTTTTACATTTGCGCGCTCCAAAACCTTCGTTGATTGTAACTACCACAAACGGTTTCTTTAGCCAGCAGGGAGCACGGGAAACTTTTGCGGAAGCCCAAAAATCGTATGCTGCCTTTGGTAAACCGGACAACATTCAAAAGGTGGAAAGTTTTGGGGTACACGAATCCACAAAAAGTAACAGAGAAGCTGTTTATGCTTTTTTTCAGAAATTCCTGAAAAATCCCGGAGATAGTTCTGACAACGATATTGAACCTTTTTCGCTTGAAGATCTTTGGGTAACAAAAACAGGTCAACTGAGTTCTTCCATAAAAGGGGAAACAGTTTTTAATTTGAATAAGCAATATTTCGCTGCAAAGAAAATTCAAAAAAATAAATTGAAAGAGAAAATCACAGAACTTGCAGGAATTCAATTAAATAAAAAACTTACAACCACCGTTTTTACAGGAAAAATAAAGGACAAAAATTTCGGGATAGAAAAATATTTTCTCGAAAACGACAAAAATGATTTTGCACTCCCGGTTTATGTAATGAAAAATACGGCTTCAAAACCTAAAAAGATTTTGGTTTGGCTGAGCACAAAAGGAAAAGATCAAATTTTAGAAAAGGATATCAGAAATAATTTTTTGCAGGCTAACTACACAATTGTATCAGTTGACTTGCCGGGTACAGGAGAACTTTTTGATCCCAGTTTTAAAGGCGATGGTTTTATAAAAAAAGTTCCCTTTAACTACACTTTTGGAGCAAACCTCGTAGGAAAAAGCATACCCGGAATTCAGGCAGAATCTATTGATTTGTTGATGCAATTCGTTGAGCAGCAAAACGTAGATCAAAACAAAATAGATGCTTTTGTGGAGGAGGAAACAAATGCTGCATTTTTGCATTTTACTACACTTAAAAATCCATTTTCAAAAATAGTTTTAGTAAATCCATTAGAATCTAACTTCAATTTAATTGAAACTGAATATTACGATCCGAAACTTGCATACGCTGTGGTTCCGGGAAGTTTACCTTACTACGATTTCAAAGATTTAGTTTCGCTGCTTCCAGAAAATTCAGTTAAAATTTTTAATCCGGTAAATGCCTTGGGTGAAAATTCAGCAATCGAAATAAATAATTCAACAATTATTAAATTTTTGAACGGGCAATAATTTTTTAAATGCCGATCCTCCGTGCAGATTCTCACGAAGTGATCTCTACGAAGAGATCTGCTATTAAAGAACAGCGGATCGCCACATTGTGACCCATTCGGGGAATCCGCCGCTCCCGTGGGACTCGCCGATTCCGATCGGCGATTTAAAAACAGCGGATCACCACATTGTAATCCTTTCTATGAATCCGCTGCACCCATCATTCTGCACTCCAACATCCTGGCCAGTCTTTCCAATCATGCACAAACCCTGCATTTACAGGATTATTCAATGCGTATTCAATGGTATAATATAAATGTTTTTCATCGCGAATGGTAGTGTCGAAACTTTCCTTTTGCCATAATTTACCTTCTCTTTTTTCCAGTTTATTTATTTTACTTACCGAAAACCGTTTCACTGAATACAGAATATCCTGCAAATAAACTGGCTCTCCATTTTCATCTTTTTCAATCAATTGAAAAACCCAATGTACATGATTTGGCATAATACAAAAAGCGTGGTTCTTCAACTTTTTCCCTTCCCAAAATTTTAAGGTGTTTTTCAAAACTTCTAAATTTTTGGCGTTCGAAAGATTTATTTTCGGGTTTCTTTCAGCATCCAGTAAATCATCGTAGGCTTTTATATATCTTTTTCGAAGTGTATAATATTCTTTTCAAAGTTTTTCTAATTCGGGACTCGCGGATTCCGATCCGCGATTTATTCTTAACGGCGGATCGTCACATTGTGATCCATTCGAGAAATCCGCCGATCTCACCGCACCCATGCCAATCTGTGATTTTAAAATTTCCAATCTTTGGGAATATTGTTTTAACGCTTTTTTAGGCACAGTATCTTTTAAACTCCAAGTTACAAAATACGCTTGTCCGGGTTGTTGAAAATGGGGCAGGTTGTGTTTGTAGTATTCTTTCTTTTTCATGTGAGTTCGGTTTGGTACTGCAATTTATGAAAAAAACTGGGATGATTGATGCGGATTCCGATCCACATCATTAAAACGGCGGATCGCCACATTGTGATCCTTTCTGGGAATCCGCTGCACCCGGATGAAACAACGGATCGGCTCCGATGATTCTGGACATCGCACCAGTTGCATCCAATCAGCTAAATATGTTTATAAGCTAATTTAATGGATTGAAGTGCCGATTCCGGCAGACATTTATCTGTTTTTTCATGATTTACAAGGCAATGGATAAAATAATCCATCTCGCCGGAATATCCTTTCATAGCATCGCCCACAGGAACCTGATTGACATCGTTATCGGTAGCAATGATAATGTTTTCAGGGTTGCCGCTACTGTATAAAACGCTTACATTTTCAAAATTGGCAGAATACCCGGCCTGAAACGGAAAAGTTGTATGAAATGTATTTCCCCCTTCAATTTTTACATTTATTCCTGAATTGTATTTCCAGATGGCATTCAGGTAATCGTGCCTGCTTAATTTCCCGGGCAAACAGGTTGATTCAATCGAATCCGGTATCCCAATTGCCCACTGAACAAAATCGATATCGTGAATAAGCATATCGAAAAGAGCACCTCCAGAAGAGCCAAAATCCAGTTGTTTTTCTTTCCACTCGCCCCAGGCGGGAATCCCGGAAAACCGGGTCAGCGATAAAAATTTTAAACGCCCAAATTCGCCGGAATCAATCCATTTTTTCAGTTTCTGGTAAGGTGGCATAAAACGTACAACATGACCGATCATCAACAAAAGATTTTTACTCCGAGCAAGTTCAATAAGTTCTTCCCCTTCAGTTATATCAAGGCAAAATGGCTTTTCAAGAAATACATTTATCCCTGATTCAAGTGCTAGTTTTGTAAGCTTAAAATGAAAATTGGTATGTACTGCAATAATACAGGCATCCAGCTGCTCTCTTGCAAAACAATCTTCTAAAGTAGAATAAATATGCACGTTTGAAATTTCATTTTTATTGAAAGTTCCGGTAGATAAATTTCCGACCTGTTCGTCCAGGTTTTTTCCGATATTATCAGGATTCTTATCAACTATTGCAACCAATTCCAATCCGGGATTTTTTAGGATATTCATTGTATGTGTCATGCCCATAAAACCAAAACCGACAACCGCTACTTTTAATTTTTCCATTTTATATTCATTTTATTGTAACTTGTTCAAAAACAGCGGATCGCCACATTCTGACCCAATCGTGGAATCCGCCGGCCCCGGGGGGGACTCGCCGATTCCAATCGGCGATTCAGAAACGGCGAATCGGAATTCGCCGCACCCACTTAATTTTTTCATCTAATATCAATTATTATTGTGACTTTTCCCGGAAAGTCTATTTTATTCAATATACAGTAACCATCCTTTTCGTGGTGCAACAGTAATTTTATCGTTTGCTTTCCACTCTTTTGCAGGTTGAAAATCCTGTATTTCAGGAACAACTAATTTCGCATTTTCCTGATTGATTCCCAGTTTCTCAAAATCTATTTTTAACGAAATACTTTGTGGAGTATCAGAAAAATTACCGATTGCAATCAGTGATTTTCCCTGTTTTTTGTAAACAGTTGCTTTTACTTCAGAACGTGTTGTTGTTACTGGCGGGTTGTCCTCCCAAAAACCAATCATTTCGGCATCCTGAATTTGGAATTCGTCCCATATTTTCCAAACCGGACGCGGGTCGGCTTTTACTTTTTCTGACGACCAGGGCAAACGGGTTGTCATTCCGAACAACATTCCAAGCCATCGGTTTCCACCGCCTTGCAACATATCGCCCATTAAACCAAACGGAATTCCTGAAACTTCGACCAGCCAGTTTTCGGGCGACATTTTATTGTATTGAAAACTTTCGCCAAACCACAATTTATCCATGTACGGGAAAAACCCGGTGTATTGTGTTGCCGGTCCTTTTGAGAAACCTGTATTCGAATGTAAATCGAGCAGACAACCCGGTTTGGTATTGTCTAAAACTTTGCGGATGCGTTTCACTGTGCGGCGGTCGTACGATACATCGTCAAGATACAATCCATCGATACCGACATTTTTCACAAGCCATTCCAATCCTTCAATATAATAGTTGTACCAGCGCGAATCGTTAGGTGCATTTACAATCGACGCATCGGCACTTTTATCGGGAAACCATTGGTACCACTGCGGATGGTAGCCACTAATCAAATGTTCGCGCAACCAGGGGTAAGCTCCTCCCCTACCATTTCCAAGAATTTCATCGCCCAAGCTGCGGAGCGCCCAAATTTCGCTTGTGTAATTAGAGAGCTCGCGAATTGTATAATAGATTTTTACCTTTTGTCCTTTTTCGTGCATTTTATCAACGAACCACTTCATCGAATCGACGGCAATAAAAGGGTAATTTATATGCGGATTATAATTATTTGCATGATGAAGATTGACAATTTTAACCCCACTTTCCAAATCTTCATCCGATGGTAACGGATTTCCTCCGTTGTGATAATAGCGGTCGGTAAACTGGCTTTTGTAATTGATATCTTTCACCGGGGTAATTAACATCGACCATTCAAAATCCAGCTCCTCCCCTTTTTTCAAATCGCGACTGCCACTGTAAACAATAGTTTTAAACTCCTCGTTTGTGCTTTCAATTTTGAAACCGCCTTTATCGCCATTAAACCACGATTCAGGATATTCAGGATGGTACAAATTCAACATCGGACCACTGTAATCGCTGCCGCGCAGTTCACACCACAATCCGGCATGAGCGCTTCCAATCCAAAAACTGTCGTGCGGTCCATTCCATTTTGCTTCAAGTTTTTTAGGAACTGTCGTTCCCGGCAAATCCATTCCCATCATATATTTAGCCACTTTGCTTTTAAAGGGGATTTCCAAACGAATATCTTTTGCTTTTACAGAATTCAGAGCTTCTACTTTTAATTTGTAGTTGATAAAACCATCGGCTTCAATTGTTCCAATTACCGAGATTTTAATATTTTCTGAAATGCTTTCCCAAGCCCCTTGCATAATACCCGTTTCATTTTTAAGCAATTGTACATTTTGCGGTTCAGAAAATTGCTCTTTGCCTTTTTCAGTTTCAATTACAAATGAAATCGGGCGGTTCAAAATTTCCGTTCCTTTTACAACAATCGACCCAGGAAACCCGTTATTAGCCAACTTCATTTTCTTTCCGGTAAAGCTATAAGTTTTCTCTCCGAGAAATTTTATGGGCTGAAATGGGTTTGCAGGTTTATCATCAATTCCTAAAGTTGAATTCAACCAGCGAAGCCGCGAGTGCCTCCAGGTTTCGCCATCCCCACGGTCGGCTAAAATTTCATTGCTGATTTTTAATTTGATATTTATCGTTTGAGGTTCTGTATTTCCTGCAATAATTTTTACTGTTCCTGTATAATTTCCACCAGCAATATTTTCAGGAATATCAATACCAATCCAGAGAGGTTGAACATTTCCCTTTTCAACATCCACAAGTTTTATAAAAGGTTCTCCATAAGGACCAATTCCGCCCGTATTAAAACAAGTTAGCTTTGAAAGAGGAATTTCAGCTTCGCCGTTTTTCAAAGATGTGAATTCAACTTTTAAATCGTCCAAATCTTTTTGAGCGGCAAAAACCCCCAATTGAAAAGTGTAATATTCGTTTTTTTGAGCTTCTCCTTCAAATTCGTTTGACGGGCCACTTTCAATCCATTTTTGTGGGATTTCATCCAACATTCGAATTGGAAGTTTCCGGCTTTCAGGAAAAACCAGAAAATCGTTTTTATGAATGTTCAACAATGAATCTTTTTCCGATTTTAAAGCAATTATTTCCATTGGGTAAAAACTGTCGAATGTGGTACGCGATTGAAATTCAAGCAATTTTGCTTTGGGAAGTTTTGAAATTTCAAGCTTGTCAAGCCAGCTACTTTCCGGTTCAATTTCCGGTTTTAAATAACCTTTGTTGTAGAACCCGTACTCTTTCTGAACCATGTAAGGCAGGTAATAGAAAAAGTATTTCCCGGTTTTTTCAACAGGGCCAAAAACCAATTTACAACGTTCGTTATCGACTTGAATGCGGTGAATATTTTTAATTGTATCACCGCTTTCGTGAATAATGATAAACTGTTTTGCATCCGGGTTTCTATCGTGGCGGCGCCAAACGAGATTTAATGCAACGGCGTTGGCTGGTTTGTCTATTTGTAAAACTGCACAGTGGTTGCCCAAGTTTTCTGTCCATGGATTTTCAGGAATCGAATACCATTGTTTGTTCTCTGAGGAACAACTGATAAATAAAATTATAATAAAAAATGAAATGTATTTCACAAGTATATAATTCAGTTTAATAATTAATAATCAATATTTTATGACTCTCATTCTTCTTCCTTCTCTCTTCGCAAAGAGAAGGGCTATGAGCTAATTGTCCTATTCTAAATTCTGTTAAACAGCTTTTAAAATAACCTTTTCGCCCGCTTTCATTTTAATTTTTATTATATCGCCTTCCAATAAATATTTTTTATCAACTTTAAATTTTCTTCCTGAAATTGGATTGCTCAAAACTAACATTCCCCCTTTTTCAGAATAAATTTCAACTTTCTCCATTTCTCCATTTTCCATTTTGGCTGAGATCAGAAACGCCCCCTGTGCCCTTAAATTATGAAACCTAACATCTTTCCAACTATCGGGAATAGCGGGGAATATTTTTATTACACCGGTGTGACTTTGAATCAACATTTCCTGAATAGCCGAGGCAAAAGCGAAGTTGCCTTCTAAAGTAAACGGTCGGTAGGTAAATTTTGAATGTCCGGCTTTGCACTGGTCGCCATTTACATGAAACGAGTTTTTGAGGCAGAAACATTCGGCAAAAATCCGCAATGCCTCAGCCGCCTTTTCCCCCTCGAAAGCGCGTGCATATAAATTCCCCTCCCAACTGTAGGAATATCCGCACCAGTAATCGGGACCAACTTTTTCAAGATTACGCAAGGTATTTTTTATGATCTGCTTGTCGGCTTCCCCTTTTGAAAAATCAATTAACCCGAGCGGGTGAAATGCCATCAGGTGCGAAAAATGGCGGTGCGACTCCACGTACGGAACTCCGGGAGCAAAAGTCAATCCGGTTTCAGCATCAATATTAAATCCGGGCCATTCCGAAAGAACCTGTTTCCAATGGGCAGCATCTTCAGTTAATCCCAGTTCGGTAGCCAGTTCAGCCGCTTTTTCGTAAGTCCAGCGAATCAATGCCAAATCGAAATTGGTTGTTTCGGCAAACCATGCTTTACGTGAATTATTAAAAATTTCAGGACTTGAACTCATTATTAATTTCCGTTTTCCATCTTCTCCTTTAACCGCAACCTGGTCGAGAAAAACAGCCACATCTTTTAACCATGGATAAGCACGTTTTTCCAGAAAATCCCTGTCCATTGAATACTTCCAATGCAAATAAAAGTGATGCCCCAGCCATGCAGCGACTGTTTGCCCCATTGAATATTGAATCCATCCGCCCATCGGTTCACCTTCCAAAGTGGCTACTCCGGGAACATTCATCCCTTCAACCCCAAAATAGTCTTTGGTATATTTTTTAAATGCAGGTCGGTTTTTCCAAAGCCAGTTCAGAAAGCCTTCCTCTAAATCGAGA
Organism: Draconibacterium sp.; assembly: GCA_021648495.1. Classification (GTDB taxonomy): domain Bacteria; phylum Bacteroidota; class Bacteroidia; order Bacteroidales; family Prolixibacteraceae; genus Draconibacterium. The sequence goes on from JAKIST010000050.1 coordinate 7,758, forward strand.
TTATTCCCAGTGTATGCAGGCCAGTAACTTAGTTGTGTATTTAAATCGTTGTGGAAATCGCCTTTCCACGGTGGCAATTTGCCATTGTCGGCGGTCCAGACAGCCTGTAACGAAATGGGCGGTGCATCGGCACGGGCAGCCGAACCAAACTTGTACATTTCGAGGTAGTACTGTTTTTCCAAAACCGAATCGGGTATTGAAACCGACGATTTCGCCCAATAGTTTTTCCACCACGCCAAATGTTCATCCATAGATTTTTGATATCCCGAATTCTCTGCGGCAACCACATTTTTAGAAGCTTTGGGTGAAAGCTCCCATCCTTCGTTTTCCGATGAAACCGACCAGCAACCAATCAGCTCGTTTCCACTGTTTTTCCATTCGGTATAAATTTGATACGCAAAACTCCCCCAACCTTTTTGATTGTATGTAAATGAATTTTTGCCTTTAATAATTTCGCCCTGTGGGTAACCCAACTGGTTTAAATCGCCGATTGACTGGTCGGCCCGCTCGTTACTGCCCTTACGATTGTACCCTGGCGATATCAACTCAATTTTTATTGCCTCTGGAATATTTTCAAATTTGTACCAGCCAACAGGTTTTTCGGCATGTACAAAAGTTGTCAGCTTTGCACCATTTTCCCATTCAACTGTGCAAATGGCTGTTTCAACATCAAGACTTACGGTTTTTACTTTTCCCAATGCAGCAACATCAAATTCCAAGGCACCTGCTGGAATTTTTGATGGTGCCGGTGATTTGCCGTAAGGCGTATCAAAAGCTTTTTGAACTTCCCCGTAGTTATCGGCTTTCCAATGTTCATAAACATCTTTGAATTTCCATTTATTGAAGTCGATATTTTCCATCGGCCGCAAATCCCACAAGTCGGCCCGATCGAGCGAAAACCTCAGTTTCACATCTTTTTGCCAAACAAGGTTTCCAAGAATTCCGTTTCCAAGTGGCATGGCTTCGTCCCATGTTTGTGCCAGTTCGTTAAAAACAAGGCTTTGGCTTTCAAAAGGAATTTGATTCTTTCCTACTTGTTTTGAACAAGAAAAAAGAATCGAAACAAATAAGATTAAAGGTAAGGTGATTGATTTCATTTTATTGGTTTTTGTTTAGTTATATTGACACCACAAAAAGTCATTCTTTTAAATTAAGGCACCCCCTACTGCCCTAATTCCTTTTTAATTTGCGATTCAATTTCTTCAGTCAACTCTTTGGGGTTGCGACCTTTCGGATCAATAGCAGGTAAAACGGTGTAAGTTAGACGGATGCCCAATGAAAGCGGGTAATAACCTTTCTTTATAAGTTCGCTGTTGCCGTCGATAACCAAAGGTACAATTAAAGCCGATGGGGAATAACGGATCAAAGATGCAATTCCGGCATATTGAAAATGTTTAACTTTCCCGTTTTTGCTGCGTGTTCCTTCGGGGAAAATACTGGCCGAATAGTTTTCCTTTTCAATGTGTTTGCCAAGCTTCATAATTTTCAAAATCGACTGGCGCGGATTTTTACGATCTATTAAAGCCGAGCCTCCATGCCGCAAATTATAAGAGATACTTGGAATCCCTTTGCCCAGCTCTATTTTCGACACAAACTTAGGGTGATGTTTACGAAACCCCCAGACAATGGGCGGAATATCGAAGGTACTTTGATGATTGGAAACAATGATCAAAGGGCGCCCCTGAGGCAATTGCCCGAAACCTTTAAATCGAATTCGTGAGCCTAAAATAACCAATCCATATACCATGAAAAAATTCATAACATCAACTGATTTCTTGCGAAGCGAATAACCACCAATCCAACGGCAAACAATCTGAACCGGATGAAATACCAGTGCCAGCATACCGAAAAATAACAAATATACCGGCGACCATAAATAAGAAAGTACGCTTTTCATTTTTTATCAATTTGAGAAACTAAGACAAAAGAACAAAAAATATGGTAAACTCCGAAGTTTGAGAAGAGAAGGAGTCTTGAGAATGGGAGCAATCAAATGCACCCTTTTTTGAAAATGACAAGATTGAGTGGCAACCAAATAAAGGGCAGCAACTGATAAATTAAATCATTGTTGGCAGGGAAAGATGAGGATATTGAAACAGATTGCTTCCCGCTTTGTTCCTCGCGGTTGAAATGACCTAAAGCTAAAGTTTTTATGATTTGAGATGGGGTTGGGGTTGGGGTTGGCTAGCGGTGAAGCCGCCAGCCAACCCCATCTCAAATAAATTATATCTGAAACGCCCGTCATTACGAGTGGGTGCCCAATTTTTTATTGGGCATAATGAGGAAATGACGGCAAAGTACAAAACCTGTGGCAGTGGATTCGTCGTCCTTAAAAAATAGTAATACATTGGATGAGATTCCTCAGTCGTACCTCCATCTGCCATAGGCCCCATAGGGATGCCTATGGCACATCGCTTCGCGGGAATGACAATTTCGTGTGTAATCGAGGGGAGGAAAAAGGGACGGCTCCGCCGTCCCTTTTTCCTCCCCCAATACACTGCAACACCAGTCATTCCGAACAAAGAGAGGAATCTCATTTCGCATCTACTAATTTTATGGTTAACGTGATCGTTATAAATGAATTAGATAGAATTACAGCATGTTACAAAAATCTGTCATTGGCAGGGTAACGAAGTAATCTCAAAACTTTTACCTAACACTACTGAAAATAAAAACGAAAAAAAACTGCTTTACAAACGCAAAACAGAACATCTCTCGGTGACAATTTATTGACGATAAAAAATAATTATTTTCAATAAAAGCAACTTTCAGTCGCACAACACATAATTATCACGCCGCGGATTGATTATTAGCACCGGCAAATCACCTGCTTTTTTAATTATTTTTCGTTCGGGCAGGCCAATTAGCAAATCAAGAGGCGTAATGGTAGAACTTCCCAAAATAACCAACAAATCGCTTTTTGATGACTGTACCAAATCAAGTGCCTCAAAAGAATTGCTCAAACTAGATTTTGTTCCTTTGAAAATTTTATGTTTAATTTGGAATTTTAAGAACAGCTTTTTGCTTAACATCACATTTCTTGCGACGTGCTGCTGCGCATCTTTTCCTTTGTCGCTGGCGGCAATCCCCACTACTTCCGAATTATTGAAACGCCCAAAATAGGAAGCCCACAAAGCAATCTCGCTTGACTCTTTTCGCAAGTCAATGGGCAAAATCAAATTTTTAAATTCTGGTATTGAAGCTCGATTGTCATTTACAAAAAGAAAAGGAATTGGGCTTTCAAAGACAGATTTTGAGTGTATTGAAAATTTGGATGCCGAAGTAATTATTAAAATAGCCTCAAAATCATCGGAAAGCCTTTCGGGCAAAACCATTTTTTTTTCAGATAAAAGTAAGGTTGAAACTTTTAACCCTGGCAACTCTTTTATTATGGGAAGCGTGTATTCATCCAATTGTGCTTTGGATTTTTCGTGTTGTTTCTTTTCTTTTTTCGGGTAGTTGTAAAGCAAACACAACTCTTTTCGAAAAATTGAAGCAACCTTAATCCCATTCAGAATGAGTATTTTATCTGATGCATTCAAAGATAATAATACAATTATTTTTTGCTCCTTTTTTTCGGTCATTTGAAATTTTTCCTAAAACTAATGCGTTGTTTCAATTATTCAAAATAGAAACCGGTACAAATTTTGTGCGAAGATTGAAATTGGAAGACGGAAGTGAACCTCCGACATCGAATTTTAACTTCAATTACTTGCTTTGTTTTACTCAAATCTCAGAATCAAACAATCTATTTTAAGAACTTGAAATTTATCAGCAACAGTTGAATAAGAAATGTATAATTTTAACCGATTAAAAAAAATTCTTAAAGTTGACTATTTCGGTGGCAAGGCCAGAAAATATTTTGTCAACTTTATTTCGGCAAAGAAGCCAAAATTGAATTTTCTTTATTTAACCCCACTGTCCCGTTATCCGGGACATCTTCCCTGGAATTCAGGGTAGATAATATGGAATCCCGTGGCGAGCCACGAGAAATTATTTGATTAAAAAAGAATTGATGATAAACGAAAAATTACTCCATCCCGAAAGTATTGTTATTGTTGGAGCTTCCAATAATATTTCGAAGCCGGGCGGGAAAATTGTAAAAAACCTTATCGATAATCAGTTTAAGGGAAAATTGTTAGCTGTTAATCCAAAGGAAACTACTGTCCAGGGTGTTGCATCCTTTAAAAGTGTGGAAGATTTACCGGCGGTTGATTTGGCTGTTTTAGCTATTCCTGCACAGTTTTGTTTTCACGCAGTACAAGTCATGGCCGAACAAAAAAACACAAAAGCATTTATTATCATATCGGCAGGTTTTGGCGAATTAAACGAAGCCGGGAAAAAGATGGGTACTAACATTGCGGATGTTGTTACTAAAAACAAAGGTTGTTTAATCGGCCCAAATTGTATTGGTGTAATGACTCCTGCACATACCAGCGTATTTACCACTCCCATTCCAAAATTAACGCCCGGGGGTTGCGATTTTATTTCGGGCTCGGGAGCGACTGCAGTTTTTATTATCGAGTCGGGGATTCCAAAAGGATTACGTTTTGCCAATGTATTTTCGGTGGGGAACAGTGCACAAACTGGCGTTGAAGATGTTTTGGCTTACCTCGACGAAAATTATGTTCAAGGAGAAAGTCCCAAGGTAAAACTACTTTATATCGAAAATATAAACAACCCCGACAAACTGCTTTTACATGCCACTTCGCTAATTAACAAAGGGTGCAAAATTGCTGCTATTAAAGCCGGGAATTCATCGGCGGGAAGTCGGGCAGCTTCGTCTCACACCGGAGCGATGACAAGTTCCGATGCAGCGGTGGAAGCCCTGTTCCGAAAAGCAGGAATTGTACGTTGTTATGGCCGCGAAGAGTTGACAACTGTTGCCAATATTTTTATGAGCAAGGAGTTAAAAGGAAGGAAACTGGCAATTATTACCCATGCCGGCGGTCCCGGTGTAATGCTTACCGATGCACTGGAAAGTGGTGGATTGAAAATTCCACAAATTGAAGAATCACCGGCAAAAAGCTCATTAAAAGAAAAGTTGTTTGTGGGGTCTTCCGTCGAAAATCCAATTGATTTTTTGGCAACGGGAACAGCAGGACAATTGGGTGAAATTATTGATGCCTGCGAAAATGAATTCGAAGTGGATGGAATGGCGGTAATTTTTGGAAGCCCCGGACTTTCGCCTATTCACGATGTATATAAACTTTTGAATGACAAAATGCAAACTTGCAAAAAACCGATTTATCCAATTTTGCCATCGCTTATTAATGTAAAAGAGGATGTTTCTGATTTCCTGTCGCAGGGAAATGTAAATTTCCCCGATGAAGTTTTGCTTGGCCGGGCACTCACAAAAGTGATGAACACCCCAAAACCAGCGGCGACCGAAGTTTTTTTGGAAGGAATAAATATTGAAGCGATTAAGCAGGTTATTAAACAAGCGGAGGACGGTTACCAAGCACCGGAAATAATCCATCAATTGTTCGATGCCGCCGGAATCCCACGGGTTAAAGAGATTGTGGCAACTTCGGAAAGCGAGGCGGTTTTGGCAGCCATGGAAATCGGGTTTCCGTTGGTAATGAAGGTGGTTGGTCCCATTCATAAAACCGATGTTGGTGGAGTTGTCCTAAACATTCGAAACCTCGGCGATGTGCGAAAAGAGTTTCATCATTTATTTGAAATAAAAAATGTAAGTGGAGTTTTGCTTGCTCAAATGGCTGCTGGAACTGAACTGTTTTTAGGTGCTACTTACGAACAGAATTTCGGGCACATTGTTTTATGCGGAATGGGAGGCATTTTTGTAGAAGTGTTAAAAGATATTGCTTCAGGGTTGGCGCCCTTCTCGCATAAAGAAGCTTTGGCAATGATTAAGAGTTTGAAATCGTACAAAATATTACAAGGTTACCGGAAACAAAAAGGAGTTAACATCGAAAAATTTGCAGATATTGCTGTTCGGCTTTCAACTTTGCTTCGCTTTGCCACCGAAATAAAAGAGGTGGACATTAATCCACTTTTAGGCAACGAAAATGAAATTTTGGTGGTGGATGCAAGGGTGAGGATAGAAAAGCCCCCTTCCCAACCTTCCCCCGAAGGGTGAAGGAGTAGGAAAAGAATTAAGGAACTGTTAAGTAATAGTTCCTAAGTGCTTAATTAAATGCAAGGACAATTAAATTTGAACAGAGAACCGTTCCTTCTCTTCACAAAACAGAAGGAACGGTTCTTTATCCTTTTTTACTTTCTTCCCAAATGACCAATGACAATTAAATGACCAATGACAATATCCTTAAAATGAACAACGAACAAAACAAATTCTACACCTCCATTTCAAAATACTATTCCGATATATTTCCTTACAATCCAATTCAATTGCAATTTGTACAAAACAGCATTGGAAATTTAGAGGGAAAGAAAATTTTGGACATCGGTTGTGCAACGGGAGAACTGGCCTTTCAATTGGCTGAAAACGGTGCAAATGTTATTGGGATTGATTTAAACGAAGATTTGCTGAATCAGGCAATGAGGTGCAGTAGTTTCAAATCTGCTGATTCTAAAAAATGCGAATCGGAATTCGCATCACCCAATCCCAAATTTCAAACGGGAAACATGTTGGAATTGGAAACCGATTTTAATGAAATGCAGTTCGATGCGGTTCTATGTTTTGGAAATACGCTGGTCCATTTGCCTACAACCGATTTAATTCAGCAAATGTTAAAAGGGGTAAATGAAGTTTTAAAACCCCGTGGCAAATTTTTAATGCAAATCCTCAATTACGATTACATTTTGCGCGAACAAGTTTCTGAGCTGCCTATAATTGAAAACGAAAACATTAAATTTATTCGGAAGTATAAATTCAACAACGAAAGTTCAATTATCCGTTTTCAAACCAATTTGCACCTTAAAAAAGAAGGGCGGGTTTTAGCGAACGAAACTTCACTATTTGCATTAAAAAGTAATGAATTAATCGCCTTATTAGGAAACTCCGGTTTTAAGGACATTAAATTGTTTTCAAATTTCAAAAAAAATATTTTTGGCGGCCCACATCTTCCCCTTGTAATATTATGTAGTAAAGAATAATTTGCGAATAATATAGAGGTTAACTAACAAAACAGGTAAAACATGATATTAATAGTTAGTTATTGCATTTCATATTGATAATTTTGTAAACGAATAAAGAAAATTCTTAAAGTTGACTATTCCCTTGGTAGGGCCAAGGGTATTTCGCCAACTTTATTTCGGCAAAAAAGCCGAAAATCGAATTTTCGTTATTCTACCCCTCTGTCATCCGTCAATTGACGGATGACATCTCCCCTGTCCCGAAATTTCGGGATCAGGGGAGAATATAGGGAATCCCCGTGGCAGAGCCACGAGGAATTATTTGATAAAAAAAATAAAAAATGCAAAAGAACTTATTGTTGGGGGTTGAAGCGATTGCACAAGGTGCCATCGACGGCGGAATCTCCGGCGTTTACGCTTACCCAGGAACTCCTTCAACCGAAATAACCGAATTTATTCAGGAAAATAATCTTGCTATCGAAAAAGGCATTCGGAGCAAATGGTCGGCCAACGAAAAAACGGCGTACGAAGCCGCGTTGGGAATGTCGTATGCAGGGAAGCGCGCCATGGTGTGCATGAAACATGTGGGTTTAAATGTTGCTGCCGATGCGTTTATGAATTCGGCGATTACAGGCATAAATGGCGGAATAGTAATTGCTGTTGCCGACGATCCATCAATGCACTCCTCTCAAAACGAGCAAGATTCAAGATTCTATGCAAAGTTTGCAATGATTCCTGCTTTTGAACCCTCAAACCAGCAAGAAGCTTACGACATGGCACGCGAAGGTTTCCAGGTTTCGGAGGAAGTGGGTGTACCTGTTATGTTACGTATTACAACTCGCTTAGCACACTCGCGTTCAGGAGTTGAACGGCGTGAAGTAATTCAGCAAAATGATTTGAAAATGCCAGACGACCCAAGTCAGTTTGTACTGTTACCTGCAAATGCCAGAAAACGTTACAAAGGATTACTAAACAGACAACAGCTTTTTGAACAAATTTCCGAAAATTCAAAATATAACTTTTTCAAAAAAGGAGCAGGTAAAAAATTGGGTATAATAGCATGTGGGATTGCTTACAATTATTTGAATGAGAATTTCAGAGAAAAGGAGTGTCCTTATTCATTGTTGAAAATTTCTCAATATCCACTTCCTGTAAAAATGTTGGCTGAATTGGAAGCAAGCTGCAACGAAGTTTTGGTTTTGGAAGAAGGTTACCCCCTTGTTGAAGAAGCAGTGAAAGGAATATTCAAAAAAGAGATAAAAGTAATTGGGAGGCTAAACGGGGTGCTTCCACGCGATGGTGAATTAAACGCCGACATTGTTGCCAAAGCATTGGGCGAAACGATAATTGAAGGATCGGGTATTCCTGAAATTGTAGTGGACCGGCCACCGACTTTGTGCCAGGGATGTGGGCACCACGATATGTACGAAGCATTAAACGAAGCGGTGAATACCTATTCAAAAGGACGTGTTTTTTCCGATATTGGATGTTATACGCTCGGAGCACTTCCACCGTATAAAAGTATCTATTCGTGCGTTGATATGGGTGCTTCGGTTACCATGGCAAAAGGTGCTTCCGATGCCGGATTAATTCCTGCTATTGCAGTTATTGGTGAGGCCCCTTCAAATCTGGCTGTATTGTCCATTTGTTCAATTCAAGTTGATAATGTTTGTATTGAGCCAACTCAAGGTTACCTCAATGAGTTGGGCAGTCAGAACCTGCCGGCAGATGTTTTTTCTCAAGCGTTGGCGGATTTGGTTATTGGCCTTGTTCCTCTGGCCCC
>JAKIST010000051.1 GCA_021648495.1 Draconibacterium sp.
CTGTTCTCACCTGTAATTCTATCTTCGTATTTAACATCTACATATTTTGCAAACTCTTTGTCTTTTTGTAGTTTGACAACAAGATTATATTCCTCCCTTAAAAGAACTTCTTCATAAAAGTTACTCATGATTTAGATTTTTGAAGATTAAAAAAATAGCACCTCATAGTCAAACTACAAGGTGCTTGAACTTTAAGCACCCTGAACTTTTGCCATTATTTGAGCTTTGTCCCCATCTTGAAATCCAAGTTGTTCTAAGGTCGTATTTTCATCAACTACCTGAGAACCTTTTAAGAGTTGCCACTTCTGTCCAGCAGGTGGTTCTGGTAATCCTAAGTCATCAGAACTTAAAATGTCCTTTGGGGTTACTTCTGAAAAATCAATTTCTGGTACGCCAAACTCTTCACCAGTTGTTGAGTTAATTAAATTTAATGTTGCCATAATTCTAAAAATTTTAAATTAAACATTTGATTAAACTACTATAATTATTACTTTTTAATAATTCTTATTTTTTTATCCGTATTTTTCATACGAAAACCTCGCAATAAATCGCCACCAAAATTTTGAGTTATTTTAAATTGAAGCATTGGTACGGAAATACTATTGTTTTTCTTTTCATACATTACTGCCCCACATCCTAAGTATTTAAATTGTGGGTTTAAAATATTTTGTCTATGTCCCTGTGAGTTCATCCAACCATTAACCACTTCTCTCGCAAATTCATCATAAGTAAAAGGGTGTATTTCTTTTAATCCGTCAATTGAATAATATCGTTGATTATTCAATAAACTTTTTACGACAAATTTATTTCCGTCTGTTTTTAAAATTGGATAATCTGATATATTTTCCCCTATACATGAGAACCCTCTATTCTGTTCAGTCTTAATAGAATTAACTCTGTCATTTAATGTTCTGTATGTTGGGTTATAAGGATTTTCATGATTAAAAAAATCATGCATTTTCATCTGTGCCGAATGAATAATTGAGGTATCTCTTAAGATTGGATGAAATTCACAAATTGGAATTTTGAATTTATTTCTTTCAATGTTTGTATAATGAAAAATTGCCGCATTTAATAAATCAATATTTAAACTTTCCCTCGAAATAGAGGTTTTAAGTACTTTCAATTCAAAGAACTTACTAAAATTATCTTTAGAATAATAATCTTGACTTATATTTACTTTTCGAACAATTTTCATTTTATCACTTTTTGTTGTTGAATCAATCTGCGTTGGAAAAATTGCACTCTTTTGCAAATTTTGGTTTGAGGGTCAGTCAGTGCGATTTGCAAATGTGTGCAATGTGCGGTGGCCTCCCAAATTGTCCCGAAGGGCAAAAGCGGGTCGGCAAAAACAAAATCTTTCCAGTCAGTCAATTTTCTAATTATATGTTTTAATTCTTGTTTCATTATTTTCAATTTATGTTCTACTGCTTCTCTCTTTCTTCGCCTTGCAGGTAACGGTTTGGCTATGCGTAGTGCGGGCTTCCGAAGCACTTCACTTTCATTTTACTACTAAATTTTATTGCTTGCATAATATTCCAATTTACGACAAACCCCGCATTACGTATGAGCCTTTGTTAGCAAACGTAATTTTCTACATTTGAAGATTTAAATTCAGTTTTGCTCCTAAAGCATTAAAAATTCTCATTACTGTTTCGAAAGTCACATTTCCTGTACTATTTTCAAGTCTAGATATTTGTGCCTTTTTTACTCCAACTAATTCTCCTAATTGCTCTTGAGTTAGTTTTCTTTTTTTTCTAGCCGTTTTAATCATATCTCCAATCAATTCAAGTTTTAACTCAAATTCATATTCGTCTCTTTCTTCAGTTCCCTTTTTCCCAATTAAAAGGTCTTCTGCTTGGTCTAAAGTGTAACTTTTCATCTCTTTGTATTTTTTAAATATTCGTTTCTAATTTTATTTGCTTTGTTAATTTCTTTTTTATCAACTTTGCTAGTTTTCTTTACAATTCCATGAGTTACAAAAACAAGTGTTTCTGTTTTATCATCTTTATCCCAAAATGCTAAAAGGCGATATTGGATTCCAGAATATAGCGTTCTAAATTCCCAAATCTCGTCAGTCAATTTCTTAAAGAACTTTGGGTCAGATTGTTGTTCAGCTCTTCTTATGTTTTGAAATATTTTCTTTCTAGTTTTAAGGTTTTGTTTTTTAATAAATTCAAAAGCTTCTTTTAGTAATTTCGTTTCAAATCGTTTTACCATTTTTTGTATAAAGTAAAATATACTACAAAGATATGAAAAAGTTTCGTTATGTGTAAACTATCGTGTGGTTTTATTATGTTTGCTAACTTGAAAATATAAACCACACCCAATAAATGGTTGTTAGTTGGGCGGGTTGCCCGAAAGTTGCTTGAATTAGTTTTTCTTATAAAAGATTCTCCCGGTAATTAAAAGGCCTGCAAATACAAATACAGCAAATAGTAAACTGCTTATGGCAAGCTGCATCCCTCCGGAAATTATATGTCCGCTTGTACATCCTCCTGCCATTCTTGCACCAAAAATTAAAATAAATCCCCCAATAAAAGACCAAACTACCCTTTTTATTGCGGATGTGCCTTTAAATTTTTTCCAGTTGCTATGTATTAAGGTTATTTTGAATTCTTTTTTTATGAGAGAAATAATTAGGCCAGCAAGAAATGCACCTGCAAGGAAAATCAATTCCCAGTTGCCCGGTTTTTGAATTTTTGTGAAATAATCATTGCTGGTTAATCCGGTCAACAAATCAGCGAGATAAGGGTAACTCGTTGAAGCACCAATAGGCCGGTTGCTTGTTGCGCTTGAAAAAATTATCACGTTTAATATTGATAGACCAATACCTGCATATAACCATTTATAATCTTTTACTTTATCTTTTTTATGCAGCCAGAAAGAAATCAAGATAAATAATCCGCCGATAACGAAAATAAGCAGGTAAAAAATAAAATTTGTTCCAACTAAGGAATTTAATGAAATAGTTCCAAGATTAGGACCTAAAATATTGTGGACAGAAGGCAACAACAAAGTGTAAACTAAACCACCAAACAGGCCACCAACAATTCCGATTAGTGCGTCTAACGAGCCTTCTCCCAACGAGATAGCGAGTGTTCCCGGACAATAGCCCAATATTGCCATTCCTGTTCCAAAAATTAATCCGCCCAAAATAATTCCCCCTAAAACCAATGGTTTAACGTGGTACGAAGCAAAGCCTAAACCAATTTCAATATTCAATAATATCGCTCCAATTCCTATTGCAACCACAATTGCTTTAGCCACGGCAAAATTATCAAGTGTTGCCAACCCACTTATCACATTAAATTTATTCAGGCTTGCATATTGTAATATTGCACCGAATAAAAACCCAAAAATTAAAATCATAATTGTCATTTTTAATCCTCCTTTATTAATTATTTTTTGTTTATAGATTATTGAGTCCAGTCCAAAAACACATAAAATCAAAAAAGTATCTTTTGGTAATATTTTCATTTTTCTCAATTAGCTGATGCTCAGGCATCACCAAATATCGAAAAATAAAAATCTCATCCAAAATCTTTCTTTTTATGAAAATCCTCTGTTTTTAGACTGAACTCATTATTGTTAACTAATATTATGTCAAATCTGAATTTACGGGATAGATTCCTTCGTCGTTCCTCCTCTGAATGACGGCATTGCGAAGACGAGGAACGAGAATGAAGCAATCTTAACCCACATATTGACACTTGACTTGACATTAATATTTTTACAATTGTATCTGTTTATGAAATCTTCTACTCTTCTGTTTCCATCCACATTTGTAAGTTGTGAATTTGTTCCGGGTTTCCCAGCACAAAAAGCTGGTCGTTACGCGAAAGTACAATTTTGGGGCTGGGATTAAAAACATAACGGGCATCGCTTATTTTAAGCCCAATTATATTTGCACCCGATATTTCGCGAACTTTTAACTCAGCAATTGATTTTCCTACAAAACGTTGTGCCAGTTTTTTGCAAGGAAGTTCTTCCAAATTTACGTCCTGTGTTTTTTGTAAAAGAATATACTCCACAAATTCAACAACATCGGGTTGGTGAACCAGTTTTGCCATGCGTTGGCCACCAATACGTTCGGGCATAATTACATTGGTGGCACCGGCACGTTTTAGTTTCATTTGCGACTCCAGTTCCGATGCGCGACTGATTACGGTCAAACCCGGGTTCATACTTCTCGCGGTAAGGACCACAAATACATTGTCGGCATCGTTGGGCGTAGTGGCAATTAATGCGCGGGCATTTTTAATTTGGGCTTGTTCCAAAATATCTTCGTGTGTCGCATCGCCTTTAATATACAACAGTTTGTCGCTTTCGCTTACACGCGAAATTACATTGTCGCGTTTGTCAACAATTACGAAATCAACACCATGTTCTTCCAGTTCCATGGCGGCTTGCTCTCCATTCCGGCCATATCCAACGATAATTACGTGGTTTTTTAGTTCTGCAATTTTTTTATCCACCCTGTAAGTTTTTATATAATTTGCCAATTCCCCATCGAAAATAAAACGTGCCATATTAGAACCAACGTAAGCCAAACTCCCCAAACTGGTTATAATCAAACCCATGGTAAAAATTTTACCCTCTTGAGAAAGAGGTGCGCTGCCCACTTCTTTAAACCCAACAGTTGAAATCGTAATTATGGTCATGTAAAGACTGTCGAGAACATTCCAATTTTCGATTAAGTGAAACCCGGTTGTACCAATAGCAACAACTGCAAACAGCAGGCTAACTCCAATTTTTATTGTACGGCTCGAAACTTCCTGGAATTTGTTGTATTGTTGATTCATTTGGATAATCGACTACGTTTTTACAAGTTTAACACCGATTTGGCAATTTAAACATTTTTTCTTTTCGCAATATATATTTTTAAGTTGAAGTAATGCTTGTGTTTCAAAAGCCGATCGCGACCCTACACCTAAATTCCCCCATTTTGTTATTATTGAATTGTTTTCCGGGGGCAACTGTTCTAAAAATTCCAACGCCCGGTTTTTTAAATGATGTTTGTTTTGTTTTTCGCCAAATACAAAAAGAAATGGAATTACTACGTTAATTATTAATGTGTTAATAGAGTTTTCTCCCAGTTTTTTTTGTGAATTTCGTTTCGATGGTTTGTTAAAGTTATAGTGCGAGTACCAATACACCGAGGCTTTTACTTTAAAAAGTTCTTTTAAGTTTTCAATATTTTCAATTTCAATAATTTTTGAAAATAATCCGTGTGAACGATGGATTAACGCTGCCATTTGTGAAATTCTGACGGTGGGGAAATTACCCGGGCGCAAGCGCATAAATTTCCAAAGATGACTTTCCAACCCTTTCAATTGGTATTTTTTGTAAAGAAAAGAATATTCATCCCGAAGTTTGAGATAATAATCGTCGCCAAGCAATTGATTGTTTAGTAAACCTGAATTTCCAAAAAGCAGGGCTTCTAACTGATGCAGGTTATTTTTGTGTTTCGCCAGAATTTGTAAAGGCAGCGATTTTGCCAGCAGTTCAAAAGGAATTGCATTTACTTTAAAACCAAATATTTTTGCCGTTACCTGGTAAAAAGTTTCGTTCCAGTCGTTTTTGTTTTGGTGGAGCCTCTCCAGTATTTCACCGGTTTTATCTTCGAGGCGATCGATCATTAAACGGTTAAATCCCAGTTGTAAAATTATTGGATCCACTTTATGAAACTGGTTTTGGCAAGAAATCCATGTTTTTGCATCCAACAAATTCTGATAATTGGTTTGTAGCCGCTCTAAATAATTCAAAATTATTGTTGGAATTAGCTCTTTATTTGAACGCTTTACAGGTAGGTCATCGTTTTCAACAACATGCAGGATTACACTGTCGTAAGCTTTGTCGGTTTGGTGCATGTGTTTTTGCCAGTCAGAAGATTTTTTATGAATCTCAATATTTCCAGCCCAAATAGTATCGCCTATTTTTATTTTTGCATTAAAAAAATCGGGCCCTGAATCGGTGTTCCGCGTTCCAACTTCAATAATTTCTACCACTTCGCCGATGGTGGTTTTTAAGTTTTCGGCAATAAAAAGTTTGTTTTCCCAAATGTATTGAAGAAACTCCTCCGGTAAATTATTTAGGGCACTCATAATTTATTTGAATTTAGTTCTGAATAAAAATAGTTATTTTGTCTGAATAGATTGCTGTTGTTGCTATTTTATTCAACGCAGAAGTTTCAGAAATAAATCCCATAAAACAATACCGGCACTCACCGATATATTAAAAGAATGTTTTGTCCCAAATTGCGGAATTTCAATGCTACCATCGCAAATGTCAACCACCGACTGTTTTACCCCTTTTACTTCGTTGCCAAAAACAATGGCAATTTTTTTATTCGTGGGGGTTTGGAAATTGGGCAATAAAATACTGTTTTCAACCTGTTCGATAGCATAAACTTTGTAGCCCTCATTTTGAAGTCTTTGCACTACATCTTCTGTGTTTTCAAGATATTCCCAATCCACCGATTTTTCGGCATCTAATGCAGTTTTGTGAATATCTTTGTTGGGTGGTGTGGCAGTAATCCCACAAAGGAAAATTTTTTCGATTAACAAAGCATCGGAAGTTCGAAAAACTGACCCAATATTATTGCAACTCCTGATGTTGTCGAGAACCACAATCAGTGGCGTTTTATCCGTTTGTTTGTATTGGTCAACCGACAACCGGTTTAGTTCGCTATTTCGTAGTTTTCTCATTTTATTATCTTTCGTCAGAATTTCGGAATACTATTCATTATTGTCATTTAATAAATTAATTGTCAGAATGTTATTAGTGTCTGAATAGGAATTTGTTACTCTTATATAGTTGCTGAAATAAATTCTCTCATAGGGGATTGCTATGCGGAGCATGACGTACAAATGTTGAAGGGTTGACACTGTGAAGTTTTATTATGTGTATTTTCTTATTCATTCATTCACTCACTCATTTACTCATTTACTTCTACCAATCCACTTCCGACCTTCGAACAGGCATTGTCATACAACGCGCACCGCCACCGCCGCGAGCCAACTCGGAGCCGGCAATAAGTACTACACACTTTTTATAATCGTCGAGCAAGACTTTCCCTTCAATTACTTCAGTAGCTTTTACAACTTTGTAACCATTGTTGTTTAGTACATTAATGGTGTGGCTATTTCGTTCGTAGCCAATAATTTTGCCGGGCGCAAACGCAAAAAAGTTGGTGCCGCTGTGCCATTGTTCGCGTTCCTGAATCCATAAATCGTTATCCCCCCCGCAATTAATGGGTTTTAAATCCATTCCAAGCTTTTTAAGTGCAGCCGGGATATTTGGTACCTCTTCTATTTTAGTTACCTTTTTATTGTCTAATTGAATATGAATGGTCCGCAAACGGTTCATTTTATAAATTACAGGCTCGTAAACCATACAAGCATCGGTGTTCAGAAAGGTAAAAACCATGTCGAGATGAATAAAAGATTCGGGCGTTGATGGTAGTTCCTGCACAATAATGTGTTGAGGTTCAGATTTCAGCTGTTTAATATTTTCAATAATAAAATCGATTCCCTGTGTGCTTGTCCTCACTCCGGTACCAATTACAAAAACATTTTCGCGTACCATCTGAAAATCGCCGCCTTCCAATGTTGATCTTGAATTATTAATAATCCCCGATTTCGATTTGGCAGGGTTTAAAGTAGAGGTTTCAAAACTTGGGTTATGATTAAAAATGGCTTCCATTATTATTGTTTCGCGTTGGCGTACCGGGTTTGCCATTTTCCCAATTAGCATGTGCTTGTTCATTCCCATTGCCGAATCGCGGGTAAAAAACAGGTTGTGCAACGGATGCAACAAAAATCGCTCGTTACCAAGATAATTTGTGAGGTTGTTTTTTTCGAGGATCACGCCTTCAATGAGCAAACTCGATAAATCGGCGGCACTATTTTGTCCCAATTCAGTTTCCATACCGCGAATATCTTCGCTTTTACAAATCTCTTTTAACAAGTTTAGTTTTACGTTTTCATTCTGCAAAATATCAGTTAAAAGACTTTTTACGTTAAAAACAGTAGTGATTGATTTTAAAACACCTGACAATTGTGCATATTCTTTCGATGCAATGGACAGGTTTAAAATGTCGCTGTAAAGTGCACGTTCAGCATTCTCAGGAGTCATGTTTTCAACTTCCGAACCGGGTTGATGAATAATTACCCCTTCTAATTTCCCGAATTCAGAATTAATACAAGTTTCCATTTTAGTTTATGATTTCAATATTATGAATCTCTGTCAAAGATATAAACTTTGTAATTCCTATAATTGATAAACAAATTATTCGTTCTACTTTTGTGTTGTTAAAAAGGTAATATTGAAACGGGTTATATATATATTTATTTTATTGATTTCGTTTTCCGGATTAAAAGCCCAGGAACGCGGTACATCAGAAAATACAATGGGGATTATTGAGGGCAATGATACCCTCATTCATAAAAATATTGAAGAGGTACGTGTATTCCCTCAACGAAAATTCAAAAATAAACGTCAACGACGAAGATATTCGAGGTACATCCAAAAAGTAAAAAAGGTTTATCCAATGGCGGTTGAAGCGCGCGATTTACTAACCAAATACGAACCTGAATATAATGCACTTGAAAATAAACGCGACCGTAGAAAGTTGATGAAAAATTTGGAAAAAGAGTTGCTTTCCGAGCACAAAGAAGAGTTGAAAAAATGGTCAATATCTGACGGTAGGATTCTTTTAAAGCTGATTAACCGCGAAACAAATAGAACCCCGTACAGTTTGATAAAAGATTTTAGGGGCGATTTTAGTGCCGTATTTTGGCAAGGAATTGCCCGTATCTTTCGTAATAATTTGAAATCGGGTTACGATGCGGAGGAAGAGGATCGTATTTTGGAAGAGATTGTTACTTTAATTGAGGCTGGTTATTTGTAATGAAAAACTTGTTGAACTGCGACTGATTTCTTTTCTTCAATTCTCCCTTCGGGAGGATGCCGAAGGCAGAGGGGCGTTTTATTGCAACTGAAAACTTTCTAATCCACTCCAAACTCTTCTTCGTAATGATTGTAAAAAGGAAAATTTTGTTTTTTATCGATTTTTTTGAGTAAAAAAGAAAGCGATATTTCGCTTGTTCCCCCAGAATCGCCCCTTAAACCCGAGACTGTAAAATCGTAACTATACATAAACTGCCAATTTTTTTTCATAAAACCAACAAGAAAAATTACGGCATCGTAACGTAAGCCAAAGTTTTGGCGAAACCATGTTCCGGCAGTGAGCCCGCGTTTAGTCGCAAACAGGCCATAATTTAACTGTTGAAATGTTCCCTGTTGCTGAACAATAAGTTGAGGTGAAATGTCGAATTTTTTACGGATATGCCCATGCAAATAAACCGGTAAACGCGCTCCAAAATGGGCCGTATATTTTCGTGGAAGTTTTGAACCATCATCTTGCCCGGAGTAAAAAGATTGGTGAGGTTCGGTTAAATGATGCACCGCAACACCATAAAACACACGTTTGCTGTAAATTAGAAACCCGGTGGAGAAATCGATAAAACCATAATTTGGGTCTGTTAAATTTGCCAATTCCTGCGATGTTCCATGGTTGCCATAATTCTGATCGAGATTGTCGCTAAAAACCAATTCGCTTGTATTCAAACTGTTTTGCTTGTACCCAACCTGCAGTCCACCGTGAATACTGTAGTTTTCGCTTAACTGAATGAAAACCGCATAAGAAAAGTTGACTTGCAGTGAATTTAAAAGCTTGTTCCCTTGTGTATCGTTAAAAATATTTAGGCCAATTCCGCCCTGTAATTTTTTAACGGGCATATCGTATGCAGCACTGTAAGTTGTAAATGCATTATCAAATCCGCTCCACTGGTTTCTGTATTGTAATGCAAATCTTGGAACTCCAACAGAACCTGAAAATGCCGGGTTTAAATACAGCGGATTTGTATAAAATTGAGAGAATGAAATATCTTGACCAGAAACCATTTCGGCCCAAAACATAACTGTAAAAAAAATAATATTTCGGAATTTTTTTGACACCCTAATTTTTATCACAAAACAAGCGGCTAAAGATAATTTAAAATCAGAGAATCAATGTCAGTAAAATAAAAAAAGGGCTGTAAAAAATTTACACCCCCTTAAAAAAATCTCAATAAACTAAATCGCGTTTTCTCTTTTCTAATAACCTGAGTTCGAGATTAAATATCAACACAGAAAGTCAATATTGTATGAGCTTTGGATTAAAAAAAAGAAGTAATAACGGGTTATTTCGATTTTTTTTTGATAAAAAGATTGTGCAATAATGGCTTTTCTACTCGTAACTTCTAAAATTTTCCCATCTCCTTCCTCAAATTTTCTTGAATTATCCCGATAGTACTGCAAAAATTCGAATTGGATATAGAAAAATATTTAGAAGCTGTGTCAATATTTTATTTCGAACTCTGGTTAAACCTACCTGTTCCAATTGTTATCGTTTGTCATCCATGGCTCAACTGCCAATTCTTGTTCTGTTTCAATTTCAATACTCTTTTTCAATTCCCAGGTAAGGTCATTTGTCATCCAACCTTCAAGTTCCAGGGTTGCTTCGTTTGTATTTTCAAATGCAACGATTTTTGTAGAGTTCCAAAAATTGTCATTTATCATCCAGTTTTCTATCTCTAATGTTGCTTCAATGTTTTCATGGTTCGAGGCGTTTCTTTCTGTTCCTTTTGCGTTAACATTTACTACTAAAATAAACAGTGCAAAAAATGCTACTGCTGCAATTTGACTGAATCTTGTTCTCATATTTTCTATTTTTTAATGTTTTCTATTTGTTTTCTTGTTATCCTGCATTTTGCATGATTTTTGTTTTTTGTTTGTTTTAAATAGACTGTTTACGTGTACAAAGGTTACATACTTATTTGTTAAAAAGAACGAAAATATTGTTAATGAAACCGTAAGGTCGGTAAGTGAACGAAACTATCGGTAAGTATAAATACTTTTTAGTATTAATTTATCTGAACCTGTCGGTAAATGGCGAAAAACAAGGAATACTGCCAAATCTCTTACGGATGTTGAAGCGGATAAATCCTCATTTTAGGAAGGTTCGTTTTCAATAAATGCCGACCGTACTAAATTGATGAGGAACTGAATTGATATCAAATAAGTTCAAAAGATATTGTTGGCATCTACAAATTTTTGTTAATTGGGATTGTACATAAAAAAAGGCTGTAAATTTTTACACCCCCTTAAAAATCCTATAAAACTAATCGCGTTTCCGTTACTTATTTGTTCCAAATGTTTTCGTCAATCATCCATTTTTCGATGGCTAATTTCCTATCTAATTCTGGGTTTGTATGAATTGGTCTTTTTGGTTTCCAAACTTTTCTGCTTGTCATCCAGGCTTCCAATTCCAAACTTTCATCTGTTTCTGTTTCTATCGTGAAAGTTGCTTTGTAATCCCAGATATTGTCATTTAACATCCAATCTTCTATTCCCAAAGTCTCTTCATTGTTTTCCAGGTTTAATGTACCTAAATCTGTTTCTTTTGCATTTACGTTTCCAACTAAAAAGAATAAAGAGGAAAGTGTAATTGCAGCGATTTGATTGAACCTTGTTTTCATGTTTTCTATTGTTTAATTGTTTCCAGTAATTATTTTTTATTTAACTGTTTTGTGCAAGATTTTAGTTTTCTTGTTTTCAGATAAATAGACTGGGTACCTGTACAAAAGTTACATGGCCCTTTTGTTAAAAAGGGAAAAAACTTGTTAATGAAATTTTAAGGTCGGTAAATGACCGAAACTATCGGTAAACAAAAATATTTTTGGGAATGAATTTGTCCAAATCTTGCGGCAAATGATGAAAAACCCCAAAAACAGCGGAACCACTTCCTGACATAGAAGCGTACAAAGCTCCCATTTTATAAAGGTTTTGTTTAAGCTTTTTAATATCGGGATACTTTTTAAAAACACTTTTTTCGAAGTCATTTACAATTGTATCTTTCCATTTCTCGATGGGAAGGTTTTCAATATTTATTAAATTGAATTTGGGTTTTGAAGGAGTAATATTTCTATAAGCGTCTGATGTGTTAACAGAAATATTAGGTTTCACTATTAAAATCTCATATTCCGATAAATTTAAATTAACGGGTTGAAACTGGTTTCCAATTCCGGTGGCAAAAGTGGGTTTGTTTTCAATAAAAAAGGAACAGTCGGCACCAATTTGTGCAGCGTACTTTTTTAATTTTTCTGAAGTTATTTTGAGCTTAAAATATTCATTTAACAATTTCAATGTAAAAGCTGCATCGGAAGAACCGCCGCCAAGCCCGGCACCAAAAGGGATAACTTTGTGAAGGTGAAGTTTTACCGATGGAATTTCAAAATCGTTTTCAAGAATTTGGTAAGCTTTAAAAACCAAATTATTTTCCAGATTGCCATCAATTTCTATTCCTGTTGATGAAAAAGAAGGATTTTCTGCTTCTACCAATTCAAGGGCATCAGCTAATTTTACCGGATAAAAAATCGTCTCCAGATTGTGGTATCCATCGTCTCTTTTTGAAACCACGTTTAAGCCAATATTTATTTTTGCATTAGGAAATGAAATCATAAAATAAGCCCCTTGAATCCCCCAAAGGGGGACTTTTTGTTGTTTCTAATTCGTGTTTGTCCATAGGTCCGATTTCTTTCCCAATATTCGGGACAGGCTGTTACGCTTGTCAGAAAAACAGTCACCCCGACAAAGTCGAGATTCCTTCATTTTCTGACTTTGCTCCCGATTTTTATCGGGTTGAATTCGAACCTTCTGAATCAAACACCGACTTTATAGACGGACTCTAATTAGTCTGCTTTCTTACTCCCTCATTTGGAGGGGCTATTAAATGCCTCGTATTCTTCTGGAGACCCACAAGTACAAATTAAATTTCTGTCGCCCCATGCATCATCAACCCGTCCAATAGGGACCCAATATTTATTTTCTTTAATCCACTCCAGTGGGTAGGCCGCTTTACTTCGCGAGTAACTGTGTTCCCATTTGTCGGCACTAACTCTTTCTGCAGTGTGTGGTGCATTTTTTAGTACATTGTCTTTTCGGTCTGCTTTGCCTTCTTCAATCTCTTTAATCTCTTCGTAAATTGAATTCATTGCATCGATAAATTTGTCCAGTTCTTGTTTCGATTCACTTTCGGTAGGTTCAATCATTAATGTTCCATGAACGGGAAACGACAACGTTGGCGCGTGAAACCCGTAATCCATTAATCGTTTGGCAATATCAGATTCAGTAATCCCTGAAGAGGCTTTTAAATGCCTACATTCTACAATTAATTCGTGTGCCACCCGACCATTTTCACCTGTGTATAAAACGCCGTAATTGTCTTTTAAGGCAGTTGCAATGTAATTGGCATTTAAAATGGCAACTTTAGTTGCATCAGTTAAACCCTCTGCACCCATCATTTTTATGTAGCCAAAAGTAATTGGAAGAACCGAAGCACTTCCCCAGGGAGCACCTGCCACAGCACTAATGCCAACGTGTCCGTTGTTCATAATTGGGTGCGAGGGTAAAAACTCGATTAAATGATAGGCAACTGCAATTGGTCCAACACCGGGGCCACCGCCACCGTGGGGAATGGCAAATGTTTTATGTAAGTTAAGGTGGCAAACATCGGCTCCAATCAACCTGGGGTTTGTTAATCCAACCTGTGCATTCATATTAGCGCCATCCATATAAACTTGTCCGCCATTATTGTGGATTACCTCACACATTTCAACAATAGACGATTCGAAAACACCGTGTGTTGATGGGTACGTTACCATAAATGCAGAAAGATTGTCTTTGTGCCCCTTTGCTTTTTCACGAAGGTCGTCCATGTTAATGTTCCCTTTTTCGTCGCAGGCAACTACAACTACTTTTAAGCCTGCCAGTACTGCACTCGCAGGATTTGTACCGTGTGCCGATGATGGAATCAACACTACATTTCGTTGGTCATCCCCCCTGCTTTTGTGGTATTCCTGAATAACCATTAATCCGGTGTACTCGCCTGCTGCACCTGAATTTGGCATCAAACTCACATCTGCCATTCCTGTTATTTCAGCTAAGTCGCGCCGTAATTCTTCCATCATTTCGTGGTAGCCACGCGCCTGGTTTTTGGGTACAAAAGGGTGAATCCCGTTAAACTCAATCCAACTTAATGGGAGCATTTCGGTTGCCGCATTTAGTTTCATTGTACACGAACCCAACGAAATCATGGAGTGGGTGAGTGAAATATCTTTTAGTTCCAGCCTTTTAATGTAACGGACCATTTCGGTTTCTGAGCGGTATTTGTTAAATACCTCCTGTACCATAAATTCCGATTTACGGGCAAATTTATTATTTATTGAAAATCCTTCAGGGTATTCTTTTGCCACTTGCCACCGTTTATTTGCAGCTTTTGCAAAAACTTCAATAATCCACGAAATATCTTCACGATTGGTTGTTTCGTCAATACTAATTCCAACGTCTCCGTTTACGAAATACCGGAAATTCATCTCCAGTTCGTTGGAAAGCCATTCAATGTCTTCGCGCTTTACATGTTTTGGAAGCGCAAAACGAATGGTATCGAAATAATTTTCATTGAGTTGAACGTAACCCAGCTTTTCAATTTCGAAAGAAAGGAAAGCTGCAATATTGTGAACTCTTTCGGCAATCATTTTTATTCCTTCGGGGCCATGATAAACGCCAAAAAAGCCTGCCATGTTTGCGAGAAGTGCTTGTGCAGTACAAATATTCGATGTTGCTTTTTCGCGTTTTATATGTTGCTCGCGGGTTTGCAGTGCCATGCGTAAAGCGCGGTTGCCATCAATGTCTTTGGTAACTCCAATTATTCTTCCCGGCATACTACGTTTATATTCTTCCCGAGCAGTAAAGAATGCAGCGTGTGGCCCACCGTAACCCATGGGAATTCCAAAACGTTGGCTGCTTCCGAATACAATGTCGGCTCCCCATTCGCCAGGAGGAGTTAAAATTGCCAATGAAAGAATGTCGGCAGCAACGGCAACTTTTATTTCTTTTTCGTGAGCTTTTTCAACCAAATCAGCATAATCCACAATCTCACCATCAGAGTTTGGATATTGTATTAAAACACCAAAAACATCGTCAGCAAATTCAAAACTGTTTTTTTGCTGAATGCGTAAATCAATTCCAAAAGGTTTAACCCTCGTGCGTAAAACATCGTGAGTTTGTTCCCACATTTTTTCATCAACTAAAATTGCATTTACGCCACTTTTTACCATTTTTCGCGAACGCAAATTCAGCATCATCATCATTGCTTCGGCTGCTGCTGTTGCTTCGTCGAGCAACGAAGCGTTGGCAATTTCCATTCCTGTTAATTCGCAAATCATGGTTTGAAAGTTTAATAGTGCTTCTAAACGGCCTTGCGAAATTTCGGCCTGGTAAGGTGTGTAAGAAGTGTACCACGCCGGATTTTCCAATACATTGCGCAAGATAACTGCGGGGGTAATTGTGTCGTAATATCCCAGCCCGATGTAGGTATTAAATACTTTATTTTTCCCGGCGATGTTAAGTATTTTCCTGAAATACTTTCTTTCAGTTAAACCCTCTTTTAATTTCATGGGTTTTTTTAACCGGATATTGGATGGAATGGTTTGTTTGATTAATTCTTCCATGGATGAAACGCCTACAAAATTTAGCATTTCCTTTAATTCGCTTTCTCTTGGTCCTAAATGACGGCTTACAAATTTATCGTGAGACATAGATCTAAATATTTTTTTGAATTGTTTGCAATATTAGAAATCCATTGGTATTGAAAAAATGATTTTAAACCATTCTAATAAAGGTTTTTTTCAAAATTGGATTTCGATAGCATAAATATTTCAAGTTAAAAACGGATTGCTTGTTTTTTCGAATCCCAAAGTTGTTTCGGGGCCGTGTCCGCAATAAACTTTTGTGTCGCCGGGCAATAAAAAAAGTTTGTTTTTAATATTTGAAATTAATGTGTTGTAGTCTCCTCCCGGTAAATCGGACCGGCCAATACTTCCATAAAAAAGTACATCGCCGGCAATGAGGATTTTATCCTGCTTGCTGTAAAAAACGACGTGGCCGGGAGAGTGCCCTGGAATATGGATTATTTCCAACTGAGAATTACCAAATTCCACCTGTTCTTTTTCAACTAAAAATCCATTTATGGGAGAAACGGGTTTCATCTCAAATCCATACATACTTCCCTGTTCTGTGGCTTTTTCGACCCAAAACGAATCTTCGGGGTGTGCATAAAACGGTACGCCGAATTCCTCCCGAATAAATTCTA
>JAKIST010000052.1 GCA_021648495.1 Draconibacterium sp.
CCTAATAATTTTAGGGGAACTTCCTAAATGACAAGTAGATTTAAAAAGGCAAATCACTTGCTGAGTCTTCTGCCGGTTCCGGTGGAATATCTTCCATTCTGAACTCCGGTGGTGGTTCCGGTATATTTTCGGTAGTAGGTTTGTCAATTTTCCAGGCATTCACATTATGAAACCATTTTCCGTTGTATTCCCTCGATTCTAAATTAAAAGAGACCTCAACTTCCTGTCCGGCAGATAATCCTTCAATAAGAGAAATTTTGTCGCCAAAAAGTGTAAAGCAAACTTTTCTGGGATACTGCTCTTCGGTTTCAATTACAAATTCTTGTTTACTCCACTCTTTGCCAGCACGGCTAACTCCCGATTCGGGCTTTAAAATCTGTTCTATTTTTCCTTTTACTGCTAAACTCATAGTTGTCAAAAATAAAATAAAAAACCCTTTGTAAAAACATTACAAAGGGTTTTTTATAAACAATATGGTTCAATTCGAATTTTATAAAGGATGCCATCTGTATAAGTTGAAGCGAGCACAGATGGCATCCTTGGTTTCTGTATTAAATAACGAAGTGCTTGCCGGCTACGTCCGGCAACAAATAGTAGCATAAAAGAGAAAGGAATAAAAGCAGGATAACCCTTCAGGGTTTTTTGATTGAAAGGGTGTTGCGAATTCTCACAAAGTGACCTCTACGAGGCAATTCGCGCTGGTAATAATGGCGATATGGAAATCACCACACCCACAAGTAAAACTCACTGGCATCGTTAGAAAACAAATTGTACAATGAAACAGTAGAATATTAGTTTTGGTGTTAATAAATATCTGTTTAATTACAAACCACACACAACCTTTTTCTACCTTTAACCATCTCTAAATATAGAAGTCAAAATTTAAACCCTTTGCAATGAATAAAACCCAATAACAAGTAAAGCCAAACCCTCGGTCAGTGGCAATGCCGAACTGCCCGTAAACAAATGGCAATAACCCGCCAGAAAATCTACTCGCGCTCTCACCAGTAAACCCCGGTTGGCTGGAATAGTAAAAAACACAAGTTTCAATTCTTGTCCGAAGGGTTCTATAGCGTTTTTTTAGTCTTGCTACTTGTGTCTAATAATCTAAAAGCTAAATAAATAAATAAATAAATAAATAAATGAACCCAAAAATTTTAACACTAAGTACAATCCTCTTGATTTTTACTTTAAGTTTCAGTTGTGATATTCTTAAAACTGAGGACGATTATCCTGGAGTTTCCATTTATAAAACAAAAGGAGATTATTTTAACCTGGTTGATATTGGCATGAAAGGAGATGAAATCTTTCGCACTAATAGTTTCTGGAATAGCCGTAACAATTCATATCACTTCTTAGAGTTTAAGAATAATGATACAATCTATACTCAAAGATATAGGTTGCAAAATGGTTATATTCTTGATTCAGAAGCAGATTTAGAACATGATGTGTTTATAAATATGACTTACAAAGAACATCTCAAAAGAGAAATTATTAATAGTGATTTAGGTATTGGTATTGCTGTTCCGCATGACACCCTAAGGAAGTACATTTTAGACCAGTACCCCTATACCGAATTTTACAGAAATAGAACAGATGTAAAAAGGCTTTATATGGAAGACTCTTTAGAAATAAAAGAGATTATTAAAAACGGTGAAATTGATAAATATTTTGAAAAATTAAAATAAACAAAATGAAAAGAATAATATTGACTTTATTGATACCAATACTTTTTGCAGGAGTAATTCCCGCACAAAAAGTAGAAAAAACCGAGGCAGAGAAAATTGCAAAGAATGTATATAAAAGAAATAATCAAGGGAAAGAAACGAACTTGAAAGAGGTAATAATCCTGGGCGATAAAAATAAACATGATACTTTACTTTATATTGTACTTTTCGAAGATACCGGATTTGCAATAATATCTGCTTATCGTGCTGCACCTCCTGTGTTAGGCCATTGTATGAAAGGGGATTATGATACGGGTTCAATGCCTCCCGGATTGTTGTATTTAATTGATAAATACAAGCATGGAATTGCGGGACTTAAAAAAGAAAAAAAGAAACCAGTCGATAAAATTGACAAACAATGGAAAGAATATTTAAGTGACAATCAACTCAAATCTTATACAATTGGAAATTATCTGATAAGTACAACATGGGGGCAACAAAGTAGCTATAATCAATTTTGTCCAACTGGATGTCCTGCTGGTTGTACAGCAGTTGCAATGGCTCAAATCTTACGTAACTGGGAGTGTAGAATTAATCCGACAGGAACAGTTACATACTCCGGTTTTGGTTGGCTGGGAGGAACGGCAAATATTGGAGCTACTACTTATAATTGGTTAGATATGAATGATGCAAGTGCCGATACAGATAATGCACTGCTTATCTCTCATGCAGGAATATCCTGTTTAACTCATTATAAATCGGGTGGATCTACTTCAACACCAGGCAGAGCCAGGGATGGTTTTGTATATAATTGGGGAATTAGCTCAAGTGCCGATGTTAAATGGAGATTTTGGCATTTGAATACTTGGGATGACGATTTGAAAGATGAATTGGATTTAGAGAGACCCATATTATACAGTGCTGGTGGAGCTGAAATAGGCGACGATTGGGTTTATGGCCATTCATGGATTATAGATGGCTATAATTCCAGTGATGAATTTCATTGTAATTGGGGTTGGTATGGAAATGAAAATGGTTGGTTTTCATTGGGAGGATTTGAACCTTATGATAATAATTACAATCAAATGGAAAGTGCCATTTTTAATGTAGTTCCGGTACAATTGGCAGGTGTGGCAATTCCACAATTGTCAAATCAATCTTTCAACTATAGCTCTTGGGGATATACACTTTCTATCCCGGCAGCTTATGGGGCAACAAGTTACCAATGGATTACTGATAAAGGGACAATATCAGGTAGTGGTACTTCGGTAACATTATATTCAGAAAGTAGTGCAAATGTTCAGGTGCGGGCATATAATAATAATTGTGAAATTTATTCACCATATGATACAGCCGCCCTTACTATTAATTATGGACCACTTTCAGTACCTGATATTATTTGTTATTCAGGTCATACTGTTTCAATTTCGAATGTACCAAATACAACCATTACCTGGGGAGGCACTAACATAGCTTACCCTTCTGGCAATACCGGAACATCGGTAACGGTACGTGCAACATCTTCATCAACCAGCGCAACCGGAACAGTTACAGCCTCATTCACTGTAAACGGAACGCCACATACAATAACACATCCCGTCTGGGTAGGCAAACCACAGATTTATGCTTATGGCAGCCATATTGTGGATGTTAATACTGGCATGCCGGTTTATGATTTTTGTTACGGCACATACAACGATGTGGAGGCCGTACACCCGGCCGGCAATGCGGGCATTACTGATTGGGACTGGCAGGTTTCGTATGGACAGGTTTATCCGTATGGAATGCTTGACCAGTATGCCACCATTTATCCGAATGACTATTACAGCTTTATGATAGAAATAAAGGCCTGCAATACATGTGGTTATACGGACTGGGCACACATGTACACCAATGTGGTGGATTGTTATGGTTACTACATGGTGTTTTCCCCCAACCCAACGACAGGCGAAACAATATTATCCATCGAATCAACATCCGAAGAAAAAACCTTCGATGAAAATGCGGAATGGGAACTGGAGGTTTACAGCCAGGGGCAGTTGTTGAAAGAAAAGAAAACCAGCCTTAAAGGAAGGAGCACCAAAATACAAACTGCCGGATGGAAAGACGGGGTTTATTTGGTACGCGTAAAATACAAAGATGAAATTTTAACCGGTAAACTGGTAGTGAAGAGATAATTACTTTGGGATTTTTAGGGGTAAATACTCAAAGTGTCTTGAATCATTCAACCTTGAGAATTATACCAAATTTACCACAAAATGCCGCGTATAAACTTATTCTTTTCCGTTTTCTCATCGTTAAAAAATTGTACCATAGCTACTGCTATGCTATAATTTTTAGCCTTGATAAAACGAAAAATAATTACGTATCCAATACGGCATTTTATAATCAAGTTGGTATAACCCGGGTTTTTCCAAAACTTTTCAAAATTTCCGAACTTCGGAAAATATAATCTATCCAATTTTTTCAACCCAAAGTTTAAAAAATTGTTCCCGCACGCAACTTTTTTATAACCTGACGCATCATAAAAACATAAATCAATCATTAATCACAAAAACCAAAAAATGAAACACGCTCCATAACCAAAACCCTAAAACATTTCCGGACGGCAACAATGTTGTTACGTCCGCTCCTCCAAACAGATCCTGTTCTTATTTGCTCTCACGCCCGGTAACCATAGTTACCCTGAATACGAAAAGTACTCTGTACTAATTACTAATTACTAAATATTTTATTAATGAAAACAAAAAAATTAAAACTGCTTACTATATTACTGCTCCTGTTGCCGCTTTGTATGACTATGCTGGGAGCAGGTTGCGAAAAAGAAGATTCTATCTCTGCCTGTGGGGTAGATGATCCATTAATTAATCTTAATTGGCTTAGAGATTTAAAAAATGACCTAAAAGATGATAATAGTGTAACATCATCTGAAATAATTTTATACAGATTAAATGATGTTGACTACATCTATGTTCAAAAATCAGTCAATTCAGCCTATGATTTTCCAAATACAATCTATGATTGTAAAGGAAATGAAGAATATAAATGTGGAGGGAATCAACCTATTAATAATTGTACAACTTTTTTTTCAGAAGCACAAAAAATTAAAACATTATGGGAAAAGAAATAATAAATCAGAATTTAAAAATAAAGTGTTTTTTCTTTATTTTATTAATTGTCCTGTCAATTACATCTCAAGGACAAATGAAGCAAAAATGTCCTGCTTATCCTGATACTATAAGAAAGGCACAACAGGAAAACTATTTTCTTGAATGCTTTATTAAAGGAGACGAAAATTATTCAATAATCATAACTGTTGATGGTTTTCCTCTAATCGAAAATAAAAATGGAAAATTTGAATATGCCACGATTGATAGTACAGGAAAAATTAATTCAACAGGAGTTATTGCAAAGAATAAAGCAAATCGGACAGCAGAGGAAATGAGCCTGTTAAAAACAATAGACAAAAAGGCTATAGAAAGAATTAAGCAGACATCTTCAAAAATGTCTGTTAGTGGTGATTTGAGTTATTCTATTGAAAGTTTTCCGACTAGTGGCACAAGAAATCTTTTGGTAATATTAATTGATTTTACAGATTTATCATTCCAAATCGCCAATAATAACTTTAACAATTTTATGAATCAGGCAAATTACAATGGAACAGGCAGTTTTAGGGATTATTGGTTAGAAAGTTCATATAATAATCTGACGATTAATAATACCGTAAGAGGGTGGTATCATGCCACAAATAACATAGCATTTTATGGTGCAAATTCAAGCGGGAGTGATGTTAATCCAAGGTTATTAGTTCAAGAGGCTGTTGATGCGGCTGAAAATGCAGGGATAGATTTTTCGGTTTATGATAATGATAATGACGGAAACGTTGATGGAATAATTATTATCCATGCAGGATATGGTGAAGAGGCAGGCGGTGGGGCAAATACCATATGGTCCCATCATTGGACTCTCGGTAGTTACAAAAGAACATATGATGGTGTAACAATTGATGATTATGCTATTGTTCCAGAGCTAAGGAATAACTTTGGAAATAACATTTCAAATATTGGAGTGATTTGTCATGAATTTGGTCATTCTTTAGGTTTACCTGATTTATATGATACCGATGCATCAAATGGAAACTCAGAAGGTATTGGAGAATGGGGCTTAATGGGAAGCGGTAACTGGAATAATAATGGTGCCTCTCCTTCAAATTTATCTGCCTGGAGTAAATTATTTTTAAATTGGTCTAATCTTACAGTACTGTCTTCTCCAACTAGTATTTCGTTACCTAATTCAGCACAAAATAATACTCTTTATCGGGTCAATACGCCACATGCGAATGAATATTTTCTATTGGAAAATAGACAATTGGTTGGCTTTGATGTTGGATTGCCAGGTACGGGATTAGCCGTGTGGCATATTAACACTTCTAAAACTACAACTGCACATATTGATGCTAATGATGTTAATGCTGATGAAAATTTAAAAGGAGTTGACTTAGAAGAGGCCGATGGTAACCTTGATTTAGATAATAATACTAATCGGGGTGATAATGGCGATTTATTCCCGGGAAATTCATGTAATGTATCTTTTGAAGATAATACAACACCAAATTCTCAAACATATTCTCCCGTGGTAAATACTAATAACTTGGCTCGCGCGCGATTGTATCGCGTGGTTTGTTGAATAACTGTAGTGCCACACGATGCAATCGTGCGGCAACGGCGGATTTGAAATCCGTGCCTGGATAACCCAACCAACCAAAAGTTTAAAAAATCATTGGTTACTACGCAACCTTTTTGCAACTTTCTACATCTTAAAACACAGAACTATTAAAAACCATAAAAATGAAACGCGCCCCGTAAATAGAAACCACAACCATTCCCGGACAGCAACCATGTTGCACCTCCTGGCACTCCAAACAAAACCCGTGCTTAATTGCTCTCTTGCCCGGTAACTTCCGGTTACCCTGAATATGAAAAGTACTTTGTACTAATTACTCATTACTAAATACTTTAATAATGAAACCAAAAAAATTAAAATTACTCACACTTTTGCTGCTCCTGTTGCCGCTTTGTTTGGTTGTATTGGGAACTGGATGCGAAAGAGACCATGAAAGCGAACAGTTACTTCACAACATTACGTTGTCTGACAAACCACTTTCTGTAATTCAAAAATATATTACAGGAGATTGGAAGCTTCAATATGCTTTTGGAGGACTGTTGGCTCATAAAGTCACAGATACGGTCAATTCCTACATGATTTTAAGCCCTAATTATATCATTAAAGGAAATGATTCAAGAGGAGTGTTTGTTGATTCTTCGATTGAATGGATATATAAATATGATACTTATTTGTTAGATTATTCATACTCAGAAGGAGTCCATTTTGCATATATAATTGAA
This sequence comes from Draconibacterium sp., assembly GCA_021648495.1. Lineage (GTDB taxonomy): Bacteria > Bacteroidota > Bacteroidia > Bacteroidales > Prolixibacteraceae > Draconibacterium. Next base: position 7,073 of record JAKIST010000052.1, read on the forward strand.
CGTATTAAAAATGATACTTTAATGCTTACTGAAGATGCAGGAGATGGTTTTACTTATTTCTATACAAAACATTAATAATTTAACAATTCATAAAATCAACTACCATGAAAAAATATATAAAATTTCTAACCTTTGCTTTGTTATGTTTTATTGTGTTTAATTCCAATGGTCAACAGAACGATACCCTGAAAATAGAACGAAATGAACAGGGAATTGTAAATTTTGCCCAATTCATGCCAAATCCTGAACGAAGTATTCAGGATGGTACCGAGTTTCTGAAAACCTTTTTACAAGCAAAATCGGATGACGAATTTCGTTTAACAAAGGAAACGGACGATGAGCTGGGATTTTCCCATCTTCGCTTTCAACAATACTACAAAGGAGTAAAAGTTGAAAATTCAGAATACCTGATTCACGGAAGGGATGGGATTATTGAATCCATAAACGGTGATTTTAAGCAGGTAACCCTTCCTTCTGTTATCCCTTCTATAAATGAAAAAGAAGCCTTGACTAATGCGTTACATTATGTACATGCAAAGAAATATAAATGGGAGGATGAAGCTTACGAAAAGTTCAAAAAGGAAAATACCAACGATGCCGCTGCTACTTATTATCCTAAAGGAGAACTGGTAATTGTAAAAGACTATTTAACTGGGAGTAAACAAATTAAACTGGCCTGGAAATTTACTATTTCTTCACTCGAACCTTATAATGAGCAATGGATTTATATTGATGCAATCAATGGCGGAGTCGTTGGTGATACGCCTTTGTTATTGAATTCAAATATAGCAGGAAGCACTGAAACACTTTACAGTGGAATCGTAGGGATAACCTGGGATTCTTACACGGGCGGCTATAGGTTAAATGAAACAAGAACCAGTACGCCCAATCATAGTGTAAACATTCACACCTGGAATTGTTTATCACAGGAACACCTTTCAAACAGGCAGGAATTTTCCAATAACAACACGAATTGGACAACCGGAAGTTGGTCCGATATTTCTCAGGATCAGGCTGCCTTGGATGCCCATTGGTCCGAAGAAAAAGTATTGGATTATTGGAGTACGGTGCACAACAGAAATAGCCTTAATGACCAAGGGTTAGCGATTACCGGATATGTTCATTTTTATGATGCAAATGATACGATAAAGTGGCCCAACAATGCAATGTGGGATGGAAATAATAATGCGATGTTATATGGAGACGGTGACGGAGGTACTCATTTCTATCCTTTGGTTGCGCTGGATGTAGTTGCACACGAGATGGGTCATGGAATTACGCAATTTACAGCAAATCTCACTCCTGGTTATCAAGAATCTGGTGCTTTAAATGAAGGGTTTAGTGATATCTGGGGGGCTTGTGTGGAAGATTGGGCCACCTCCAATAAACAAACATGGTTGATGGGCGAAGAAATTGTTAACACATCCTTTACTTGTCTTCGCAATTTACAAAATCCCAATGATTCTTTAGCGGAGGAAGGGCAACATCCTGATACGTATCACGGGTATTATTGGGACTTCAACGGCGAACCCCATAATAATTCAACGGTTTTAAGTCACTGGTTTTATTTGTTGTCAGAAGGAAGTAATGGCTATGCTACGAATGATAATGATGATTGCTTTTATGTATCAGGGATTGGAATTACAGATGCCCAAAAGATTGCATTTAGAGCCGAAACACATCTTAATTCATCGGCAGCGTATGCAGATGCCCGAACTCAGACTATCTTGGCTGCATCTAATTTTTTTGGTGCAACCTCTAATCAGGTAGTCCAAACAACAAATGCATGGTATGGTGTTGGGGTTGGAGGACAATTTACTGACTATCCTGTTTCCGGACCCTCGCTCGTTTGCACTTCCGGCAATTTTAGTATAAGTAATCTTCCCACGGGAACAACCATAATATGGGCTCCAAGTGCCAATCTTACCCGGGTTTCTGCCCAGGGTTCCAATCCCTGTACTTTTTCAGTAAATAATTCAGGCCCGGGATGGGTTGGTGCACAATTAGTAACAGCTTGTGATGATACATTTAATTTACAAAACAAAACGGTTTGGGTAAGCACTCCGACTTTTTCTGGGTTAATCCATGGCGATATTTCCATCCCGCTTGGTTCCACAGAACATTACTGGGTAGATGCGTCCGAGATTCAACTGCAGCACCTCACGGTTTACGATTGGGATGTAACCTCGAACCTGCAAATGGTATCGTCGCATTATTACCAACAGGATGTTTATGTGAAAGGGCTAACGTTGGGGCGCGGTTCAGTTTACTTTATTTCCAGCAATACCTGTGGCAGTAACCAGTCGTCGTTGCCGGTGCGCGTAAGCAATTTACTTTTAATGTTAGTTTCCCCCAACCCTGCATCCAATTATTTAAATTTGTCATTTATCCCAGCAACAGAAGGGATGGATAAATCAGGCTTTGTAGTAATAGAGCAGGAATTGGGGGCGGATAGGCCAGGTGAATATGAAGTACAAATATGGAGCGAGAAAGATGGCCAGGTTAAATCGGTAATTTCGGATAACCCAAAACTGCAAATTTCCACCAGGGATTTACAAGTAGGTAAGTATTTTCTGCATTTGTTGATAGGCGGAAAAACTTTTAAACAACAAATAATGGTTGAAAGATAAAGAGGATTGTTTTGCTTTTCTTAATCTTCACTATTTTGGAAACTTTGAAGTTTTATATTTTCTGGGTGAATTATGATTCAATCTGTCCATTGGCACGGGAAATAAATGTTGTAAATGGATGGCATCCCTCGAAGGAATGCCATCCGTTTAACATCCTGCGATTTCTGTTATTTCAAAATCTCTAAATTTCTAATTTTTTCATTGGTGTCAACATCCGAACTATCAATTTTTTCTTCAATTAAAATTTCTGGCCTGGGAAAAATATCAAATTTAGAAAGTGGACGAAGTTTTATTTTCCAATCGAACCCACTCAACTTTTTATCTTCTTCGCTTAAACCCAACAAGGGTTTTAATTCTCCTTCGGGTTGTTTTAGAAATGCAATTTGGTGAATTGCCCCGTCTAAAAAACGAATGGTAATTTTACTGCTTTCAGCTTTGTTCAGCCCAATAATTTCTTCTTTTTCTTTCGCATAATAAAGCGTTTGCCCATTGCCGTTTACATCAATATTATTAATTTTCTGGTTCACAATGTAAGCTACCATATCTTTCCCTTTTATTTGGTCGAACTGGCCGGAATCCTGCTTTGCGATTATAAAACTGTTGTTTGAGAGATGAAGTTCATCGGGGCCATTTGCAATTTGTTTCATCTCGATTATATCTGCCGAAAGCTGATGTATATCGGACCAGATTACCGGATTTTTGTAAAGTTGAATTACGGAATCTCTTGTAAAATAGACCAACGAATCGCAAACCCCCTGCGTGTCGGCACGGAAAAAACGTACCCCATAATAAGCCGAAATAATTTTTTCGCCATTTGTTGTGTCGGGCATTGTTCGTAGGGTGTCGGCATGTAAATACAACGAGTCGTTTTTCGAGTAGGTAATATACACTGCCGAATCGGTAACCATTGCTGTTTCTTCTTTTTCGTTGTATTCGGCAGTGTTCCCCAGTATAATCGATCTGTTTTCGATATCGTGAATCTTTACCGACCCAAATGCTTTCCCTGTCCCGTTTTCTTTGTTGTATTTAATATATTTTGCATTCAATTGTTGGGTTTTCCCCAAAATAAACGATTTCTTTTTTAGTTCAGCTTCTCCGGTATTTGAGTCGTACCAACCGTTTTCAGTATAAAGTGTATTTACCGAATCACGAACGGTAGAGGGACCTTTAATAAACAGTTTACCAGTTTCTGTATTGTATAAAACCGTGTCGCTTTTTAATTTGAAATCTTCGTTGGCCCCTTTTACATTTTTATAAAAATAGATATTGTTTTCATTGAGAAAATATTTGCCAATTGTACTTGTTATCGTAGTTGTGCTGTCCACTATTTTCCCTGAATCATTGTAATAACAAATGTTATTTTCCATGTCATAATCGAGTGTATCGGAGTAAAGCGTGGTTCCTTTATTTTTCAGGATTACATTCCCCCAGGCACGTGCAAAACTGATGTCGCCATTGTAAAAAATATTATTGGCATATAAATTCAAAGTGTCGCCTTGTTTTATGTGTACGTTTCCAATAGCATCAACTTTATTTGTTCCTGAGTAAATATAGGCAGTGTCGCACCACAATAAAATTTCGTTGTGTCGAATTAAAACGCTGTCAACGAGTCGTTGGGCATTGGCAGCAAGCGTTTCGTCCGATTCTCCATAACCCGAATGTAAAATTTCAATCCTCTTTTTTTCCTGAGAATAGGAGAGCGATGAAATTAACAGGAACAGGAAAAAGATCTTTATTGAACGAAAGCTGGCACTTCGAGAAATTTTATTGAAAAAAATGGAATGCATTAAAGTTGACTAAAGCAATTTATCAATTATGTTTTCCACCGAAATATTTTCTGCTTCGGCCTTGTAGTTTTTAATAATCCGGTGCCTTAAAATAGAAGGTGCAATGGTTTTCACATCCTCAATGTCGGGTGAATATTTACCGTGTAAAGCAGCGTGTGTTTTTGCTCCCAAAGCCAAGTATTGTGAGGCACGTGGACCAGCTCCCCATTTTATGTATTGGTTGGAAATATTGGCTGATTTTTCGGTATTTGGCCGCGTTTTGGCCGCCAATTCAACCGCATATTTTAGCACATTATCGTTAATGGGCACTTTTCGAATAAGGTTTTGGTAATACATTATTTCTTTCCCCGAAATAATCGGGTTCAGTTCAATTTCAAGTGTGGATGTTGTGTTTTTTACAATTGTTAATTCGTCTTCAAATTTTGGATAATCGAGCCAAACCGAAAACATAAACCGATCGAGTTGAGCTTCGGGCAAGGGATAGGTACCTTCTTGTTCAATAGGATTTTGTGTTGCCAAAACAAAAAAAGGTTTTTCCAGCTCGAAACGTTGACCTGCTGCTGTTACCGTTCTTTCCTGCATCGCTTCCAATAAAGCCGATTGTGTTTTTGGTGGGGTACGGTTAATCTCATCGGCCAAAATAATATTGGCAAACAAAGGTCCTTTAATAAACTTGAATTGTCTTTCGTTATCCAAAATTTCAGTGCCAATAATATCGGACGGCATTAAATCGGGCGTAAACTGGATGCGGTTGTATTTTAATCCCAGAATGCGGGCAATGGTAGTAACCAACAAAGTTTTAGCCAAGCCGGGAACCCCTACCAACAAAACATGCCCACGGCTGAACAAGGAAATTAAAACTTGTGTTATAACTTCATCCTGTCCGTAAATTACTTTGGTAATTTCCGATTTAAGTTCTTCGAATTTGCTGCGTAGTGCATCCAGGGCTTCTACGTCGTTTTTAAAATTCATATAATTATAATTTTATTTTTTAATGGAATTAGGTGAAACTCCTAATTTAAACTTATTGGTTTGTAAATTAATAAATACTCGTTCCGTCTATCTGTTACTTTCAAATATTGCACGAGCTATTTAATCCAGTTTTTAAAATTGAAATTGCAATTGGCATAGGTCTCATCTATTCGAATGTAAGTTTCGGATTGACGGGTTGAAATCCACTCATTTAAAACTTGTTCTTTCTTTTTCGCTAAATACATTTCCGCTAATTTCTGGTAATCGTTTTGCAAGTTGGCTTTATGTGCCTTTGCTTTTTTTAATAATTTAACTATTTTATATACGGTTTGTTGGCTTTCAGGATCAATTGTTTCAAATGGTTTTGAAACCTCATTGATGTTCATTTCGGGTAGAATTTTACTTACATCAGGATCCAGCTCTTCCACTGCAAATTTCGACGACATGGAATTTGGGTTTATTGCAATACCACCGTTATTCCTTGTGTTCTTATCAAAAGAGAAGCGCATGGCCGATTCATCGAACGATATAGTGTTTTTACGGATAAGGTTCCCCAAACTGTCTAAGCGGTTGTATGCTTCTTCTTTGGCTTCTACCGAAATTTTGGGCTTCATTAAAATATGGCGAGTACTTATTTTCTCCCCTTTTTTATCAACGAGTTGAATAATGTGATAACCAAAAGCACTTTTAACAATGTTTGAAACTTTATCAGGTTTTAAATTAAAAGCAACCGAAGCGTATGCAGGATCGAGTTCAGCACGACCTGAATACCCAATAACGCCGCCATCTTTTGCCGATGGGCCTTCGGAATACATAACTGCCATTGCTGCAAAACTGGAGCCATTTTCAATTCGCTTTTTTATATCCCTTAACTGTGCTTTTACACGGTTCTCCTCTTCCAGTTCAATTTTTGGTTGAAGGGTAATTTGTGCATATTCGTATTGAGTGGGAATAGATGGGATCTCTTTGCCTTTTAATTTCTTATTTTCATACCGTACCTCCGATGGAGTTACCTTAATATCTGCAACAATTTTCTGGCGCATTTTCTGGCTTAATAATTGATTCCGAATTCCTTCCTGCATATCTGATTTAACGGCAGCAATTGGTTTTTTAAAGTAATCTTCAACCGCTTTTTCAGACCCCATATAAGAAAGGTACATTTGCATTTGCTGATCCATCCGTTGGTTTACTTCACTCGGTGTTACCTCAATTAAGGTATCGAGTTCTGCTTCGGCAACTAATAATTTGTCTATTAAAAAATTTTCCAGTATTTCACATTTCATGTCGCCTTCGGTAGTAATTCCCTGGCCTTGTTGTTCCATCGTCATGTGTTCAATTTCCGATTTTAAAATGATGTTGCCACCCACCACGGCGACAATCTGGTCAACCATTTTGTCTTGCGCAAAACTTAGTGTGCTTATTAATAGTGCAAGTAATAATGTTCCTAATTTCATTGTTCTATTTTGTTTCATGTTCTTCTATATTATATACTTTGAACCTGTTTTTTCTGATTCCTTCGGTGTAAATATTTTTTTCTATTTGTTTTAAAAACTCAATTTTTCGTTGGTTTATTATCAGGTTTTTAATGTTATATTTCACAAACTCTAAAGGTGCCAAATCGTTTTTGAGTTTATATTCCTGAATGTGGACAAGGTAATAATAATTCGAATCTTTCAATTCTATCTCGTTGTTGCGTGTCAGAAATCGAATATCGTCGTCAATTTTTTGTGGAATGTTATTTTTTACTGTCTCAAAATCAACCCAGTTGTCGATAAAAATATCAAAGCCTTTGGCGTATTGTAAACAGTATTCTTTTAACTCGTCCAATCCTTCGTCACTGGTATTTGCGCTTAAACTTTTTATAAGTAACGGGTTGGCAACTTCGTTGGGTACCTTAATAAAAATAGCTTTTACAATATTTTTGTTCAAATTAAAATTATCAGTATTCGAGTTGTAATATTTCTCAATCTCATCTTCGCTTACCGTTGTGTCCATTCGCTGTTTCATTAATTCATTTTTGTATTTATAAATAATTAACGAATTTCGGTATTCCTGCAATTCACGCGTAACATCTTTTTGTTCCGGCGTTAAATTCTCATTTGCTTTTTGTATTAACAATTCTTGTTTAACCCATTTGTTAATATAACCATCAGCCATAACAGCACTGTCCCCTTTTTCTAAACCTGATGGAATAATTTCGGAAAGGTCGCTGGCAAAAAGTTTATTGTTGCTCACCTCTGCCACAACAATTTTTTCTGTAGTTTTGTTGTTTTTACAACTCAGTACAAATATTCCAAAAAAGATTATTAGGCCATATTTTATTCGAAATTTAAACACTTTCAATTGTTTTCAGAAGCTTCTTGTTTACTTTTACTTTGTATTTTTTGTGTAACTCTTTTATCCATTTTTGCTCCAGATAATTTTGATAATCTGAAATGTATGAACCGCGAGCTTCATTTAATTTTTTAGGTTCCGGAGGTATTTTGTCACCGCGAATAAATGTTAGATTGCTGTCGAAATTAGGCGGTTTTTTTGTATTCCATACAAAATAATCAACTATTGGCTTGTCACCTTTTTCCCAGGCACCTTCATCAATGGTTATCATTTCCGCTTTGGAATTTAACATGTCCTCAATCTCATCAATTGGTATTTTATTGGCAAATAATTTTTCAGCTTCCTCTTTTGTTGCACTGTTTTTGCAAGTAATTACACTTCCTTTGAAACGTTCACCCCATAAATATTTTTTCCTGTTTTTCGCGTAAAATGTTTCCAGCCCAATAGAATCTTCAACTGCACGGTTCCATATTTTTTCTTCCGAAATGTTAAACAATAAAATACCATCGTGATATTCTTGCATCAAATACCTGAATTCGGGGTATTTCTCTTCCAGTTTTGAATTTTCGAGGTTTGTAATTTCGTATTCAACCCATTTGTCGAATTTTGAAGTGTATGTGCCCGTTGTAATTTTTTCTTGCTGAAGATAATTTTGAAACTCCTCGAAGTTATAATATTTGCCATCTATTTTAAATAATTCGAAATTGGTATTTTCAAATTTATCACCAATGTTTTTACCCTTTAGCTTTAAAATTCCGTTTGTATTTTCATCGAATTTGTATTCCGCTTTCAGCTTACTGGTAAAAACGGTTTTGCTGGTGATGCTCCTTAAAGGATCTTTTTTTATACGGTTTTCGATATCCTCTTTCGAATCTTCGAAGGATGCAATTCCGCGAGAATCTAATTTTTTAATAATGTGGAAACCATATTGAGTTTCAATGGGAGGGGTAAAATCGCCTTTGTTTTTAAGGGCAAATGCAGGCTCTGCAAATTCTTTGATCATTCTTCCGGCTGCAAACCAAGGCATTTCCCCCCCGTTTGCTGCCGAACGTTTATCGTCAGATTTGGCTTTTGCCAAGGCTGCAAAATCGGCTCCATTTTGTAACTCTGTGTAAATGGAATCTATTTCTGTTTTCAATTTTGCTTTTATCTCCGGTGTTGCCCCTTTCGGGAACATTTTCATAATATGCGCAACATGTACCTCACCCCGGTTTTCCCGAATATCGTTCACTTTTATCAGGTGGTACCCAAAAGAACTTCGAACAGGTTCCGAGATTTCACCGACCGCAGTTGTAAACGCCGCATTCTCGAACGGAACAACCATTTGGAAAGCTGTAAAATAACTTAGGTTTCCCTTATTTGTTTTTGCTAAAGGGTCTTCTGAATATTCAACCGCTGCATCACCAAAATCTTTACCAGCTTCAATTTCCTTTTTAATTTTAATTATTCT
>JAKIST010000053.1 GCA_021648495.1 Draconibacterium sp.
AGCATTAGGCGCAACGCCTCGCTCTATCATCAGCATGATTTTATTGGAATCTATTTTTATTACGACGATTGCGGGATACTTGGGATTGATTTTTAGTACTGCGATTATTATTGCGATGGACAAAGCAATTGGAGATGGAGGAGATGGACATTTTGCTCACCCCGAAGTGGATATTCATGTAGGCATTATTGCTTTGATTATTTTAATTATTTCAGGTGCATTGACAGGATTAATTCCTGCCATCCAAGCCGCCAATATTAATCCTGTACAAGCATTGAAAGATGAATGATTTTTTTGAATTGAAATGATTGACAAGCACTTCTACAATTTTCTCCGGCTCTTCCATCCGCCCTTTTCCAACAAGGCCGCTTGCCAATTCACCTTCAGTGGGTTCAATAATATTATTGCCGAATTCTTTTAAAATAGAAATATTTTTTTGAGTTGAAGGATGCACAAACATATCCAAATCCATGGCGGGAGCAATAAAAACAGGGCATTTAGCCGACATGTAAGTGGTAACCAACATATTATCGGCAATACCATTTGCCATTTTCCCCAAAGATGTTGCTGTTGTGGGTGCAATAAGCATTAAATCTGCCCACAAACCCAAATCAACATGACTGTTCCAGCTTCCATCGTTTGCACCAAAAAATTCACTAATTACCGGTTTGCCAGACAAGGCCGAAAGTGTAAGCGGGGTAATAAACTCTTTCCCTGCACCGGTAATTACTACTTGCACAGAAGCACCCTCTTTAATAAGTAACCTTAAAAGTATAGCCGCTTTATAAGCAGCTATACTTCCGGTAATTCCCAATATTATTTTTTTTCCTTCAAGTCTCATCGAGCCTCAAGTTTTAGATACGTTGATTGTTCTCGCGTGTTGGGTTACGATGATAAATTTCACTTTCTTTTAACTCTTCAAACGCAATTAACGAAGGTTTTGGAAGTCGTTCATAAAATTTCGAAATTTCAATTTGCTCTCTGTTTTCGAAAATTTCTTCAAGATTGTCGGTATAAGAAGCAAATTCTTGTAATTTTTGATTTAACTCCTCCTTTAATTCCGACGAAATTTGATTTGCCCTCTTTGCCAAAATCATGACCGTTTCGTAGATATTGCCTGTTTCCATTGTCAATACTTCCAAATCGCGGGAAACGGTTGACAAAGCTGCTTTTGTTTTTTTATAATCCATATTCTAATTAATATTTGATTCTGCTTTATAATTTAACATTTTGGAGGTGGTATCGTAAAATTTCGTAACCTCTTTTTTATATTTACTTTCAGGATATTCATTAACAAATGAAAAATACTCATCGAGTGCGCTCGATAATCTTTCTTCTTTCTTTTCCCTAACACTTCCCATTGCTAACAAGTACTTCGATTTTAACAGCATATACATTAACTCTTCGCGGTATTTACTGTCGGGATATTTATTCAAACAATTTGAAAGTGCAACTACTGCTGCTTTATATTTTTCGAAATCGTAATACAATTTAGCACTTAAATACGATTTATACACCAACTTATCTTTTAATTCATCAATTAAACGATTGGCTTCATCCACTCTTTCATTAAAAGGATACAGGTTAATATACAATTGAAGTGCATCAATAGCCTCTTGAGTAACTGCCTGATCTAATCTTGCATTTGGCGAAATTAGATAAGAACAATAACCAACCATGTATTGAGCTTCTTCTACATAGTCACTCGTTGGAAATTCTTTTATTAAGGTTTTGAAATAATGGCCAGCCATTAAATAATCTTTTTGCCCAATCATACTTTTTGCATAAAAATAATAGATTTTATCTGCCCTGCTGGTCCCCCGGTAGATATTTACCAGCTCTTGAAACAAAGTACCGGCCTTAACATATTCCCCATCCTCGTAATATTCAACCGCTTTTTTATATTTAAATTCATAATCGGTACTTTTTACAATTTTATTAAAGTTACCGCACGAACTTAAAACTACTGCTAACAGTACTGTTCCCAACCCCAAAAATCTCTTTTTTATTAACATGGCGCAAAAATATACTTTTTTTACATACTTGAAACTAAATGAACATTAAAGTTTTAACGTATTTATTGTTAAAATGTTTTTCATACTAAGGCATTATTACGAAATAAGTTGGACAAAGCTGGCGATGTTATTTTGTGCGATAACAAGGCAAAAAACGCAGTCATAGCCTCAGCTATAGCGAGGCTTTATAACGCAGTTAGCGTGTAAAAGAACAAGCCAGAATGGTCATGTTATTTCGTAACAATGCCTAAGTTCATTTTGAGTTTTATACAATTCAACAAAATTCAAATTAAGTTTGCGAATATAAATATGAAATCCGGACTTATAACTTCTTGTTAGTTATAATTAACACATTTGCCAAGATTTTAAAAAAGTTTACATTTGCAGAAAAGTAATTTCAATAAAATTTACATCATGGATATATTTGAAAAACTCAGGACAAACCAGGGAGACCTTGGTAAGTATATGAAAATGGCGCACGGTTATTTTGCCTTCCCTAAATTAGAAGGAGAGATAAATGCCCGAATGTATTTCAGGGGGAAGGAGGTGTTAACCTGGAGTTTAAACAATTATTTAGGATTGGCCAATCACCCGGAAGTTAGAAAAGCCGATGCTGAAGCTGCTAAACAATACGGAATGGCTTACCCAATGGGAGCCCGAATGATGTCGGGGCACACATCAAAACACGAAGAACTGGAGCGTAATTTGGCTTCGTTCGTTGGCAAACCCGATGCGTTTCTTTTAAACTATGGTTACCAGGGAATGGTATCGATAGTCGATGCTATTTGTGGGAGGAATGATGTTATTGTTTATGACTCTGAAGCTCATGCATGTATTCTTGATGGGGTACGTTTACACATGGGGAAACGCTACGTTTTTCCACACAACAATATTGAAAATCTTCGGAAAGAACTTGAAAGGGCGACCAAACTTGCAACTAAACAAGGTGGCGGAATATTGGTAATTACCGAAGGTGTATTTGGTATGTCGGGCGATTTAGGCAAACTGGACGAGATTGTAAATCTGAAAAAAGAATTTGACTTTCGTTTATTGGTTGACGATGCACATGGTTTTGGAACAATGGGAAAAACAGGTGCAGGTACACCAGAACATTTTGGGGTTCAAGATGGTGTGGATCTACATTTTGGGACATTTGCCAAGGCCATGGCCGGAATTGGAGCTTTTGTTGCCGGTGAAACCGATATTTGTTACTATTTACGTTATAATATGCGTTCGCAAACTTATGCTAAATCGCTTCCTATGGCCATGGTAATTGGTGCGTTGAGGAGGTTGGAAATGTTGCAAACAATGCCCGAAATAAAAGAAAAACTTTGGTTGGTAACAAACACTTTACAAAAAGGGTTAAAAGAAGAAGGCTTCGACCTGGGCAAAACAAATTCACCGGTTACACCGGTTTATATGAAGGGCGGCGATATTGAAGCAACTAACATGGTTTACGATTTGCGCGAAAATTATGGTGTTTTTTGTTCCATTGTTATTTACCCTGTTATTCCGAAAGGGGATATTTTATTGCGTTTAATACCTACCGCAATGCATTCGATGGAGGATGTTGAAATGACTTTAAAAGCATTCAAAGATGTGAGGCAAAAATTAATAGACGGTAAATATTCGAAAACTGAAATGGCCAATGTTCAAGTAGATATGTAAGTATTTCGTATAATGAATAAAAAAAGGGTTGCAAAATTGCAAACCCTTTTTTTTTAAAAACTAAACTAAACTAAACTAAACTAAACTAAACTAAACTAAACTAACTAAAACTAATATAAAAACTATTAGCGGTTCCTACCGCCCCTTTGACCTCTACTTGCTCGTCTTTCTTCTAAATACTTTTCGTATTTTACATACTGATCTTTTGACAATATTTGTTTCATCGCTTTACTCGTATCTTCGCGCATTTTGGTAAATTTAGCACGCATAGCGTCCCTATCTCCGCCTCCACCTTGCATTCCCATTCCCATTCCCTTGCGCATCTCGACCATCTCTTTGGCAGACTTTAAATTTAAAGCATATACTTGTTTCTCTTGATCCGCTTTTAACCCCAGCTTCTCTTTTAATGTTTCAGTTGATTTTTTTGCACTTTCTTTCGGAGTTGAATTTTGCCAACTTCGGTTTTGAGCCATTGAAACAGTAGTACCCAGAAATATAACCATTAATAAAAAGCCTAATTTTTTCATTTGTAATAATTTAAAAGTTAAACTGTTATTTTTTATTAGTTTTGGTTTGACACAAACGGAATTAAAAGGTTTAATTTAAATTTATTTTTTTCAAATAAAAAAAGGATTGTAAATCACACAATCCTTTTCAAATATACAATAGTTCTATTGTTCTTATTTTTTGGGAGGTTTAATACCACGTTGTTTAGATAAATCTTCCAAGCGCTTTTGGAAATTTGATTTTTTGACCGTTTTCTTTTTATTTACCTGAAGCTGTGCCCTTATTTTTTCATCGTCAACAAACGAGCGGATTAAATAGGTTTGCCCAATTGTAATCACATTTGCCAAAAAGTAGTAGTAACTTAACCCTGCAGAATAATTATTCAGGATGAACAGGAACATAACCGGCATCATGTACATCATGACTTTCATTCCCGGCATTCCAGTACTTGCTTGTGATTGTTGACTTAAATGGGTTGAAATTACTGTTGTAACAGTCATAAGCAAACAAAATAAACTTACATGGTCGCCATAAGCCGGAATACTAAACGGAAGGTTCAAGATTGAATCGTAGGTGGACAAATCGGTTGCCCAAAGAAAACTTTGTTGTCTCAATTCAATTGAAGTCGGGAAGAAAAAGAACATGGCTATCAGAATTGGGAATTGAAGCAACATTGGCAAGCACCCTCCCATTGGGTTAACTCCTGCCTTTTTATATAAGGCCATGGTCGCTTTTTGCTTTTCCATGGCTTTATCTTTCCCAAATTTTGCATTTAACTCGTCAATTTCAGGTTTTAACGCACGCATTTTTGCTTGCGACATGTACGATTTATACGTAAACGGGAATAAAACTGACTTTATTAAAACGGTAAGCAACAAAATAATTATTCCAAAATTTGAAATAAACCTTCTAAGAAAATTGAATATTGGGATAATAACAAACTGATTTATCTGGCGAACAACCGGGTAACCCAAATAAACCTGACGCTCCAAATCATTATGATACTGCTTTAAAGTTTGGTAATGATTTGGGCCAAAATAGAATTGCATTCCAATTGTCTCGTTTTTCTTTCCTTGATATAGTAAAGCAATATCAGCATAAAAATTTGCCAAATATTTGTCGCTATTTTCGATCTCAGTTTGACGAATTTGAGCATTCGGGAAAGATCCATTGGCAATTATAGTAGAACTGAAAAACAACTGCTTAAAACCGATCCATTTTATCTGGGTGTTTAAACTTTTTTCTACCGATTTATTTGCCGCCAGGTTGTCAACATCACCGTCAAAGAATTTATATGTAATATTCGTATAGCGGTCTTCTCCAAACTTCGATATCCTCTCTTGTCTCGGTATATCAAAAGACCAGTTAAAGTTCAGGTACGACTGATTTCCAGCAATGATTTGGTTCATTCCCTTCATATTCAAATCGAAGTCAACCAAAAATGAATTGTATTTAAGCGTATATGCATATTCCATGTATTTACCCGGGGCAACTTCCAAACGAAAAACCATGGACTCTTTCCCGCCTGGATTTTCTTCGTTAAATTTAATCTTTCCTTCGTCGCCTTTTTTAACTTCAGGCCCCGATACAACAACATTTGTTTTTCCTCCAGTAGGTTTAAAGAATAACTGATCGGTTTGAATACTCCTGTTTTGTGCAAAAAAATTGAGGCCAAATTTTGTTTTTGGTCCATCAAATAGCATCAGCGGCAGCGAATCGTGCGTCTGATAATTTTTCAATTCAACGGAATAAATACTTCCTCCTTTATTTGAGAAAGTTATTTTCATCAAGTTGTTTTCAAGGGTATAAAATGTTTCTTCACCCACGGCTGCAGTTCCAAAAACTCCAAACTCATCAACTTTATTTTGTATTGTTTTTTCTTTAAAAGTGGAATCAGTACTATTTATCAATGCTTGTTCAGCAGTTTGTTGCTGCTGCAATTTTTGCTGCTGTAATGCAAGCTTTGCGTCAATTTGAGCGATAGAATCCCTTTTCCTTTTTGTGGCTTCTATCTCTTCTTTCGACGGCTGGTTCATCAGTGAAAACACAACCAGGATTGCAAAAATAAGCCCTATTCCAATAATTGATTTTTTATCCATTTTTTATTTCTCTTCTTCTACAATCGAATTCTTAATAAAATCTACAAACAGTGGGTGGGGATTTAAAACGGTACTACGGTATTCAGGATGAAACTGAATGCCAACAAACCATTTATGCTTTGGTATTTCTACAATTTCCACCAGATCTGTTTCAGGGTTTATTCCAACAGGAACCATACCTCCCGCAATAAATTTTTCAATAAATGTATCGTTAAATTCATAACGATGACGGTGTCTTTCGTGAATTGTTAATTTATTATAAGCCCTAAAAACATTAGAATCATTTTCAACAATGCGACATTCATAAGCACCCAAGCGCATAGTTCCGCCATAATTAGTTATCCCTTTTTGCTGCTCCATTAAATCAATAACAGGATAAGGAGTTTTTGGGGTCATTTCAGTCGAATCTGCCTCTTCAAGTTTTAACACGTTCCTGGCAAATTCAATTACTGCAACTTGCATCCCCAAACATATTCCAAAGTATGGAGTGTTGCTTTCACGAGCATATTTAGCCGCTAAAATTTTTCCACTCATCCCGCGGTGCCCAAAGCCCGGAGCAACAATTATTCCGTTTAAATTGGAAAGTATTTTAGTGTAATTATCATTTTTAACTGATTCGGAATGAATCCAATTAATATTTACATTGCACCTGTTTTCAGCACCTGCATGAATCAACGCCTCAACAATTGATTTATAAGCATCGTGCAACTCAACATACTTTCCAACCAATCCAATTTCAACAGTTTGAGTAGGGCTTTTTAGTCGAGTTAAAAAACTGTTCCAGGCCGAAAGATTTATTTTTTCTTTAATCGGAAGAGCTAATTTTTTCAAAACCGTTAAATCCAATTTTTCCTCAAGCATTTTCAAGGGAACATCGTAAATGGTTGAAACATTTATCGACTGTACAACAGCCTCAAGCGCAACATTACAAAATAATGCAACTTTCTTCCTGATATTTAGATCAATATCATACTCGGTGCGGAGCACTAATATATCAGGCTGCACTCCAGCTTCAAGTAACTGTTTTACCGAGTGCTGCGTTGGTTTTGTCTTTAATTCGCCGGTAGCAGCAAGATACGGGACTAAAGTTAAATGAATAACCAATACTTTTGAACCAAGTTCCCATTTTAACTGCCTCACCGACTCAATGTAAGGCAAAGATTCAATATCACCAACCGTTCCACCTATTTCGGTAATTACAATATCGTATTTTCCTTTGGAGCCAAGAATTTTAATCCTTCGTTTTATTTCATCGGTAATATGAGGAATAATTTGAACTGTCTTTCCAAGGTAGTCCCCCTTTCGTTCCTTATTTATCACCGATTGATATATCCTTCCGGTAGTAACATTATTGGCTTGCGATGTAGTTTCATTTAGAAACCGCTCGTAATGTCCCAGATCTAAATCGGTCTCAGCGCCATCCTCGGTTACATAACATTCACCATGTTCGTATGGGTTGAGTGTACCGGGATCCACATTAATATATGGATCCAATTTTTGAATGGTAACTTTATAACCTCTGGATTGCAACAACTTAGCCAATGAAGCGGCAAGAATTCCTTTTCCTAACGATGAAGTAACTCCACCTGTAACAAATATGTATCTCGTTTCAGACAATTTTCAATAATTTTTGTTTTTAAAAAACACAAAATTAAACAATTAAACTTATTTGAAAACTAATAGCTGTTTAAATTCAATTTATATCGGAATAAATTAATAACGCGCAGCGATGTAAACTTTTTTCTGCTTAACAATAATCAACTCGTTTTCCTTACTCTATTTGAAATTGAATTAATAAGTATGCTAAAAATCAAATTATCAATTTAACCATCCTAAATTTCATTTTTGTTAAAAACGAAGAAACGATACAGATTACATTTGGAAACATCATGAATACATTTCTATACACCCACGATATACTACTCAATCAATTGACTATGAGTAGTTTACATTCAATCGGTAAAACTGTGCATTAATTTTACTTTCCCTTTATTAGGTACTGGACATGAACTCATTAACACGATATGTTACATTTGTGTACACAAATAGATATTTAAATATCCAAAAATCATTCTTTTCTTGATGAATAGCATTAGCTACAATACTATATTTGTAGAAAATAATTAATGTTTTGAAATTAAAATAGTGTATGAATAAGATTTTGCAGTTTTATGCTCGGCATCCTTAACTTTCTTGTTTACTATCTGAAAATTAACCTTCTTTTGTGGTGGTAGTTTAAAATTAATTCTAAATTTCTTTTTTATTTTTACTCGTACTCGTACTCCCCTGTTTTTTACTTTTGGAAACTGGATATTATCAATTAAACGAATCGCTTCTTCGTCGCAACCCGCTCCAACTCCTTGTTCAATGTTAACCTGCAATACATCACCATTGTCGTTAACAACAGCACTTAAATAAACCGTTCCTTCAACCCTTTTATCGAGGGCTTCTTTGGGATAAACTAAATTTGTTTTTATATATTTTTTAAAAGCTTCCTTGCCTCCTTCGTATTCAGGCAGTTTTATGAATTTCTTCGATCTATTTTTCACCATAAATTATTTTATCAAATATAGTAAATCAAAGACATAATAAAAAAAGGCTGCCATTCAATAAACAGGCAGCTTTTTATATATTCAGTGAGTATCTGGTTTTAATCCATTTCCTTAATTAGTTGGGTAACCCAACTTTCAATTCTACCGTTCGTTAATCGGGCTTGATTTTCCTGATCCAGGGGCAATCCAACAAATAATCCATCTTGTTCAGCTCTTGATGATTCATAGTTATAACCCTCCAAACTAGTTCGCCCAACTACTTTTGCTCCACATTCTTCAAGCAATTCAACTAAAATACCAATAGCATCGCAGAAGTTTTCGGGATAATCTTTTTGGTTACCTAAACCAAAAACGGTAAATGTTTTACCCTTTAAATCCATTTCTTCCAGATCGGGAACAAATTCGTCCCAATAATTTGGAAGTTCACCATCGAACCAGGTTGGTGAGCTAAGGATAAAATTGCTAAAGTTTTCAAATACCTCCTTGGTAAGTTTTTCCGCATTAATCGCTTCAATATTCGATTCTCCAAAGGCAGCGATTATTTTCTCTGCAACTTTTTTTGACTTTTGTGAATTGTAGCTATATATGATGGCTGTTTTTTTCATTGTAAATATTTTAATATGAAATTAAATCTTTAGCAGCTTTGTAAATAATGTCGGCATTTGGTAAAATTGCCTGTTCCAAAATACGGTTGAAACCAACTGGTGTAAAGGGTGAACCAACTCTACGAATTGGAGCATCTAAATATTCAAAAGCTTTTTCGTTAATAATTGCACTCAATTCACCACCAAAACCACCATGCACTTTATCTTCGTGAACCAACAAAACTTTGTTTGTTTTTTTTACTGAATTAATAATTGCCTCCTCGTCTAACGGTATCAACGAACGAAGGTCGATTACCTCTGCATTTATACCTTCTTCCTGAAGTTTGTTAGCAGCATCCAAACACAAATGCGTTGTATTTCCGTAAGTAATTATTGTTAGCATATCACCCTCTTTTCTAATTCTGGCTTTTCCAAACGGAACTTCAAAATCATCGGGAACAACTGTTGCAGCTTTCGGATCGAGGTACAAGGCTTTTGGCTCCATAAACATGGTTAAACCTTCCGATCGCATTGCAGTTCTCAATAACCCGGCAGCATCGTCGGCAAACGATGGGTAAACAATTCGAACTCCGGGAATGGAAACCAAAGCCCCTTCAATATTTTGCGAATGATACATGCCGCCTCCGATATATCCCCCCGATGCCAGGCGAATGGTTATGTTCGGAGAAAATTTTCCATTCGATCGCCAATAGTCGTGGCTCGTATCAACATACTGTTCCATTGCCGGCCAAAAATAATCGGCAAACTCTGCCCCTTCAACAACTACCCTGATTTTTTTGTTATATCTCGACATTCCATTGGCAGTACCCATAATAAAATCTTCAGCAATTGGTGCATTGAACACACGCTTTTCGCCAAACTCCTGCTGCATTCCTTTTGATACGTTGAAAATTCCACCTTTGTCTTTATTTGCCATATCCTGCCCCCAAATAAATGTATCTGGATTATGCCTGAATTCAGCTTTTAAAGTTTCATTTAATGCGGTTATCAATTTTTTCTTTTCACCCACTTCCGAATGTAAACCTTGCGGATATTTTTCAGAAACAAAAGGTTCGGGAATGACAAAATCATAGATAGAATCAGGCGATGGATCCGGTGCATTCATTGCAGCTTTATGAGATACCTTGATTTCTGCTTTTACGGCAGCTTCAATTTCCAAAAGTTCCTCTTCTGTAAAGCGGTTATAACGCAACAGTAATCTTCTAAATTTAGCATGTGGATCATATTCTATCACATAATTTCTTTCAGCACTACTTCTATAGAGAAGATGATCGTCTGAATTTGAATGAGCCCCCATTCGCACGCAGTTCGCCTGCAAAAACACAGGTTTGCTCTCTTCAATTGCAAATCTTTTAGCCTCCGCCATTGCGTTCATCGAATCGAAAACATCTTTTCCGTTACAATGAATTATCCTTAAATTTTTAAACCCTGAAAAGTTATTAGCTACTTTTCGGTTTGCCGTTTGATCTTTTTTAGGAACTGAAATTCCGTAACCATTATCCTGAACCACAAAAATTACAGGCAGCTGCTCTTTATCAGCACCGGTAATAGCTTCGTAAACATAACCTTCGCTAACCGATGATTCGCCCTGTCCACTAATTGCAACCGCCTTTTCGCCATAATATTTAATAGCTCTCGCTGTGCCAACTGCATGTAGCGTATGATTTCCTGTTGATGACGAGACACTGTGAATGTTCCACTCCGGTTTTGCAAAGTGGTTCGACATGTGCCGTCCACCGCTCGATGGATCTGTTGCTTTTGAAATTCCATTCAGGATAATCTCTTCCGAAGTCATTCCTGCGGCAATTGCAGTCAGCATTTCGCGATAATAAAGATAGATATGATCCTTATTCTTTTCGAAATGTTGCCCCACCGCTAATTGAATTCCATCGTGGCCTGCATAAGGCGCATGATAAGACCATCCGATTGCTTGTTTTAAATAAT
This sequence comes from Draconibacterium sp., assembly GCA_021648495.1. Taxonomy (GTDB): domain Bacteria; phylum Bacteroidota; class Bacteroidia; order Bacteroidales; family Prolixibacteraceae; genus Draconibacterium. Next base: position 11,391 of record JAKIST010000053.1, read on the forward strand.
TAGGTGCTTTATTATCAATTGCCCGGCCTATTGTCATTAACCTAAACCAGTTCTCCAAAGTCTTTTTTGGTGTTTTCTTAATGGAATAGATTTTTGGTATTTCTAAATTCTTCATTTAAAATTAAATTGAACGGTTAATATCAAATTGTTCAAGAATATCCGCAATTCTTCGTAGAAAAGCACCGCCCAATGCACCATCAATAACGCGATGATCGTACGATAACGACAAGTACATTTTATGTCTGATGGCAATTACATCTCCCGATGGTGTTTCCAATACTGCAGGTTTCTTTTCAATGCTTCCGGTAGCCAATATTGCAACTTGCGGCTGATTAATAATGGGCGTTCCAATTATATTTCGGAACGAGCCAAAATTTGTAATTGTGAATGTTCCACCTTGAATTTCACCAGGATCGAGCCTATTTGTGCGCGCGGCATTAGCCAAACGGTTCAGCTCTTTTGCTAAGCCAACCAAATTACGTTGTTCTGCATTTCTTATTACAGGCACAATTAAATTACCATCGGGTTTGGCAACTGCAATTCCTATGTTGATATCTTTTTTTACGATAATTTTATCACCATCAACCGATGAATTTATTAATGGATATTCAGCTATTGCAGCTGCCACCGCTTCGGTAAAAATTGGCATGAACGTTATTTTGTCCCCATGCTTTTGTTGAAAATCGACTTTGTTTCTGTTCCGCCATAATACCAATTCAGTAACATCTGCCTCCACTACCGAAGTAACGTGTGGCGAAACCTGTTTCGACATTACCATGTGGTCTGCAATAAGTTTGCGTACGCGCCCCATTTCAATAATTTTGTCTTCCACTCCAATTGAAACAGGAACCGGTTTTTTTCTTTCAATAACTGAAGCCACTGAGTTCTCAGCTTGCGGTTTAGCAATCTGTCTAATACCCCGGTTTTCAATGTAACCAAGAATATCTTTCTTCTGAACTCTGCCGTTTGCCCCTGATCCATCAATAGTTTCTAACTCTTCTAACGAAATATTTTCCTCTTTTGCTATTGTTTTTACCAACGGCGAATAAAAACGATTAGATAGTTTTCTACTTTCATCAACTGAACTTTCAGTAATTTTACTGCTTGTTTCAGTAGATCCTACAGTCGTAGCAATTGAGATTTCTTCCGGTGAAGTAGGCTCTTCGTCCTCCTCTCCTTCTAATTTTATTACCGCTAAAATCTCTCCAACCGGAACTAAACTATCTTCTAAAAATAATATTTTTGTGATTACACCATCAACTGGGGAAGGAATTTCGGAGTCAACTTTATCGGTTGCAACTTCGAATAACATATCGTCCTCCTCAACCGTATCTCCCTCTTTCACAAACCACTTGGTGATGGTTCCTTCCTGAATACTTTCACCAAGTTTAGGCATTAATATATTAAAATTTGCCATAATTATTTGTTTAAAATCATATTTTGCTATTTACACATTCAACAACAACACTAAAATTGAAATGTTCACATTGCAATTTATAAAAATTTAAAATATAACTTTTTATAAAATCCTACAAAAATGTGGCTATATGTAACTATTAAAAATCACAATTGTCCGGTAAAGATGAGAATATTGAAACAGATTGCTTCCCGCTTCGTTCCTCGCGGTCGCAATGACCTTAAACTAAAGTTATTACGATTTGTAATACACGTCATTGCGAGTATAACAAAGCAATCTCAAAACTTTTACCAGACACTAATGATTAAAAATAAAGCATAAAAATATTAAAACCAATAAAATAATTAGCTAATTGTGCAAATCAATAAAACAAATTGAAATCTGATGTTTACAATTGTAATGCACCAATTAAGTCTTTAGCAGACTTTAAATTATGCCTTTCAAGGTATTCCTTAATTCCTTCAATAATTTGAACAGGAATAAATGGGTCTTTGAATATGGCCGTTCCAACCTGAATTGCAGTAGCGCCTGCCAACATAAATTCAATGGCATCGGTAGCATTCATAATACCTCCCATTCCAATAACCGGAATTTTCACCGCATTATAAACCTGCCAAACCATTCGTAATGCAATTGGTTTTATTGCCGGGCCAGACAATCCGCCCGTTATAGTTGATAACAGTGGTGTTCTCTTTTCGGCATCAATGGCCATTGCAAGAAAAGTATTAACCAAAGAAACACTATCAGCACCCTGCGCCTCAACAGCTTTTGCGATTTCAGTTATATCGGTAACATTTGGTGAAAGTTTTACAATCAATGTTTTATCATATACTTCGCGAACAGCTTTTGTAACCACTTCTGCCCCTACACAACTAACTCCAAACGCCATTCCCCCCTCTTTTACATTTGGACACGAGATATTTAATTCAATTGCCGGAATTCGATCCAACTCATTAACTTTTTCTGTTACCTCAATATATTCCTCAACGGTTGAACCATTTACATTGACAATTAAAGGAGTATTGTAGTTCTTAATTCGGGGGTATATATTTTCAATAAAGTAATCGATGCCTTTATTTTGTAAACCTACAGCATTTAACATTCCCGAGGCAGTTTCAGCCATTCGCGGATAATCATTTCCGTCCCGGTTTTTAAGCGTCGTTCCTTTTAAAAACAAAGCCCCCAATTGAGAAACATCATAAAAATCCATCAATTCTTCGGCAAACCCCGATGTTCCAGAAGCAGTCATTACCGGGTTCTTAAATTCAATATTGTGTATTTTTACTGTTAAATCTACCATTTCAAATCATTAATATTAAAAACTGGTCCATCAGTACAAACGCATAAATTCCCTCTATTTGTTGGTTCAATGCAACAAAGACAAACTCCAAATCCGCAAGCCATAAGGTTTTCCAAAGATACTTCACAAAAAATATTAGCTGCTTTCGCTTCTTTGGCAATTGCTCTCATCATTACGTCTGGTCCGCAAGCATAAACACGGTCAAACATGTGTAAATTATTTTTGAAGATAGGATGCTGGGTAACAAATCCTTTTTCACCCAACGAACCATCCTCAGTTGAAAAATGTAAATTACCATATTCTCCATATTTTTTAACATCAACATGCTCCTCAATAGTTCTGGCTCCCAATAATAAATTAACATTCTCAGGCTGTAATCCGCTAACTTTAGCAAGAAACAACATAGGTGCAACTCCGCTGCCTCCACCAATCAATAATACCTTTTCGCCTTTTTGAGGTATAGTAAAGCCATTTCCAAGTGGATAAACCAAACTACATATTTCACCCTCCCTTATTTCAGTTAGTTTTTTTGACCCCCTCCCTAATATTTTAACAATCAACGATAAAGTATTCTCTTTATAATCCACTTCATAAATTGAAAAAGGGCGACGTAAAAAAATCTCATCAGTTCCTTTAATATCAACATTCACAAACTGCCCAGGCTGAAAAACAGGAAGTTTTAGGGGAGCTTTTAGTTTTATTAAAAAGTTAGTGGAATTTAATGGGGAGTTCTCAACAACACAAAAGTCTGCAACAGCCTTTTTGCTCATATTTACATAATTTGATTGCAAAGATAAAAAATATTCTTTTTTCGAAGAAGCTAAATTTGATTGAATAGAAATGAAGGAGTTGTAAATTAATAAACGCTTGTTTTATGCGTAGGTATTTTGTTTTTTAATGAGTTAAAAAATCTGTAAATAGTGGTTCTATTAAAAGAATTTTTCAAAAAAGATAAAAAGCAAAAGAAGAAGAAGTAGTAGAAAACGAGTGGTTATTTGTTTACAATTCCTAAGTAATCAAAAAAAAGGCCGTCCCTTCACGACGACCTAAATAACTCTGTACTTTGCTTGAACTAACTTAACTAGGGTTTGTAAGTCTTCTCTTTTATCTTTTTACATATCTGTAATTTCTTTCTAAAATAACACTTCAAATGTATCATATATAATTCATATATGCAATTTAAGTTGGAAATATATTTTACATTTATATATTTTAAAATTAGAACCATCAATAAGATGTGTAATTAAATATAAATAGTCTAATCTAAATATCTATTTTATAGGCTATTAAGAAATAGATACTTTTGTATATTTTAAAAATGTATTTTATAAATAATGTTTTATTTTGAATACTATTGTTGATTTTTATTCTATGGCATGAGAAATTGAATCTTGAAATATTTAATTTTGGTCAGATAATTATAATAAAATAGTTCATTTAGGAAGCAGTTAAATTCTACAGGCAGCTAATTAAAATTATAATTCAGGATATTTTTTTTGAATTTTAAATAAAATATTTTCCGTAAAATTATTATAATTGAACACTGATACATTTACCACCTGTACGTCGTAATCCACTTTTATCGCCAATAAGATATATATATATATATTACAAACACAGTCTATTTAGAAGAGATCCTTGTTTTTATTTAAAAGGTGAATAGCTTATAACGAATAGATATATTTTATTTAGTTTCGTGAAATTACGAATTAATAAAAAAAAGACCACCCCTTAACGACCACCTAAATAATCCTGTACTTTTTTTGAACTATCTTAACCAGAGTTTGCAGGCCGTAATTTATCACCTTTACATATTTATAATCTAATTTATATAACACTTCAAACGCAATGGATATTAATTCACAATTGTAAACCATCGTGAACCAATGATTACTTTTGTATAATTATTCGGATTAAGATTATTACATAAAAAACTATTTATGAATATACTAATACTTAAATAGCAATGGATGCTAAATTGAGGGCAATAGTAGTAGTAGTAGTAGTAGTAGTAGTAGTAGTAGTAGTAGTAGTAGTAGTAGTAGTAGTAGT
>JAKIST010000054.1 GCA_021648495.1 Draconibacterium sp.
CAGACGAGGAACGAGGAGAAATCCCAAGCAAAACGGATCAGATCTCTCCTTCGTCCGCCAAAGGCATCGCAATGCGGGAGATGACAGCAAAACGGATCTGTCATTGGCAGGAAGAATGACGAAGCAATCTGTCCCAAAACACGTATTATATATCGTTTAAAAAACATCTGGAAAATAATATTCTATCACCTTTTATCATTTTCTCTGTGAGTACATTTCAACCCTCCATTCACATGATTATTCAAAATTACTTCAAATACTTATCAAACCAGCCAATTCCATCGGTATAAACCGAATCAATCGGAATGTCGTGATGTTTAGATAAATACCAGTTGATTTGCTTTGGTTTTTTTGCCTTTTTATACAATAATTTACTCATCAAAGGCGGAATAATATCATCGTTTTTGGCATTCACCATTAACAAAGGCCGGGGTGCAATTTGCCTGATAAAATTTATGGGTTCAATAATACTCAAATAGTTTTTTGTATCGGATGAAAGTGCTTTTTTGCCAAACATCAGGTTCATTTGTCCACCGGCCAAAACAATTACCGGAACCTGTACCCGATTTTCAACCCCACAAAAAATTGTTCCGGTAATCCCGCCAAGGCTAATCCCCAGAAATCCAATTTTATTCGAATCAAGCTCTTTTCTTGTAGAAATAAAATCTACTGCCCGGCGAAGGTCGAATACGGTCTGAGTTATTATATCGCGGGTCCAATAACGGGTATCTCCCTTAAAATCGAAATCATAATCATTCTCCAAACGATCGCCGTGGTTGCTAATATCAATCCGAAGCACGGCATAACCATTTTTATAGAGCAAAGTGTTGCCGTACTCAATGTAGTCAACTGTTTTACTATCACCTTTTCCATGCAATAAAATTATTACCGGAACAGGTTTTTCAATTTCTTTTGGAACGGTCAGCATACCGGTTACTTCCTTGTTATGGATACTTCGGAATGTAACATAGAACAGTTTGTAGGCCACTGTGTCTTTTAACAATATTACAGAATCCTGAAGCGGTAAATTTTTGTCATATTCATAAAAGCTGGAAACAGGCAATAATTTGCTGTTGCCGCAAGAGATAAATAAAACGAGGATAAATAGGTAGAAAATATTTTTGATTTGCATATCGCTATTTTTAAATGTTATGAATTGGAGCCTATCTGTAAAATAAAATATTGTATGAAAATTAAAAAATTAAAAGACCATTCTTCCCCTTAAAAATTAACAAATATTAAGAACATATCGAATTGTACATTGCTGATAGCGCAAAAAAACTCCCCCTTATTCAATAGAAAAACAACAATTACTACAACGAAATGAATCAAATACTATAATTTTTTTCGCTTGCTAAAACGGTTTAAATATAGTATTTTAATTTTATTTATGATTTTTTAATTATATTTATATCCTGAAAAATGATTGGTTTATGTTTTCAAACTAATGAGAATAGCCGTATGATAAGCAAATAGGATAAACAATAGGATAAATTAACTTAATTAAATATTAACGATTACTTAATTAGTCTTTGCAAGAAAACGCCAAATACTGCGTTACTCTCGTTTTGAAAATAGTTATTTGCAAAAGCAAACTCCTTGATTTTCAAAACTTCGAAAGCCTTGTCTTTGACGTTTTCTTATCAAAGACTTGAAAAAGTAGAGTTTTCTTGCAGGCACTAATTATATTATCTAAATTGAAGTTTATTTTAGCTGTAGTTATTACAATAAATTTCAAAATCGATATATTTTCAGAAATTATTACATTAACATGAAATACTTTAATTAAAATTTAGCTTATGAAAAACAAATCTTTTTCTCGTAGTGTGCTCTTTTTTTTGTTGACGATATTTTTTGCGTCGTCGTGCACAAAAGAAGAGGTTCGGCCTACCTTTCCACTTTCAGCTACTATTTTTAATAGTGTTGTTGACAAGCAGGTAGCATTTACGGCTTTAACCCACAGTGCCAATAGTTGGTCGTGGGATTTTGGCGATGGAACCACAAGTACCGAACAGAACCCGGTGCATGTTTATGAAAGTGGTGGTTATTATTTAGCCACATTAACAGCAAGCGATGATAATGGGAATACTGTAACAGATGAAGTTAATTTAGCAGTGTCGCTTACCCCTTATGTTTTACTTACCGGCGGACCAACTGCAACAAATGGTAAAACATGGAGGTTAACTACTGATCATGGTACTGGTGGTGATTATTTAGCCTATGCGAATGCCGATTTAACTGTTGTTGAAGATACTCCGAAACCTTTGCCAACAGGGATTTTTGAATTGCAATTTCACATGGGAGATGTCTATAAAGATGAATTTACATTTTTCTTCGATGGAAGTTATGCACATGATGTAAAAGAAGATGGAGCTTCGTTTGGAGGGTATGTTTATCAGATGGTCAAGAATGGAGGTGCAGATATTATTAATGCCAATGGTGCAGAATTTGGCTTAGTTATAGCGAAATATACTCCTCAAGATGGAGCTACTTTTACTTATGTTGAAAATGAAAATTTTACTGTTTCCTCAGTTTGGACAGGCGGATCTTTAACATTTGACAATGTGAGCACGCTCGATTTTTCAGGAACTGAATTTGTCGGATTTATGGATTTTCAAAGAAAAGTAATTGTGCAAAAAATAACAGATAATTCGATGACGCTTGTAATGTTTATGGCGGCTTCGGGGGATTATATCGGTGTTAACACACATGCCCTTATCCTATCATTCGAAGTTGTAAATTAGAACTAATTCAATAAAAAAATTATGAACTATAAATATTATATTAAAAATATAACCCGGCATTTATTATTATTTGTTGTTTTATTAGCAACAGTACTATTTGCATATTTTGGTGCTGTTGCACAATCTGTAAATGGGCAAAACGTAAAGGGGAAAGTTACTTCGTCATCAGATGGTATGGGATTGCCGGGATTAAGTATTGCTGTAAAGGGTACTGCTCGTGGGACTATTACTGATATGGACGGCAACTATAGCTTAAATGTGGATGACAACAATGCCACACTTGTATTTTCGTTTGTTGGTTTTGCTACCCAGGAAATAGCTCTTAACGGAAATAGTGTGATAAATGTTGTTATGGTAGAAAGTTCTGAATCTTTAGATGAAGTTGTTGTAACCGCATTGGGAATAAAACGTTCAGAGAAATCTTTAGGTTTTTCGGTGGGAAAAGTTGCAGGAGAAGAACTGACCCGTGTTGTCCAGGAAAATGTATTGAATTCGATGGCTGGTAAAGTATCGGGAGTAACCATTAATTCAACGGGTGGTACAGGGTCTTCGGTTAGTATGGTTATTAGAGGCGCTACTTCATTAAGTACTGACAATCAACCACTTTTTGTTGTTGATGGTGTGCCATTGGCAAGTACGGTAAATAATGTACATGCAATTGGCGACCGTAACCCGGTTGATTACGGAAATTCGATATCTGATCTTGATCCCGAAAGCATTGAAAATATAACCATACTAAAAGGTCCCAGTGCAGCGGCTTTATATGGTACCCGTGCAGGCAACGGTGTTGTTCTTATCACAACTAAAAAAGCAAAAGAAAATGGAGGGATGAAAGTTTCGATTTCATCAAATACGGTTTTTGATATTCCATCAAAATTTTTAGATGTATCAACCCAATTCTCCCCAGGTTTTTTCTCATTTAGACCAGAAGATGTTGGAGGTGGAGTTTTACCAAACATTAATGCAATTGATGGAACAGGGAATGGCCCCGAAAATGACAAAGGCTATTGGGCTGTTCAATGGGATTCGCCTGTGGATGCAAACGGGGTACGAGTTCCTACAGAGGTTGTTTCTTATCCTAATAATGTGCAGAATTTTTTAAATGACTATGCGTACACAACTACCAACGGGGTATCAATTTCCAGTAGTTCGAAAGCGATAAACTATAGGTTAGGTTTAACCAATATGACGCACTCGGGATTAATCCCAAATTCCGATCTGAACAAAAACAGTCTCTCCTTATCAGCTTTATCGAAAGTACGAAAGAATTTAACGATTAGTACGGATATTAACTTTGGCAACTCTTGGGCAGATAATCGGCCTTCAACTACAAACCGAGGAACAAACCCTCTTGAGTGGGTTTATTCTCATCCCACAAATACTGATATACTTAAACTAAAGGATTATGGAACTGGAAGTGAAACATTAAGAGTTTCGGATAAACATGAGAATCCATATTTTTTAGCTAACGAGGTAAACAACAGTTTTACCAGATATCGGATTTTTGGTAATGTAGTTGCTAATTGGGAAGTTTCATCATTCTTTAATGTGATGTTCCGTTATACGTTAAGCAAACATGATGAAACATTTGAAACTAAAATAGCTCCGGGGTATTTAAGGGAACCTAACAATGGTACTTATGGTATTCAAAATGGTACCGGCTTGGAGCGTAATACAGATATTTTGGGTACTTATAAAAAAGACTGGGAAAATTTTACACTATCAACATCTATCGGTGGAAATATTTTGTATCAAAAAAGTTCAAGCATTAGTAATTCTGCCAAAAATGGTTCGGGCTTGATAGTTCCAAATGTTTTTACCGTTCAAAACATTAGTTCCGGTGCTTTAAATTACAGTAATTACAGAAGTCAAAGAGGTATTAACAGCGTTTATGCCATGGCTAACTTAGCATTGAAAGAAATAGCTTATCTTGACTTAACAGCCAGAAACGATTGGTCAAGCACCTTGCCAGCAGCAAACCGCTCTTACTTTTACCCTTCAGCATCCTTAAGCATTATCGCTGACAAAATATTCGACATGGGCGACAAGGTGGATATGTTTAAAATACGGGGTGGAATTGCGCAAGTTGGAAACGATACTTCACCGTATAGATTATACGCAACATACGGTAATGCCGGACAATGGGGAGATGCTGCCAGATTGGCCAAGGCTAGTCAATTGTTAAGCCCAAACCTTAAACCAGAAGAAGCAAAATCTTTTGAAATTGGTACCGAGATTAAAATGTTTTCTAACCGTTTCCGTTTTGACGGAACCTATTATAGAGTTGATAACAGAAATCAAATACTGGGTGTTCCCTTATCTTCCTCATCCGGTTTCGGTGGAATTAATATTAACGCCGGATTATTACAAAGTACAGGATGGGAATTTTTACTTGGAGTAACACCTGTAAAAAGTCATGACTGGACATGGAATCTGGATTTAAACTTCTCGAAAAACGAAACTGTAATATTGGAATTAGCTGAAGGTGTTGATTTTGTTCAGTTTTGGAATGAGAATAAAGTTAGATCCATGGGTTATGTAAAAGGTTATGTAGCAAATGAATCTGAAGGCCCTGAAAATGGATTAGTAGGTAATATATATAGTAAAAAAATAAAAAGGGTAACCGATAAAAATTCCCCTTATTATGGATATCCAATTCTGAGTTCCGGTGTAGGTGCAAATTTACAGGCAGAAGAAGAATTTTCTAAAATTGGTAATTACAATCCTGATTTTATAATGGGATTACAATCATCTCTCTCTTTTAAAAATTTTACCTTGAGTATGACATTTGACTGGAGGTCGGGAGGTCAGTTTGAATCAGGAACATGGCGCAGGATTACTGACAGAGTAATAAATAATGTATGGCTCAGTGAATTGGTTAATCCCGGCGAATTGGGTGGTGAAGCAAGTCAGGGTCTTCGCGATTGGGTAGTTACCAACGAGGATCAATTATTATTAAGCGAGGATTTAAGACCTGTAGGTGGTCCAACTCCCGATTTCGGTGGATTCCCTGAAAGTTTTAGTACTATTGAAGTTCATGATGGTGTTTTTATACCGGGTGTTATAGATGATGGAAATGGTGGATACATTGAAAATCTGGGTAATGAAGGAACACAATTTTTCCCATACGTAGTCGCATATCCTTGGGATATAGGTGGTACAGATGTGTTTGATGCTGACTATATTAAATTAAGAGAAATCTCGTTAAATTACAGGTTGCCCAACAAAATTGCACAATCAATAAAGATGCAAGACGTAAACATTTCTGTTTACAGTCGCAATATCATGCTGTGGACAAAAGATTCCAAATTAGGAATTGATCCTGAAAGAGCTTTTCAATCAAGTGGAGGTCGCTGGTCACAGGGGGCAGAACAATGGAATGCCATGCCATGGATTGTTCCTGTTGGATTTAAAGTAGGCTTTACTTTTTAATAAACTAAAACATTTATGATCATGAATAAATTAAAAAATAGCTTAATAATCGTTTTAACTTTAGTGTTTGCTTTAGTTATATCTTGTAAAGATCTGGATGAACTAAATATTAATCCAAACGGAGTAGATCCTGAAAATGCAGATCTTAACTTATTATTGCCTACCATAATTACAGGTGTTGGACAAACGGTTTTAAATGTAGGATTTGGTGATATTGCTGGCGTAATGCAACATACCCAATACGACGGATGGTCCAGCGGGCATAACGATTATGACTGGGACAACAACAGCCAAAGTTGGAATAGCTACTACGGCATACTTAGAAATAACGATGAGTATTTAAAAAAAGCGGTTAAAGGTGGATATGACTTTCACCATGGCGTGGCCTTAATTATGAAAGCATACACTTTTGGAATGATTACGGACCTTTGGGGAGATGCTCCATATTCAAATGCCTTAAAAGCAGAAGAAGGGACAGAAGAATATTTCAAACCTGTCTTTGATCCTCAAAAGGATATTTATATGGGAATTCTATCTGATCTGGATACAGCAAATATGCTGTTATCTAAAAATAGTTCTACTTATTCAAATATAAATTCAACCCAAGATGTATTGTATGGGGGTGATGTCTCAAAATGGAGAAAATTTGCAAATTCCCTTGCGCTTAGATATTATATGAGGCTATCAGAAAAAGAGCCGGCAATTGCAGAGCAGGGAATCAGAAAAATCACTTCAGCTCCTAACGAATATCCATTGATTACAGAAGCATCTGATGATGCAAATGTTAGTTTTATAGGTTTGTCGCCGTCTGATTCCTGGCCAAGCAATATGGTTTTCAGCAAGGATCCAACTGGCAATTATATGAGAGTTAAAATGTGTGCTACACTTGTAGATGCCCTTCAGGAACGGAATGATCCGCGACTGGGTGTTTGGGCAAATAAAATTGGAATACCATTGGAATTGGTTGCAGGCACCAATGTCGATCAGATTGTTGACGGCAAACGACAAGTTTCGCAGGATATTGTAACTGATTACGAACAAGCCTGGGGAGGATTAGGAGTTGATTATGATACTGAATATGTAGGTATTCCTCCTTCATCACCAGCTGCGCAAGTTTATAATTTAAATCCAAACCTTGGTCAGGCAGAGTACAATCCACATTGTTCTCAACTAAACGAAATGTATAAGGCTGCCGAAGGACCATTGCTTTTAATGCGGATAATGTCGGCTGCCGAAGTTCATTTTATACTATCCGAAGCTGCATTATATGGTTGGGCACCTGGTACTCCTGAAGAGCATTATGCGGCAGGTATTCAACAATCTTTTAATGCTTGGGGTGTTGGCAGCTCTTTTAACAATTATATAGGAGGCGTTGCATACACGGGGCTTGAAAGTATAATTCAACAAAAATGGATAGCCAGTTGGACTGCTGCGGCTGAATCATGGTTTGATTACAGAAGAACTGGATTGCCAACTTTACAAACTGGTAAAACGGCAATAAGAGCGGCATTGCCACTTCGATTTTATTATCACTACAACGATGAAATATCGAAAAATACAAAAAATGCAGAAGCGGCAATAGAAAAGCTGGAACCTACTGCGTTTAAAGGAAGTGATGTTAGCAATAACAGTGCCTGGTCGAAAATGTGGTTGTTACAGGGAACTGGCAAGCCGTATTAATAAAACTGTTTTTTAAATGAATGGAAGATCATCTCAATTTTAAATTGAGACGATCTTTCTAAATTTTTTAAATTCAAATATTAATTTAAAATTTATTAAGAAATGAATATGAATCAAATTTATATTCATTTTTTTTAGAATGTAAAGTGGAAAATCATGAATAGCCTTTTATCTCTTATTCCATTTAAAATTACTTCAATTTTTCATTCAATCAGTTTGAATATTTTTGGTGTTCGGCAGACTCGGGAGAAATCTAATAAGTTTAGTAACAGATTTCTTTTTCTTGTAATTGGAGCTATTTTTTTTCTAATACAACAAGAACCGCTCAGTGCTCAAACTAACAATTCGTTACTCGACCAACTGACTATTCCTTCAAATGGCAGAAGTATGAGGTCATCAAGCACAGAATCTAAATTTGACGGTAATGGTGATTCTAAAGAAATTGCTCCAGGTGAAACAATTGTTATTGCTGATTTAGAAGGACCAGGAATAATTAAACATATTTGGAACACTTCTGCTTCATTAAACCCTTTCTCGACACGAGCATTGGTTATTAGAATTTATTGGGATAATTCAGAAAAGCCCAGCGTTGAAGTCCCCCTCGGTGATTTTTTCGGAGTTGGACATGGTGCAACGAAAGATTTCCAATCCTTTCCGGTAAGTATATCTTCGCATGGCAGGTCAAGAACATGTTTTTGGAGAATGCCATTCAAAAAACACGCAAAAATTACAATAACCAATGAATTAGCAGGATTTGGGCAAGCTTTCTTTTATTATTATGTTGATTGGGAAAAAGTAGATACCCTTGAAGATGATGTTCTTTATTTCCATGCCAGATACAATCAACAGACTCCTGCTAAACCAGGTGACCACATTATTCTTGACACCAAAGGTAAAGGAAATTATGTTGGAACGGTTTACTCGGTACAACAGGCACAAACCGGTTGGTTTGGCGAAGGGGATGATCGTTTTTATATTGATGGGGAGAAGAATCCGTCGATACAGGGGACCGGAACGGAAGACTATTTTGGTGATGCCTGGGGATTTCGCGAGTTTGCCGGGCCATTTCAGGGAGTCTCTTTATATGAAGGAGTTTTAGCTGGAGATCGGGTTACTGCTTATCGTTGGCATATCCCAGATCCAATTCGATTTCAGGAATCATTGAAATTTTCCATCGAACACCGTGGAAGTGAGTTTGACAAAAACGGAGAGCAAATGTCAAGTTCATCGGAACGAGCCGACTGGATTAGTTCTGTGGCATTTTGGTACCAAACACCAATTACTTTTTCAGATACTGAATTACCAGCAGCCAATAAAAGAGTTGCTCCCTATCAAATATTGATTGCATCAACTTTAGAAATGAAAGCGTCACCAAATAAAGTAAAAAAGGAAATGGTAGCTGTTCATTTTGCACCAGAAATTCCAGATGGAGAAATTAAGTTCAATTTTGAAGTTAAAGAATCCGGAACATATAAAATATCTGCAGTTCTTGCAGATGGACCTTTTGGTGGCTTATACCAACCACTGGTAGATGATCAACTGGCCGGTCCGGTTTTGGACATGGTTAGTAAAGGAGGTGATTTTATGGAGCATAATTTTGGTAATTTTAAGTTGGAGACAGGTGAACATAAATTTAAACTAAAAGGAAAAGGGGCTTCACCACAGAAAAGACCTTCTCTAATCAATAAATATCAAGTCAGTATTAGTACTTTAATTCTTCTACGCCTTGAAGATCTTAAATAAATAATGTCTACAAAAATATCAGTTAAATTATTAAAAAAACATATTGAAAGATGAAGCAAGATACATCCTTAAAAATTGAAAAATGCACTATTATAAAAGGAGCAATTTTTATAACGCTTATGTTTATAATATTTTCCTTTACGAATTGTACAGCAACTAAAAAAAGTGGGATTCCGGAAACACCTAAAGGGTACTGGAACATGACAACATTAAAAATTGCTTATTTCTTTGGAAGAATTGATCTTATTGATAATGATTATCCTACTCCTGAAGATATTAGGGAATATAAAGATATTGTTTATAAAACGATAGACTCCACAGAATTAAAGCTGGATATTTATCATTCAAAAAATATTTCTAAACCAGCTCCATTACTAATTTTTATCCATGGAGGAGGTTGGGTAAAAGGTGATAAACAAGATTACCGACGTTACTTGACAGATTTTGCACAAAAAGGCTATGTAACAGCAACTATTCAGTATAGATTTGTGAAAAAAGTAAAAATGCCAGGGCCGATTTTGGATGTGAAATCTGCAGTAATTTGGTTGAAAAAATACGCAGAAGAATATCATATCGACAAAGATAAAATAGCAGTTATTGGTGGTTCAGCCGGTGCTCATCTGGCAATGATGATTGCTTATTCTTCTGATGACCCGGATTTTAAAAAAAATGAAGACAGCTTGTTTTCCTCAAGAGTACAAGCAGTGGTTGAATTGTATGGACCAACAGATCTAACTACAAAATATGCAAGAGAGCATCCATATATTAAAATTGGTTTTAGTAAAAGCTATTCCGAAGCACCTGAAATGTTTGCCAAAGCCTCTCCCCTATCTTATATTACTAAAGATGATCCGCCAACTCTAATATTTCAAGGAACCATAGATGAACTCGTTCCGGTAATTCAAGCAGACAGATTGAATGAAAAATTAAAAGAAAATGGTGTTCCTGTAGAATATCACAGACTTAAAGGCTTGCCCCATACAATGGATGCTTCAGTTGAAGTAAATAAGTATTGCCAATACTATATGGAACAATTTTTTGAGAAGTATATACCTAAAAATTAAATAAATAAGTTAAATTTTCAGGAAATGAAGAGCAGCTGGCATAAACGACGGATGATTTTAAAATTCATAAAACGCTTAGTAGGAATTTTAGTAATTCTGATATTTCTTGCTCTGATAATTGCATTTGCAAAACCAATTTGGCGACACTTGATTACTTACCCCAAATTTGATGAACAAATCGCTGAATTTCAAAACAAAAAAAAGGAAATACAAAACCTGGCCCATTTAAAAACTTTTCGAGGTGTGATGCACGTGCACAGTTACTGGTCGCACGACAGTGAAGGTACCATTTCGGAGATAATTTCAGCGGCTACGAAAGATGGGATCAACTTTATTTTTTTATCCGATCATCCACATGGCAACCTCGATACAATTCCGCGTGGCTACCATGGAATGTACAATGGTGTTTTAATTGAACCCGGCAGCGAAAAAATGGGATTTAATACGTGGCCACTTGATTCGGCATTCATTGATTGGAGCAATAACAAAGACACAATTTCTAAAAGTATTGTTGAAATGGGGGGATTGATTTTTTATGCCCACACCGAAGAACCACACAATTGGTCGAACCCATATTATCAGGGCATGGAAATTTACAACTTTCATACCGACACAAAAGATGAATCGCTTTTACCCCACATCCTTAATTTTATTATAAATGGAAACAAATACCGTAATTGGGCTTTGCGCGAAATGTTTAACGAGCAAACCCCAATTCTTGCTTTGTGGGATTCGTTAAATACTACGCGCAAAATTGTTGGATTTTCTGCCATTGACGCACACGAAAACCAGAATTACCGGGCCAGATATGTGAATGAAAACTACGTAGAATGGATTGGCCCAGATGCCAATGTTATTGATACTGTAAAAATAAATTTTTGGAACAGATGGTTATTTCATGAACCCGATGAAAACGGATGGGTTTTTAAATGGATGATCGATACTTATGAATCGGGGTTCAACTATATAACCAACTACGTTTTATCCGATTCACTAACAACTAAATCGTTGGGCAAACATTTAAAACAAGGGCATATTTACACTGCCTTTAAAAGTCTTGCCGATGCAAAAGGATTTTTGTTTTATTCAAGCGACAAAGAAAACAATGTGAATGCTATTTTAGGCGATTCCATTCAAATTGATCGTATAAATTCACTAAAAGCAATTTCCCCATTCCCGGGACGTTTCAGATTATTGAAAGATGGAGAATTAATTGATAGCACAGTAGATGAAAGTTATGAATATTCATTTCAAAAAGAATTCAAAAAAGGAGCTTACCGAATAGAGGTTCGGATAAAACCGGGAAAGGAATGGATACCGTGGTTATATTCTAATCCAATATATATTTACTGAAAAACAAATAAACAGCGCAATAAATGAAACATTCATGGCAGTAAATTTTGACACAAAAATAGTCCCAGGTTTTATCAGGAAAAGAACAATTATTCCAACTTATTATAGCTCGCCAGTCATCTTTTCAGAACGTCATTCTGATGTATATCGGAATCTATTCGTAATATATCAGGAGATACAGATCTGTCAGGTGACAGACAGTATGACGATAAAACAAATGAAAGTTAAACTACTGCATAAGAATTAAACACAAAAATTTATAAAAAATGAAAAAGTGGTTATTAAGAATTGGAGGGGCAATACTCGGTATTATCCTTGTATTATTGATTTTAGTATTTATCAACTTACGCGATCGTCATCCCGGATATAAAGTTGATTTGCACATTTCGGGAGAAGGAACTCCAGGAATTATTCAGGTAGGTTTCGCAGCTTTGCCAATCACACCAACCATTGTTGATACATGGAACGACAGTAACAACGATGCTGAATACAATGAAAAAGATGGCGACACGTTCAACGACAATAATAACAATGGAAAATTTGACGCATACTGGATTGCAGGATTTAGCCAGAAGCGGGCGGCCAACGGTGTGCACGATAATGTGTGGGCGCGCACAGTTGTTTTCGATGATGGGAAAACCCGTCTTGCTGCCGTTTCGCTCGATGCCATTGGATTCTCCCACGAAGATATTGTAGATATCAGAAACCAAATTCCTGCCAACTTAAAAATAGATTACACTCTGATATCAAGCACACACACACACGAAAGCAACGACCTTATTGGTATTTGGGGGGAAAGTATTTTCAAAAGTGGAGTGAACAAAGAGCACCTGAAGTATGTAAAAAGCCAAACTGTAAAAGCAATAATTCAGGCCACAAAAGGCTTACGCCCTGCAAAACTTCAATTCTCACAAGATCTTACCGGTGCCGAAGAATTGCTAATGGACACACGCAAACCTACGGTATTAGATGCCGGAATGCGGTTCATCCAAGCCATCGACACCAAAAATGATTCAACGCTCGGTGTAATTGTTTCCTGGGGGAACCACCCGGAAACGCTTTGGTCCGACAACTTGTTAATCAGCTCCGACTTTCCGCATTACCTTCGTGAATATATTGAAAATGGAGTATATAATAATGGGGAACTAATCATGCCCGGAGTTGGGGGAACCGCCGTATATTTTAGTGGCGCTGTTGGTGGGTTGATGACAACGAGAGGTTCAATGGCAATAAACGACCCTTTTTCAGACACGGTTTACACCGAACCTAACTTTGACAAATTAAAAGCACAAGGACAACAATTAGCTTTACTTTCGTTAAAAGCAATGGCAAACCCCGATTCGATAGTTGAAAAATCGACAATTGCTATCCGTGCAAAAACAATAGAATTACCACTTGCCAACAACACTTTCAAACTTGCCGCAGCAATCGGTTTGTTAAATAAAGGAATGACAGGCTGGTTTCGCACTCGCACCGAAATTTCGGCTTTCACTATTGGCCCTGCGAGTTTTATAAGTGTCCCGGGAGAAATTTATCCTGAAATTGTTAATGGAGGTATAGAATTCCCTAAAGGGCAAGACTTCGATACAGCTCCCATAGAAATACCTCCTTTGCGGGAGTTAATGCCGGGAAAATACAAATTTGTTATCGGTTTGGCCAACGATGAAATCGGGTACATTATTCCCAAAAGTGAATGGGATGTTGAGGCACCTTTTATGTATGGAAATAAAAAACCTCAATATGGCGAAGGAAACTCTTTTGGTCCGGAAACAGCACCAATTATCCACAGCGAATTAAAGAAAATTCTAAGTGAACTATAATATTTCAATACTGAAACCGACATGCAAAGAATATTAACTCCCAAAATAATGATTAAATCGTGTTTGTCCATAAAGTCCGACTTCTTCGTTACACTTGTCAGAAAAACAGTTATCCCGACAAAGTCGGGACTCCTTTATTTTATGACTTAGCAAGCCCCCGAATAATTCGGTGCAGGCTTTGAATTCGAACTTTCTGAATCAAAAACACACATTATAAACAGACTCTAATTATCGCCTTTTGGCCTTTTCATTATGGCATAAATCTCGAAAATAAACCCAGCCAATAATACAATTGGGGCAATAGTTAATCGCCTGAAATTAAAAATGTCCGTACTGAAAACATTTGGGTCGTCGCTTCCTCCGCCTGCCACTAAAATAAATCCAATAACAATTACAATAAAACCAATTGCCATTAATTTATAATTCTCTTTTCCAAGAGCAAATCCTGTGTCTTTTATCTCTTTTTTAGCCATTGTTACAAAATTGAAGCGGTAAAGATAATCAATAAAATAACTCATCGAATTTCAAACTCAGAAATTTATTTACTGCAAATAAAGTCGAGAGGAATGAAATAATGATCCCAAGGAGCAAAACCAGCAAAAAAACGATTCCCACTGTTGCAAAATGGTTTATCGGAATAATCCCCAACAACTCTTTTTTATAGTAATAAAATCCGAAAAACAGGATAATATTAGCGATGATCGCTCCATAAATCCCAAGAAACACACTCCGTTGCAAAAATGGTTTTCGAATGAAAGCATTGCTGGCCCCCACCATTTGCATGGTATTAATAGTAAACCGTTGCGAATAAACAGAAATACGGATGGTATTATTAATTAATGCTACAAATATAAATGTCAGTAACCCGCTTATTAAAATAAGTATTAAACTTATTCGGCGTACATTTTTGTTGATAACCGTTACCAAATTTTTTTGATAATATACCTCTTTTATTTGTGGGTACTTTAGAAATTCTTTTTCAAGTATAAGCAAACTGTCGGGATGGGTATAATTTGCATAGAGTTTTATTTCGAGCGAAGCAAAAAGTGGATTGTAACCCAAAAACCCTGTAAAGTCTTCCCCTAAATCTTTGGTTAGCTCCTTCGCCGCAGTTTCTTTGTCAATATACCGGGTTGATTTTACGTAGTCGCCGGCATTTAGGATTTTTTGTACTTGATATATTTCAGCTTCATTTATATTATCTTGAAGCACAAGCGTAAAACCAATTTTCTCGCGCACATATTCCGAAAGTTGATTCGCATTGATTAAAATTAAACCCAGCATCCCAATCAATAGCAAAACAAGCGAAATACTGATAAGCGAAGTAATCCACGAATTAAAAATTCGTTTTTTTAATCTTTTTGGTTTTAAATCTGCCATGTAATCGAGCCCTAATAAAAAAAATAAACCACTTTCAGCAAATGTAAAAAAATAAAGGTCAAAATAGAAAAATAGCCGGTGGCCCGCATAATTGACAGAAAGAATTTACATTGTCCAATAAATTCTTCAACTAAATATTTCAACAGCAACGGTTTGAAAATGGATGAAATTAGAGGTAAAATTGAACATCACAAGGATTTCGTTAACAACCACTTAATAAGAGGAAAAATTAATTATTATTTTTTGGAAATACGAAAAAAGGGAATACTTTTGCAGTCCCGATTATTATCCTTAGAGATAAGGAGTGTAAATAGTTGATTTACTTAGAGTAAAGGTTTTTATTCATATTATTCCGTTGCGATAAAAATTCAATCTTCAGGTTTAATCACAAATGTTAATGCAATAAAATTATTTAAAGTGGATACACTTAGTTATAAAACCATCTCAGCGAATAAAGCTACAATAAACAAAGAATGGGTTGTTGTGGACGCTGAAGGCCTTGTTTTAGGACGCATGGCAAGTAAAGTTGCCAAAATCCTAAGAGGGAAATACAAAGCATCATTCACCCCGCATGCAGACTGTGGCGACTATGTAATTATTATTAATGCTGAAAAAATTGTGCTAACCGGCAACAAA
This sequence comes from Draconibacterium sp., assembly GCA_021648495.1. Taxonomy (GTDB): domain Bacteria; phylum Bacteroidota; class Bacteroidia; order Bacteroidales; family Prolixibacteraceae; genus Draconibacterium. The sequence continues at coordinate 15,853 of JAKIST010000054.1, forward strand.
ATGTCAGACAAAATTTACATACGCCATACCGGATACCCAGGCGGACAACGTAAACAAACGCCAATCGATATTTTAGCTAAATATCCGGAACGTATAGTTGAAAAAGCGGTTAAGGGAATGCTTCCTAAAAACAAGCTGGGCAGGCAATTATTTACAAACCTGCATGTGGTTGTTGGTGGCAAGCACAAGTACGAGGCCCA
>JAKIST010000055.1 GCA_021648495.1 Draconibacterium sp.
AAACCGGACTTCGGAAAGTCCGGCTCCCCTTACTGTCATTTACTCATTATGCCTAATCTAAAAATTAGGTGGACCCTGCCAATGACAGATTTACTCAGGACTTCGACTTTCCCAAGTCGAAGAAAATATGTCGGACTTGGGCCATAGGCATCCCCCTTTGGGAAAAGTCCGACTCCCCTTACTGTCATTGCCTCATTATGCCCATTCTAAAAAATGGGTGGTGACTCGCAATGACATGCGTTTCAGATATAATTTATTTGAGGGGGGCTTGGTTGGCGGAGAAGCCGCCAACCAAGCCCCCCTCAAAACATAAAAACTTTAGTTTTAGTTCATTGCGACCGCGAGGAACGAAGCGGGAAGCAATCTGTTTGAATATTTTCATCTTTACCGGACAACAATGATAGATCAATCCGCACTTTTCCGTATTTTTAAAACTTGAAATAATAATTTCAAACCATATCCTTTCATTATTTTATACATTCTTTTGTTCTTTTAAATCGCAAGATGAAACACTTTATATTAATAGTAAATTTTATCTGTATTGCTGTATTATACGCTTCTGCGCAAAACCAATACTCCTCTTATGATGAACTTCCTGGAATCGACAAAATTTATAAACCGGCATTTGAACCTTCTTTTTCGGGATGGAAAAAAATGCTTTATGAATATCCCATAAATTTTATTGAAATTGAAGCCGACTTTATTTCCTATTCCAAGCAAAACCCAAACGAAAAGTCAGCAATAATACGGTATTATAAAATCTGGAGAAGGGCGGTTGAACCGTTTGTTAATTCAACCGGAGTAATTTTAATCCCAAATTTAAAAGCGATTTCTGAGAAGCAATTATTAGCGCAAAAAAATGCAGGTAAAAATCAAAAATCTGCTTCTTTTACAAATTCCGACTGGAGTTTCCTTGGTCCCAAAGAGACATTCTGGCGAAATGGGGAAAATATAAATCCAGACAGGATTGATGCCAACGGAGATCCAAAACAATGCCCGTGGCAGGCAAATGTTTATTCTTTTGATGTGGCCAACAGCGACAATAATATTTTGTATTGTGGAACTGAAACCGGCTTTGTAAATAAATCAACCGATAAAGGATTAACCTGGGATCAATTGGGTAAAAACTACCCTTTTGGAGGGTCGGTCCCGGCCATTGCAATTCATCATATAAATGCTAATATTATTTATGTTGCTGCCGGAAATCAAATCCATAAATCAACTAATGGCGGAGAAACATGGACTCCCTTGTTAGCGACAGACAAACAATTTAAAGCTTCCAGATTGAAAATTGATACGGAAGATAATAACATTATTGTTGCAGCGGCAAGTTCGGGTTTATACATTAGTAAAGACGCAGGAAATTCGTGGATTAAAAAATGGAGCAGCCCGGTGTGGGATGTCGAATTTAATCCGAAAAATGATTCGCTTATTTATGCACTTTCAAGAAGCCTTTCAGGAAAATATAGATTTATTGTTTCGAGAGACCTTGGCGAATCTTTCCAATACAGTTCCAATTTCCCTGATTCATACGAAGAGAGTTCTGGAGGATTGCTGGCTGTAACACCCGCCAACTCAAGAATTATGTACGCAACTTTATTAGCTAAAGAAGGCGAAGAACTTGTTCCATTCATTCTAAAAGGGACAGAAACAGATGGCGTTTTTACTTGGGAAGAAACTAAAAAAGGAGAGTATCATTCTACGGGTGGCTTAGGCGGTTTTACTAACGGCCAGGGATATTTTGATTTAGTCATGGAAGTTTCCCCTAACGATGAAAACCTTGTTTTCTGGGGAACTTGTTCGCTCTGGAAATCGGCTGATGGAGGTAAAAATTACGCAAGAGTTGGAGGTTATGGCGGAGATTTTCCCATTCATCCCGACATTCAGGATATGAAAATAATGCCTAACGGGGATACCTGGGTTTCAACTGATGGAGGAATGAATTTCTCGACTGATTATTTTACCGACATTAATAATTATTCATCGCGAACAAAAGGAATAATTGGTTCTGATATGTGGGGCTTCGACCAGGGCTGGAACGAAGATATTGTTGTGGGCGGCAGATACCACAACGGAAATACTGCACTTGCCGAATTTTACAACGACAAAGCATTAAGAATGGGTGGAGCCGAATCTCCCACAGGCTGGGTTATTAAAGGGAAAAGCCGACATGTTGCATATTCCGATTTGGGCAACGGTTGGATTCTGCCAAAAATGGCCGAAGATGTTGCTGAAGGCCGTTTTATTTTCAGTAAATATCCGAACATGGACGAATACGGAGGCCGCCGGAGCAATCTTGTCCAGCATCCAAATTATTATGGAACTATTTATGTTGGCGAAGGAAATGGAATTTGGGAAAGTAATGATACAGGCGAGTCTTTTAATTTACTTTTTCAATTTCCCGGCAAAATACGTTATTTCCAAATCAGTCATAAAAATCCAGATGTTCTTTATGCCGATATTGTTGGCAACGGGTTGTATAAAAGTGAAGACGGTGGTTTGTCGTGGGAACAAAAGCCAAGTTTAACAAATGGGTCAAACGGTGATTCAAGTTGGAATGGAAACCTGTTTTTTACCATTTCACCCTACGATGAAAACAAGATTTATGTTTGTCTCCAGAATGGAACATGGTCAACTGATATTGGAAAAATATTTCGCTCGTTGGATGAGGGGAATACTTGGACAGATTGGACAGACGGCGTTTCGGAATATACCAAATGTTTGCTTATTCAGCCATCGAATAACGGCAAAGATATCGTTTATCTTTTCACAACATCAAAAAACGGAAACAATGCTAAGGTTTATTCGAGAATTGAAGGACAGCCTGATTGGAATTCCTTTGATGATAATTATCCGGTAGGAATGAGCGTAAATTTGGCCCTCCCCTTTTATCGCGACAGCAAAATACGGGTAGCCGGAAATGGTGGGGTTTGGGAGTCGCCAATGTTGGAAACTAATTTTACACCTATTATAAATCCATGGGTTGAAAAATCGATGTACAACTGCATGGAAGATACACTGTTTTTTGACGACCACTCGATTTTAAACCACGCAAATGCAAGCTGGGAATGGCATATTTCTCCAGAACCCAGTTATATGAGCAACGCCAACGTTCGTAACCCAAAAGTTGTATTGGGAAATCCAGGATTGTATGATGTAACTTTAACGGTAACCCAGAGGGGAGAAACCTACTCCAAAACAATTCCTGAAATGGTTTCAACAACTACGTGCCCGTCAATTAGCGATTGTGATAATCCTGCTGAATTGGATAAAGAAAATTGGAGCCTAATTTATGCAGACAGCGAAGAGACAGATGCGGCAAATCGTAGTGCAGGCAAAGCTTTCGATGGCGACCCTGACAGTTTTTGGCACACACAGTGGTATTATTATAAACCCGGCCAGCCTCACGAAATACAGATCGACCTCGGAAAAAAATATCTACTGAGCAGCTTTACCTACCTTCCACGGCAAAATAGTTCAAATGGAAGAATAAAGGACTACGAATTTTATGTCTCAAATGATAAATTACATTGGGGCAACACGGTAAGCAAAGGGACTTTCGAAAGTGGAGCTGGTTCGAAAAAAGTTTTATTTGATGCCACCAATGGGAGATACATTAAGTTCGAGTCGTTGTCGGAACAAAATGGAAATAGCTTTACAACGGTTGCGGAATTGAGTTTATTTGGATGTATTGAGAGCAATAATACGGCTAACACTATCTTTGAAACAGGTGATATTAAAGCTTACCCAATTCCGGCAGTCGATAAAATAACAGTCGATTTACCACAAAATAATAAATCAGGGAGGTGGAAATATGAAATAATTTCTTCGGCTGGTAGCACAATTGAAACTAATACTTTTTTTAGCAATTCCTCTAACTATACATTTAGCCTACAAAAAATAAAACCGGGATTGTATTTTATTCAACTAAAAAATGGTGATTCTTCTACCTACAGAATTAAATTTATTAAAAATTAGTAGAGGCAAAAACCAAATTAACTTTTAGAGATGACCAATATTTCAAAAATATATTCTGTTCTATTTGTATGTTTTTCCTTACTGTTTTCCCTTTTTTCAAATGGGCAAAACGTAAATACCTTTTCCACCGAATTGCCATTGATTGTTATCAATACGCAGGGGAAAACAATTGTTGACAACCCCAAGATTACCGCCAACATGAAAATTATTTTTAATGCGGGCGGGTTAAACCATTCATTACTACTCAGCAGGTTTGAAGTCTTGGTTATCAATAACCCCATGCTTTTCCCATAGGTCCGTAATACTCCCATGGAGGATTACTATGGAAAGTTTGGGGGTAAATGTTGAAAAGATTTATAGTTTTGGCGATATTTTTGTTTTTCTTGAACAAAAATTAGGATAAAATGAATTGATAACCAATAGTTTAGGTTTTTGGTGAACTGCTGAGTAGTAACGAAACCTTTGATCTTTATCTTTGTCCGAAATGCGGGAAAGTTGAATTTTTTAGCCCACAATAAAATTAATTGTAGATTTGTTGGGTAATCGGGAATATGAATCAAACAAAAAATATCCTTCTTAGTACCGCCTATTTTGCACCGGTACATTTTTATTCGAGATACATTGCACACCCAAAAGTTTACATCGAACAATTTGAACATTTTAACAAACAAACTTACCGCAACCGTTGTGTGATTTTGGGAGGCAACGGACCGATTACTTTAGTAGTCCCGGTTATTAAAGGCCGAGGGGCAAAAGTCCTTATTAAAGATTTAAAAATTTCATACGAAACAAACTGGCAACGCAATCAAATGCGGACTCTTTTTTCAGCCTACAATTCTTCTCCCTATTTTGAATATTACAAAGACGATATTCAACCCTTTTTTGAAAAGAAAACGAAATTTATATTCGACTTCAATCAATCAATTCATAATTGTATTTGCGGTTTATTGGAAATAGAAAACAAAGCTCAATTAACTGAAGATTTTGAAGCCGTTGCTGAAAATACAATCAATTTCCGCGAAATCCTTTCACCAAAAAACAAAACTCAACCCGACCTTAATTTTAAACCAGCTGAATATACCCAGGTTTTTTCAGAAAAATTTGGTTTTGTTCCCAACTTGAGCATTTTAGATTTGCTTTTTAACGAGGGGCCAAACAGTTATACGATTTTAGAAAAGAGCATAAATATTTAAACATTTAGCCAAAATATTTTTCAGCCTCTGTTCTTTTTATTATTCTTGTAGTATAATATTAATATTACCTAAATCAATAATTCAATGAAAACCTATCTTATTCTACTCCTCTCGTTTTTAATGATAAACATTTCGGGGAACGCACAAAAAAAGCAAGAATTCGAAAAACCAATTCACATTTTGGTATTCAGCAAAACCGTAGGTTACCGCCATGCATCCATCTCTTCGGGAATAAAAATGTTGTACGACCAAAGTAAAAAACAAAACTGGGTGCTTACGGCAACGGAAGATGCTTCGTTACTTCGCGACGACTTTTTGGCCAAGTTCGATGTGGCAGTTTTTCTAAGTCCTACCGGCGATGCCATTTGCGACGAAGGACAAGCAGCTTTTGAGAAATTCATGAAAAGTGGAAAAGGGTTTGTGGGAATTCATGCTGCTGCCGACTTCGAATACGATTGGCCGTTTTACGGCAATTTGAATGCTGCTTATTTTTTGACACATCCACCGGCACAAAAAGCAACTATTATTTTTGAAAACTTCGATCACCCTGCAATGAAACCTTTCAAAGGAATGAAAACTTATACAACTGTTGACGAATGGTACTCGTTTAGAAAAAACCCACGACCAAAAGTACATGTGCTTGCCCGTTTAGACGAAAGTACCATAAAAAAATCGAATAACGACAAATGGAGAATGGGAGACCATCCAATAATTTGGTGGAACGACAAAGATGGAATGCGTTCATTCTACACTGTTTTTGGGCACACTCCCGAAGCATTTCAAGACAAATTAATAATTGAACACATTACAAATGCGATAAACTGGGCGGCTAAAAGAATTAACTAAGGGATTGTAATGAAATTCATTAGCCTGTTTTTATTACTCCTTATTCTTGCTTGCTCTTCAAAAAAAGAGCAAACAAATTCGGGTTCAATTATCCCAAAACCTAATCATATTGAAATCAAAAATGGAAGTTTGGAACTGGGGAAAGAAATTACCTTAAACTTTAACGATTCAAAACTCGAATCAATTGCAAAACAATTTAAATCAGAAATTAACAAAGCTATTTCTATTCGAATAGAAAACGGGGATAATGCAGTTTTGCAACTTGTATTAAACAAGGATAAAAACAATAATGAATCCTACTTTTTGCAAACCACAAAAAAGGGGGTTAAAATTTCGGCAGGTTCCGAAAAAGGAGTTTTTTATGGTTTACAATCCTTAAAACAATTATTGCTGTTTTCGGTACCCGATAATGGAAAATACAACTTGCCCATTTTAACCATCGACGATTCTCCCCGTTTTGCCTGGCGCGGAATAATGCTCGATGAATCGCGTCATTTTTTTGGCGTTGAAAAAGTGAAACAACTGCTCGATTTAATGGCGTTTCACAAATTGAATATTTTCCACTGGCATCTTACTGACGATCCGGGTTGGCGAATTGAAATAAAAAGATACCCAAAACTTGCAAGGGTTGGAGGTTTGGGAGACGATTTAAACCCCGATACACCGGCGCAATATTACACCCAAAACGAAATAAAAGAAATTGTAAAATATGCAGCCGCCCGGTTTATTGAAGTTATCCCGGAGATAGACATGCCGGGCCACGCACGTGCAGCCAACCGGGCTTATCCCGAATTTTCGGGTGGCGGTTCGAAATCGCATCCCGAGTTTACTTTCAATCCGGGGAAAACAGAAACGTACACTTATTTAACGAATATCCTAAAAGAAATAAGCACACTTTTCCCTTCGAAATATATTCATTTGGGAGGCGACGAAGTTCATTTTGGAAATGAAAGCTGGAATACAAATTTAGATGTTCAAAAACTAATGAAAACAAAAAAGCTGGACAATCTTGTTGCGGTAGAATCTTATTTTGTCCATCGCATGTCCGATTCAATTAAAATGTTGGATAAAACCGTAATTGGCTGGGATGAAATTGTAGATCATAAGCTTCCAAAAGAGAACGCTCTGGTAATGTGGTGGCGGCACGATAACCCCGATAAGCTAAAAGCTGCGCTTACCCGAAACTACGAAGTAGTTCTGTGCCCCCGAATTCCGCTATATTTCGATTTCGATCAAGACAAATCTCATAAATGGGGCAGAAAATGGGGAAGTGCTTTTAGTCCAATGGAATTGGTTTATGCTTTTCCACCCGATACTTTACCGGGGTTAATACAACATATAAATTTGGTAAAAGGGGTGCAGGGCAACATCTGGACCGAAAAGATCCAAGATAATAAACGCCTCGATTTTATGGTCACCCCACGGTTGTCGGCTTTGGCAGAGTCGGGCTGGACAAGCAAGGAAAATAAAAACCTCACCGATTTTAAACGCCGGTTAAAACCAATGCTTTCGTACTTCTCAAAACAAAATATCTACTTTTATAATCCTTTCAATCCGGAACTTTCGCCCGAACCGGTTGGAATTGACAAAAAGAAATTAAAATGATATTTAATATATTAAATCTAATATTCGTGTTTTATTTGGCAGAAAATTACAAACTACAATTATCAAATCACTGTTGTCCGGTAAAGATTAAAATATTGAAAACAGATTGCTTCCCGCTTCGTTCCTCACGGTCGCAATGACCTAAAACTAAAGTTCTCATGATTTGAGAGGGGGGTTGGTTGGGTTTAGGGTTTTAACCTTTCTTAAAATTTTAATTGAATGAAAAAAAATAAAAACTGGCAGATAAAATTGGGGATTTTCCTGATGATTTTTTCGGGTGTCTTTTTTGCATTAACTTTTATAATCCCAATGTTTGATTTGCCAACAAAAACAAAAGTAATTGCCTCAACTACAAGTTTAATTTTAATGGAAATAGTTTTCTGGTCGGGCGGATTATTGGTTGGCAAAAAGCTTTTTACCAAATATAAAAACCAGCTAAACCCTAAAAACTGGTTCAAAAAAAAGGCAGTTAAAAAGGAAAATGTTTAATTCTGAACCATTCCGAAAAGTCCATTTAGCCGCTCAAGGGTATTTTGCAAAATATTCATCGCATGGCTTTTGGAAATGAACTCGTTCCTTACAATATTTTAAATCCAACTGAAATCATAAAAGTACTATTCTTTCCATCGAAACTTGGGTACGAATATAAATTACTGCTCCCGTGCTCCATTCTGGCATCGAGGGTCAGGAACCAAACATCGATGCCCAAGCCATATTGAAATCCATAATAATTGTTTTTATAAAACTCTTGGGTAAGCAACTCGTCACCTTTCACTTTTTTCGAAGTAAGAAAACTAAAGACAGGCCCGGCAACAGCATGGAAATCAAAACTGTTCCCTTTTATTATTTTAACGCCCAAAAGTACCGGAACATCCACCGCATTATAATTAAACGATGTAATCTTTTGATATAAATTTTCACTTAAATCTCCGCCTTTTGCACTAAAATAGGCTTCGGGTTGAACAAAAATACGCCCCCAACCAGCTCTTCCAAAAGCACCAAAGTGAGATTTAACAATCGTTTCAGAGGTATAATTACTTTTATTAAAATCTATTTTCGAATTATTTATACCTGCTTTTAAACCAAGATCGAATGTTGGTTGTGCAAATATTGAAGTTGTTAGGATCAACAACAAAATTGGAATTAATACTTTTTTCATTCTTTTTGTTTTTCATTAAACGTTTAAATTTCTTTTTAGGTATTTATCCCTTCTAATTTTATTTTCGCTTAGGGTTTGTGAAGAAATAACATGACTGGAATTGACGAAATTATTTTGTGCGGTAACAAGGCAAAAAACGTAGTTATAGCCGTAGCTACAGCGAGGCTTTTTTAACGAAATTAGCGTGCAAAAGAACGAGTTAAAACGCTTAGGTTATTTCATTACAATCCCTTAGAAGAAGTAACTTTAAAGGGGTGTCCGACAAATTTCCCATTTGTTTTTTACCAGTTTCTTAATAAATAGCAGTAACAATTAAAAAAACAAAATAAGTTTTGTTCTATTCCTATAATTTTATCGTGAAGTAAGGTTCTTAATAGCTAAAGCTGGGTAAGTAGTATAATTGTTGATCACCAAGCTGAAGCATGGTGTAAAAATAGGATTTGCAACTATCACAATCACTAAAAAATATTACACCCTCCTTTAGGTGGGTGGTTTGCCAGTAAATAAACAAAAGGCTTCAGCCGTTAAAGTGTCTTGCAGCTCAATGAATTGATGTTTTGGATTGATAGTGGAAATTTGTCGTGCACCCCTTTTTGTCTCTCAAAATTCTTTCAATTTCAAAAAAGAGTGTGCCCCTGGTATCTAAAAAGCCAAGACGTTTTCCCCCTGAACTAAAAGGTTGGCAAGGAAAACCGCCAAGTAAAAAATCAAAATCGGGTATATTATTCTTTTCCACCTTAAAAATGTTGCCCAAAAACAAATTGTGCGAAAAATTATGTTTTAAGGTTTTATTGGCGTAAGGCTTAATTTCAGAAGTTAGGACACATTCTGTTTCAAATCCCTTTTTTTAAATGAATCTTCAAACCCAATCCTTATTCCTCCCAATCCTGCAAATAAATCAATAAATTTAATTGGCTTCATGTTTAACTGTTTTTTTGTATTCAACAATAGGTTCAGCAGCAACTAACAATTTATTTTCAATAAAAAAATTATTGCAACCAATTACATGTAAGCATTGTAACAAAAAAGAAGCAATAGAAGTACCCCTGCATATTTTACTGTCGATACTTGATTTGGTCTCTTTTAGCCCAATGTCATTTAATCTGCTGGCAAGTTCTTCATGGGAGATTCCTCTCTTAACAAGCTCCGCTTTAAGAAGCCTTTTTGATAATTCACTCCAAGTATAAGATTCCATTGCAAATTTGTTGATATTTGCAAATTAAATGCCTTTAATGCAAGTATGTTGGCATATGTTTTTTTAGCAAATATTAATCGGCAACTTCGTTTATAAGTTTTTAAAGGCGGTATAATCTTCTATAAAACAATTAAAATGAAATATTATTTAGTCCAGTACTCAGTTTTTTTGTTTTGCCCTTCCATAAAAACTCAGCTTCCATTTTATCAGGAACAGTAATTTCACCACTTACCCCTGAATGATTGAATTTAAGGTTCATTTTAATTTCGCCTTTTGGATGTGTAAAACTGGCATCAATGAATCTTAACTCACCCGGATTTGGAGCAATTTGAATTTTTGTAAAACCCGCTTCAACAGGCTGAATTCCACAAATAGTTTTGCAAAAATGGATGTTTGGACTGCAACTCCAGGGGTGGCAATCGGAACGTTGTGTTCGTGAACCTGTGAGTGCAACTTCGGTGAAAGTTGTCAGATTATTGTCTATCATCTCTTTCCAACCTGCCAAATGATTTTGGAATTCTTCTGCCATTCCTGCTTTGTTAAAAGCTTCAAACAGGTAATTATGAAAATAGAGCCCAATTTCAGAAAGACCTTTTTCAGTAAATATTTTTGTGAGGATCTGTTGTGCTTTTTTTCCTTTAACAGCACCTGCTAAAACGGCAAAAATATTGGTGTGTTGCGAATAATATTTCATTTCGGGGGTGTCGGAATATAATCCTTTTTCGGCATCAAAACAGAGTTGATTTACAGACTTGACTAATTTTTTGGCCTGTTTTTCATAAATATCCGCCACGTGTTCTTTCCCGATAAACCGATAAATTTTTGCTGCATTTTTTAATGTGTAAGAATAGTGTAAAGTAAAAAGTGCCGAGTTTCCTTCCAGCCCGCCTGGAGGGACACCACTCTTCCAGTCCACGCACCAGTCGGCATAAGCCCACCAATCAATTGGTCCGGTTAATCCGTTTTCCTGAATTTTTTTGTTGAACCATTCTAAAATGGTGTAAATCCCAATGTCGAATTGTGCAGTAAATTCTTTGTCGCCAGCCCACATCATGTGGTCGTAAATCATATCAATCCAAGCTAACGAATAAATGGGGATGGTTAAATTAAAACCATCGGGATAACAGGCGTGCGTAAGTCCTTCGGGAATTCTCGACCAATCGGTTTGCATCAGCATTTGTCGTACTAAATCATCGTTCCCCGACAAATATTCGATTGCTTCGCTATGAATCCGGGCATCGCCAACATACTGCATTTGTTCGTAGTACGCATCGCTCATTAGCAAATCCTGTGCGCACAACGAAGCCGTTCTCCAACCGGGCTCCATCAATGAATTCAAAAAATCATTGTCGGTTTCGAATGTTGCTTTTAATTCAATTGGGTATTCCGATTTTTGGTTGTAATAATCTACAATTTTAAGCGGTTCATTTTTAGTAGAAATATCAATCTGAATGTAACGAAACGAACGAAACCAGTTTGGACGGTACAAACGGTTTTCTCCACCTTCGGGCATAAAAACATCGGAGTAGCCAATCAATTGATTTCCCTCAATTTTATTTCGGTCGTCTTTTCCCAGTCGGTCTGAATGAAACAGTGTTTCGGCATAAGAAACTTTTACATGACTATTATTCCCTCCTGTTAAAATCATTTCTGGAAAACCAAGTGACATCACTTTATTATCGATTAAAATACTCATTTTTTTGTGAGCTGGAATTGTCATTCCTTTTAACGATTTAATTTTCTCAAGTCCATCCCATTTGTAAAAAATTGGAAACTCTTCTCTTTTTTCAATCCTATTTTTTATGGGGCGTTTGTACAACAGCCACCCATCGGGATAAAAAATGCCGGAAACATTGTTGTAACGATACGCAGAAATATCGAGGTATTTGGCAGCTTTCCAATTGGTATCGTTGAATTCGGTATTTTGCCAGCCCCACAAATAATTTTCACCAATAATACTATCGGTTGGGTTTGCCACATATAAACCTTGAGTAATGTCTATTCGCTGTTGCCAAAGCACTTCTTTAGGGAAATAGGCGGGATTATTAATAGCTTTCCAACCGTTGTTTCCTGTATTTGCAATTTGCTCGTTTTCCGTTTCGCCTTCCATTAAAAATGCCGTGAGGTGCGATAATTGTGAGAACCCGCGGGTTGGGCCGAAGTTTACAACCTCGGCAGCAATTACATTTTTGCCCGGTTTTAAATATTCGGCTAAATCAATGATTTGGTAATACCAGTGTTCCAAATCACTACGCCCGGGCCCTTTACAAACGTATTCGCCATTTACAAATAACCGATACTGATTATCAGCCGAAATTTTCACCTTAAAACTTTTAGGAACTTCAGTAATTTCAAACGTTTTTCTTAAATGAACAACATTGTGCTCTTTCAAAGCAATGCCTTCTGCTGAAATCCAACTGGCACTAAAAATTACTTCTTGTGCAAGAGAATTTAAAGAAAATAGAATCAGGAAAATTAAGGTTGAAATTTTTAAATATTTGTTTTTCATATTTTGTTTTGTGTAAAGATTTAATGTAGAACCGTCATTCCTGCGAAGGCAGGAATCTCGCCAAATTTTACAGGAATCTGCAAAAGATTCGGTGTAATTTTTACGGAATAACTTTCCATGGTTTTTTCCCCGCTTCAAAAAATGCCAGAATGTTTTCAATTGAAGTGTCGTCTTGAATGTTATGAGCAGGTGCAACAATGTACCCGCCATTTTCACCAAATATATTTATTCTCCGTTTAATCTCTTTTTGAATCTCAGCGGGAGTTTTATTTGGAAGCAAATCTTGCACGCAAACTCCCCCGAAAAAAATCAAGTCGTTTCCAAAATCTGCTTTAAGCAATTCAGGTTCCATCCCGGTTGCCATGGGTTGCAGCGGATTTACAATGTCTAATCCAATTTCAATAAGTTCAGGAATAAATGGCAGGAAAGCACCGCACGAATGCCATGCCAATTTTATATCGGGATTTACTTTTTTGTATTCGGCAAACATCTCTCTTATTCGGGGTTTGAAATATTTTCGAAATGTTTCCATATCCATAATCTGGCTTTGTTGCGTACCAAAATCGTCGCCACACCACAAAACATCGGCACCCAATTCAATTAATTTATTACCGTAAAAAGTATGTATTTCCTGAATTTTATCGAGTAGTGGATTAATGTATCCTGCTTCCATCATCAAGTCCATCAGAAACTTTTCCATGCCAACCAAATACCAGGCGGTTTCGAAAAGAGTAGTTTCCAAATCGGCAATTATCCCGTGTGTTTTACCATATTTTGCTATGGTTTTTTCGGCTTCTGTCCAACGTCCTTCTGCATGCTGATCAGGAAAATTGTATTTGGCAATGTCTTCAGCCGTTTCTGCATGGGCCAGCGGGTAAATATAAAATTCATTGTATAATCCCAAAGGTTTAAAAATCATCCCCCATTCATTTTCAATTAACCCATTTTTTAGCGTTTTTGTTGGAAAATTTGCAGGGGCACAAGTTGCAATTCCTACTGCATCGTTTCCCAATGCTACCAATAAATCCATGTGCGATGCCCGTGTCGAAAGCATTGAATCCAAAGGTTTTTCGTATGGCAGTCCTAAATATTCCGACATTTTTTCCGCAACCTGTGGAGTGAAATTGGCAAAAACAGGCGGTCTGTCGGGAGTTTTTTTATTAATCGTTTCTAAAAACCTTTTTCTTGAATTCATGTGGTTTTTTCGTTTAGTTTTTCAGGTTTTAAAATTACATTTATTTAGAAATTTTAAAAGCAAACCAATTAAATATTTAACATTCTTTGTGGCTTGTTGGCTAAGGGTTATTTTCTTGTATTTTTGCCACAAATAATTTTGAATGAAACATATCTTTTTTACGATCTTTTTTTTTAATTTCTATCTGTCAGTTTTTGCTCAAAACGAAGTTAAACCAGACGGAGACAAACTAATTTGGATATTTTTGGTTATTCTGCTTGTGGCAATTTCGTTTTTTATTTTCAGGAAATCGAATAATAAAAATGTAAGTTCTGTAAAAAACCCTTTTTTACAATTTAAAAGAGTAGAAATCCAGATAGAAAAAGACCGGTTGTATTATCCCGACAATTTAAAATTAACGGTAAAAAATAGTGGAAATACAGATTTAGATTTAGATCGTCCGCTTTTTATTTTAGACAATTTTTGGTTGAAACGAAAGTTTAAGTTAAAAGGAATGGGAAATCGAATATTTTATCCACTTTATTTGGAAAAAGGAAAAACACACACCTTGCAAATCGATTTAAACCGCTTTTATTCTCACGATAAATCGCTTAAAAAATTCCCCAAAGCAAAAGTTTCTATTTTTGATGTAAAAGGAAAACGCCTTGGTAGCAAATCGGTTTATTTGCGTAAAACTTTATTTAAATTTTAATGAGGAATTGGAAATTTAATCATGTCGATTTTTCTGTTTACCCATTTTATCTTGAGGATGATTTAGGTGTATTTTGGTCACCCGAAAAAACAAAAATTAAGATTTGGGCACCCACTGCAAAAATTATTGAACTGCGTTTGTACAAAGATGGACTTTCGGGAGAGGCGTACCACAAAACAAATTTGCAGAACTTGGAAGATGGAATTTGGTCAACCGTTTTACAGGGCGACTACAACGGGAAGTTCTATTCATTTAAAATTAACGATGGCGAATGGCTGGAAGAAACGCCGGATATTTATGCGCGTTGTGTTGGTGTAAATGGAAAAAGGGGAATGGTTTTCGACCCTGCAAAAACCAATCCTGAAGATTGGAAAAACGACAGAGGCCCTCGATTGGCAAATTTCACAGAGGCAATAATTTACGAAACACATGTTCGCGACTTTTCAATTGCCAAAAATTCGGGAATTGAAAACAGGGGCAAATATTTAGGATTTACCGAAGAAAATACAAAAACAAGCAATGAGGTTTCAACGTGTTTGTCCCATTTGAAAGAGTTGGGAATTACGCATGTTCATCTTTTACCTGTCACTGATTTTTTTACTATTGACGAAGAAAAGCCGCTTGAAAAATACAATTGGGGTTACGATCCGCAACATTTTAATGCGCTGGAAGGTTCATATTCTACTAATCCGTACGACGGATCTGTTCGAATTAAGGAGTTTAAAAAATTGGTACAGGCACTTCATTCGGCTGGTATTGGAGTAATTCTCGACAAGGTGTACAATCATACCTATTTTGCCAAAGAGTCGGTTTTTAACCAAACAGTTCCCGGTTATTTTTATCGCCAGAAAAAGGATGGAAGTTTTTCAAATGCTTCGGGTTGTGGCAACGAAATTGCTTCGGAGCGATTAATGGTACGAAAATATATTGTTGATTCATTAAAATATTGGGCTAAGGAATTCCATATTGATGGTTTCCGTTTTGATTTAATGGGAATAATCGATTTGGAAGCCATGAAATCAATTCGGGTTGAGTTGGATAAAACCAACCCCGGATTATTTTTGTATGGCGAAGGGTGGGTTGCCGATGAAAGTCCGATGCCGGAACAGTTGCGGGCGGTAAAAAATAATATTTCCCAGTTGCCCGGAATAGCTGTTTTTAACGATGATTTCCGTGATGCCCTGAAAGGAAAGCATGGCCTTAAAAAAAGCAAGGGATTTGTTAGCGGGCTCGATTTACGGGAAGAAGCCGTGAAATTTGGAATTGTTGGAGCAACAGATCATCCACAAATTGTATATGATTATGTTGAAAAATCGAAACATTAATCGTTTACAATTGTTAGGTAGTATAAGTCCATTGTTCATTTTGAACGGTGACTTAGAAATGTTCCAAGAGCCGGAAAAAATTCGGTAAATCGCTTTACTTAAAACTGCGGGAGATCAAGATGCAAATGTTA
>JAKIST010000056.1 GCA_021648495.1 Draconibacterium sp.
ACAATAT
Source organism: Draconibacterium sp. (assembly GCA_021648495.1). Lineage (GTDB taxonomy): Bacteria > Bacteroidota > Bacteroidia > Bacteroidales > Prolixibacteraceae > Draconibacterium. Next base: position 8 of record JAKIST010000056.1, read on the forward strand.
TTTGTGCACAGACGCGGCAAAAAACACAAGCATAGCAGGGTTACGGTGAGTATTTTTAACAAAGTATGTGTGCAAAAGATGTTCATAAAAACCGGAAGTTATTTTTGAGCAAGCCCTAAGGGAGTTTTTTGGTTTCGAAGTACCCGATACTAACAGTTTAAAACCTAATAAGCAAACAGCGGAAAATCCTTCATTAGTTGATGAACTTTTCCCCCAATTGTTTTCATAGTGTTTTCATCTTCAATATTTGCAATGGCATCGTCGATAAGTTGAACAATTATCGGCATCAAATCTTCTTTCACACCGCGTGTTGTAATTGCCGGTGTTCCTAAGCGCAAACCAGAAGTTTGAAATGGCGAACGGCTGTCGAAAGGGACCATATTTTTATTTACAGTAATTTCGGCTTTCACCAACGAATTTTCAACCAGTTTACCTGTAATCTCAGGATATTTTGTACGGAGGTCAATTAACATCGAATGGTTGTCGGTTCCGCCCGAAATAACTTTGTAGCCCAAATCAACAAAAGCCTGCGCCATAACTTTTGCATTCTTTTTTACCTGTGTTTGATATCCTATATATTCAGGCGCAAGTGCCTCACCAAAAGCAATGGCTTTTGCCGCAATAATATGTTCCAGAGGGCCACCCTGCTGCCCCGGAAAAACAGCCGAATCCAACAACGACGACATAAGTCGAACCACACCTTTTTTTGTTGAAATTCCCCATGGGTTTTCAAAATCTTTTCCAATTAAAATAATTCCACCGCGTGGGCCACGCAAAGTCTTATGTGTTGTAGATGTTACCACGTGTGCGTGTTGCAAAGGATTATCCAACAAATTAGCAGCAATTAAACCTGCAGGGTGGGCCATGTCAATCATTAACAAAGCACCAATTTTATCTGCAATTTCCCGCATGCGTTTGTAGTCCCATTCGCGACTGTACGCCGAAGCTCCACCAATTATTAATTTTGGCTTGTGCTCAACTGCAAGCACTTCCATTTCATCATAATCAACCAAGCCGGTGTCTTTCTTTACTTTGTACGCAACCGGCTTGTATAAAATCCCTGAAGAGTTTACAAACGAACCATGCGAAAGGTGCCCACCGTGCGAAAGGTCCAAGCCCAAAAAGGTGTCGCCTGGTTTTAAAATAACGCTTAACACTGCTGCATTTGCCTGTGCTCCCGAATGTGGCTGCACATTTACCCATTCGGCATTGTACAATTCTTTTAGGCGGTCGATGGCCAATTGTTCGGTCATGTCAACAAACTGGCAGCCACCGTAATATCTTTTACCCGGATACCCTTCAGCATATTTGTTTGTCATAACCGAACCCATTGCTTCCAGAACCTGGTCGCTAACAAAATTTTCGGATGCAATTAATTCTATTCCGCCCAATTGGCGTTCGCGTTCTTTTTGAATAATATCAAAAACCAAAGTGTCTCGTTTCATCTTAGTAGATTCTTAAATTTGAAAAGTTCAAATGTAATATTTTTTAAAGTAGCCGTTTGTTGATAAAGTACGGAAAAAGCCATTATTTTTGAACAATTAATCTTTGAGTACAGAGTATTGAGTATAGGGTGTTTTGTAGCGAGAATTTAGGAATATGAGATTAAGGGATTGTATTTGAATACCGCCAACTCGGACTGCGACTGAAAACTGCGACTGAAAATTTTTTATATATGAACGACAAAAAAACAACCCGCCCCCCATTTTTAAGTGCGCTGTGCATTTTAACTTTTATTGGAAGCACCATCGGATTTATTGCTTACTTTCTGGCTTCCATCTTTTTCGAAAGAACTTCTAAGTTGATAATCAAATATTCATCGTGGCATTCGGTTGATGCAATCTCGCCGCTCTATTTTACGGTTTTAATGGTACTGTTTGCATTTTCGTTAACCGGGGCAATTCGCATTTGGAAATTTCATAAAGACGGGTTTTACCTGGACATTTTGTCACAATTGCTTATCCTTTTTCTACCTGCAATTTGGATCGACTGGAACGCATTTTCGGCAACAAATGCAATTATAACAGGAATTTTTGTAGTTGGTTATGGCTTGAATTGGGAGTATTTGAAGTAGCTGTCATTTCGAACGAAGAGAGAAATCTGCCAAATTGAAAATTTTTTCTCCTCCTACATCATCCGTCAAAGGAATTTTTTTGCAGGGGATGACTTTCTGATAAACTTCAGGTTCCATAAACAATGTTTCACGAACAAAATAACAAATTCATTTCCAAAATTTTTGAAGAAAAGGGATACCATCCGTAATGAAATAATTTCTGCTACGGGTATTTCTATTCACATAAAAATAAACGATTAATCAGATGGGCGCACGACAAATTTTCGCTTTATGTGAATTTTAGTTCGTACAAACACATTTTAAAGCCTGAAAGGCTTATTAAATTCAGCCCAAAGCACCGCCTTAGGTAAAATTGTTCATCTTCCTATTTTCGGGCTGAAAGCCCAATTTAAATATGGAACAGCCATTTAACCTGCCCATTCAGGGCGGTACATTTTCTATATATGCTTACCCAACGCGTCACTCTGTTTGCGTTGAGCTAAATTAATTTGGGCTTTCAGCCCGTTGTCTATTCCTATTAACGTTTGTTTTAACGGAAATTAGTAGTGCACCCAATCCAGATTGCTAACAATACCTCCAACTACAACGGTAACTTATACTGCAAATCATCAATTTCTTTTTGGCGTTTTTCTTCTTCGTCTTTCTTCTCTTGCGCTTTCTCTTTGGCTATTTGTTCTTTTTTCTCTTTTTCTTGCAAACGAACCTTTTTTTTGTTTATTTTATTTGACCGATCGGGTGCCAATTCTTTCAAATTTTCTTTTGCCATCTCAGCCTTCTCTTTCCAGGTTTGTTCCAATCTTTGTTTATAATCGAGCAGAAGTTGCTCCTGCTGGCTTGCAAATTCAGGATTTGTCTCTTTTAGTTTCTCATTTTCAGCCCACCAATCCTCAAAGGCTTGCTTTTGCTTTTCTTCCTCGGTTAATTTCTTTGCAATGTTCAATCCCGTGAACTTATAAACATTCACCCATTTATCTCCAACCAAAACCGACAGCTCGGGGTTGATGCAATAGTAGCCCCGTTCAACCCTGATGAACAAAGCATTATTGTATGGATTTTTGCTATCCATTTCATTTTTTGCGAGAAGTGATGAAATGTAATTCCTCTTTTTCCGATAATCGGGCATGATCAATTCCGGGTAATGGGCAATAACTTTCTCCAGATCCCCAGCTTTCACGCCTTTTCCCTCCCAAGTTATTCGGGAATCATGGATAATCAAATCTTGCAGTGTCATAAAAATATTTAACAGGAAATATTCCATCTTCCTGTTCGGAATTTTCACCAGTCGGTCGTTTACCCTTACCTTGATATTATCGGTAAGCAAGCGCGAAAATATTTCTTCGAGTTTGCTTATTGACTGGGGTGAAAAGTATAACTTGTTAATGGCAATTCGAAAAGGGTTCCTCCCACCGTTGTCCACTACATCTGTATCGGCATTTTGCTCCAGCAAGAAATCAACTACTTTCACACTACCATTTTCAGCTGCTGCAAGTAAAGGTGTAAGGTTAAACTGATCGCGATAATTAACGCCATACTTTTTTATATTCTGTTCAACTCCCTTTACATTGTCGTTGTTGTAATTACTATAGTATTTTCTATTTATGGAATTTCGCTCAAATTCGGGATGTTCCGCTTTTTTATATTTTAATTTAGCCAAACTGTCAATACTGTTTTGGTCGTTGTACAACAAGGAATACATAAACAAGAGATCTTTTGCTTTTTTGTTGTACACATTCGGATCCAATGCTTTCTTTTTCAGCTCGGCAATGTTTTCATAAGTTATCGGTTCCCAGTCCGGTTTTTTGAGTTCCAAAATATTCTTTTTAATATCATCGGCCTGTTCCTTTTTTCCTTGCATTTCAAGCTTCCGGGCCTCTTCTTTCCAGTCGGCGAGAGATGAAATTTCAGTCTTTATTTTTATATGTTCTTTTGTTTCAACAAGATCGAGAAGAGATAAGATACCATGTTTTTTTGATGATTCGAGAATGTACAGGTTTTTGATTGATCGGGTTATACCAACATACAACGAATTGATGTAAAACTTAAAAGCATCAAGCGACTTATCGGCCTTATCTTTGCCACGCGAAAAATCAATATCTTCATTGTCGAGGTCTTCTTTAGCAACACCCTGTACTATTTCATTAAATTCCCGGCTGTTGTTGCTAATAAAGTTGATAAGGATAATATTTTCATATTCAAGCCCTTTAGCCTCATGAATAGAAAAAATAAGCGGGGTTTTAAATGTTTTCCGGGCAGCAGCTTTTTCCTCCTTGGTCATAACGAGCAAAGCATATTTGGTTGATAGCTTTGTGCTGTCGTTCAGCTCTTTTCGCCGGGTGGCGGTATCAATGTAAAAATTCACGCGACCTTTGTTTTCTTCCAGAGATTCTACCAGAAAGTTACTCTCTTTATCGATCGAGCCAAAACGGGCATTTTTTATCATCAACAGTTTATTGGCAATAGCTGTAACATCCGTAGAGTTCCGGTAGTTTGTCCGCAATACATTAATATTACTTCCAGTAATGTCATGTTTATAAAACATGGTTTTTATGTTTGTCCACGAAAAAAAGTTAGGGTGGACAATCTGGTTTGAATCGCCGCAAAGCATAAAATTCCCAGGTTTTATCAACGATTTGAGAACAAGATATAATTGAATATTTGTGAAATCCTGTACTTCATCTATTACAATAAAATCATATTTTACGTGGCTGTGTTTGAGCCATTGAAACGATACGATGTTCAGATCGTGAAAATTATTCTCGTTTAAAAGATCAAGGTATTTTGTAAATATTTCATAAACTTTTTTGCGTTCATTTTTAAGAAAGATGGATTGTTTAACGCCCAACCCCAAATACTCATTTTTACTTAGAAATGGTTTAGTTATGTCGAGCCCGGTTATTACACCCTTAAATTCTTCAAACAGTTTGTGGCCGTCTGTTATGCCGAAGGAATGTTTCCGGGGTTGTAACCAGTTATCGAAATTTTTGAAATCAATTTCTTTGCCGGGAATTACTTTTAACGTTTCGAGGTATTCTTTAAAACTCAGAAAATCAACATCCTGTTTTTCATTCACATAATTATCGGAATAATAAAGTCTCGAAGAATTATCCACAAGAAAAGGTGATAAGGTAATGTACAATACATTTCCTTTTAGTTGTTTTATTTTTTCAAGTGTAAGTACCGTTTTGCCGCTACCAGCCGATCCAACAATAACTACGGGCGGTTTAATGGTAAAAATATTTTGCTGAAAACCATCAAAAGACAGTACTCTGTTTAGTAAATGAAACTTGTTGGTTTTGTGGTTTACATAATTCAGTTCAACTGTTTCTTCTTCGGGTACTTGCTTTTCACTTTTTAGGACCTTCAGTTTACTCTCGTCAATTTTTGCCCCTCTCAAAAATCGTGATTTTTCGTAAGCGTGGTTGTAGATTACTTCCAACAGCAAAATATAGGTTTGACTATTGTATTTGGCAAATTTAAAAAGTAAACGGTTTTCGTAATCCAACTTCGCCCTATAATATCCGTTGTTCGTCAATTTTTTTATTTCAGCAGAATCGAAATCATTATTTTTAAGAAATTCAACCGTTTTATTGAATTGCTTTTTCACCTTTGAATAATTAATATCATTGAGGTACAGAATATTCATAATTTAAAAATATTAATGTCTTTATTTTAATATTCACCCGGTGAAGGAAAGTCAACGGGTGAAGAAGTTTCCTCCAAAGATTAAATTCCCAGCAACAATTTCCCGGCATCCTGCCCGCCGGTGAACATGCGTTCCGGGTTCTCAATCATCTCTTTAACTTTTACCAAAAAGCCTACTGAATCTTTTCCGTCGATTACCCGGTGGTCGTATGATAGTGCGGTGTACATCATTGGGCGGATTACCACCTTACCGTCAACAGCAACTGGGCGTTCCACAATGTTGTGCATTCCGAGAATAGCAGATTGTGGCGGGTTAATAATTGGTGTTGAAAGCAAGGAACCAAAAACTCCACCGTTGGTAATTGTAAACGTTCCGCCTGTTAATTCTGAAACCGATATTTTTTTAGTACGGGCTTTTTCAGCGAGTTGTTTTATTTCCAATTCAATTTGAGGGATAGATTTAACTTCTGCATTTCGTACAATTGGAACCATCAAACCTTTTGGAGTTGAAACTGCAATTCCAACATCTACAAATTGTGGCGAAACAATTTCTTCGCCATCAAGTTGGGCGTTTACCATTGGAAATGCTTTGGCTGCAATTGCCACGGCTTTTGTGAAGAATGACATAAATCCCAGTTTAAACCCATGCGTTTCAATAAATTTTTGCTGGTTCTTTTTGCGCAAATCCATTACAAAACCCATGTCAATTTCGTTGAAAGTAGTCAACATTGCAGTTTCGTTTTTCACCGAAATCAAGCGCTTGCTTAACTTCCTGCGTAAACCCGACATTTTTTGACGGTCGATTTTACGGGATGCCCCTTTTTGCTGAATTGTAGGAACAGCGTTCGTTTGCGGTGTATTTACTACTGCCTCAACCTCTTTCTTGCCCAGCCGTTTTACACCGTTAATTATATCGTTAACCGAAAGTCCGTGTTCTTTCATCATCTCTTTTGCTACCGATGTAACTTTAACTTTATCAAATACTTTTAAAGTTCCCGGACGCTCGATGCTGGATGTTGGATGCTGGATGTTGGATACTGGATGCTTTTCTTCAACTGCTAACTGCGACTGCGACTGCGACTGAGAACTTTCTTCCAAAGCAAAACTTGTATCAATAGTACAAACTACAAATCCAACTTCAACAGATTCGCCTTCGGTAGCTTTAATTTCTATTTTGCCACTTTCAACTGCGATAATTGTGAGCGTAGCTTTATCGGATTCCACTTCTGCAATTTCCTGATCTTTGGCAACAACAGCACCGTTGTCAACAAGCCACGAGCCAATTTCAACTTCAGTTATCGATTCTCCCGGACTGGGAACTTTAATTTCAATTATCATCTTTTTTATTTTTGACAAAAACCAATAAATTATAAAAATATAAATTCCAAAATACAAGCTCCAAATTTCAAACAATAATCAAAAACTAATTTTCAATCAACAAGCATTTTATGAATTATATTTTATGAATTTGATTTATTGTATTTTTTTATTTCAAGTTCTATTCAACAACTTCGTTTACTTTAAAAACTGATTCAAGAATTTTGTCCAACCCTAATTTATGCTTCTCCATCAACCCAACCGCCGGGCTTGCACTCTCTGGCCGCGAAACAACTTTAAATCCAAAACGACTCAACTTTCGGTTAACAAATGGCCAGCCCCCCATATTTTCCGGTTCATCCTGTGCCCAAATTAATTCTGTTGATTTTTGGTATTTTTTAATAATTTGGTTGATTTGCTTCTTTGGAATCGGATAAATTTGCTCCATTCTAATTACGGCAACATTCATAATTCCATTTTCAACTTTATATTTTTCAAGGTCGTAGTACAATCTTCCCGAAGTAAATACAATTTTTTCAACCAAATCTGGCTTCGCCATTTTATCGTCGATAATTTCTTTGAACGAGCCGGTTGCCAGCTCTTTAACTTTTGATTGAACTTTTGGATGGCGCAACAAACTTTTTGGTGTAAAAATCACCAGAGGCAAACGCATTTTCATTTTCACCTGGCGGCGCAACAAATGAAACATATTTGCCGGAGTGGTCGGTACCACAACCTGCATGTTATTATTGGCTGCCAATTCCAAAAAACGTTCAATCCTGCCACTTGAATGTTCTGGTCCCTGCCCTTCGAAACCGTGTGGAAGGTACAAAACCAAACCATTCATCAAGCCCCATTTCTCGATTGCAGAAGAAATATACTGGTCTATTATTACTTGAGCCACGTTGAGAAAGTCGCCAAACTGTGCTTCCCAAATGGTCAACCCGTTGGGCTGTGCCAGCGCGTAACCGTATTCGAAACCCAAAACTGCATATTCCGAAAGCAGCGAATTATAAACATGGAACGTGGCCTGGTTTTCAGCGATATGTTTCAAGGGGAAATATTTTTCGTCGGTTCCTTCCACAACAAAAGCGGCATGACGGTGCGCAAAAGTCCCACGTTCGCTGTCCTGGCCGCTTAACCGAACCGGATGACCTTCGGAAACCAAAGTTCCATAAGCCAGAAGTTCTGCCATTGCCCAGTCCAAGCGGTCGTCCAACATCATCATCCTACGGTCGGAAAGAATGCGGTTTACTTTTTTGAAAAATGCCAATTCTTTTGGAAGGGTATTTAATTTATCGGCGATTTCAAATAGTATTTCTGAATTTACACCCGTTTCTACAGGCACATTAAAAGAAGCCTTTTGCGGCATCTCATAATTCTTATATTCGTTCAAAAGGAACTTTCGAATTTTAAGTTTTTTTATTTTTTCAGAATCTTTTAATTTACCGCCCAGAAATGCATCAAATTCCTTTATCTCTTTGCGCGACTCTTCGCGTGTCATAATTCCCAAATCATTCAATTTTTCGGAATAAATATCGCGCGGATTTGGATGTTTAGAAATTGCTTTATACAATAATGGTTGCGTAAAACGCGGTTCATCACCTTCGTTGTGCCCATATTTTCGGTAACACAGGATATCGATAAAAACATCGGAATGGAATTTCTGACGGAATTCCATTGCCAGTTTTACCGTAAAAATAAGGGCTTCCACATCGTCGCCATTTACATGAAAAACGGGTGAACGGGTAACTTTTGCCACATCGGTGCAATAGGTGCTTGAGCGGGCTTCTAAATATGTAGTAGTAAAACCAACCTGATTATTTATTACCAAATGAATTGTGCCGCCTGTCCGATATCCATCTAACTGCGACATTTGCGTGGTTTCGTAAACAACACCTTGCGTTGCAATTGCAGCATCGCCATGGATTACTATTGCGGCAGCTTTATTGTAATCGTTATTAAAAACCGAGTTAATTTGAGATTTTACCATCCCTTCAACAATCGGTGCTACTGTTTCGAGATGTGAGGGATTTGGCATCAGCTTTAATTTTACCTTTTTTCCCAAATCGGTAACTACCTCATTTTCGTATCCTAAATGGTATTTAACATCGCCCTGCGAAATATCGTCCTCATACTCTTTCCCAGTGTATTCTTTAAAAATATTTTCGTAGGGTTTTTCCAGGATATTGGCCAGCACATTTAAGCGCCCTCGGTGTGCCATTCCAATTACAAACTCCTCAATCCCGAGTTCAGAACCTCTTTCAATTACTGCATCCAACGATGGGATTAAAGTTTCGGCGCCTTCGAGGGAAAACCGTTTTTGCCCAACAAATTTTTTATGTATGAAATTCTCGAAACCTACGGCTAATTTAAGGTGGTAAAAAAAATGCTTCCGCTTTTCATCCGAAAATATTTGTGAATTACGGGTACTTTCCATGCGCTCTTTCAACCATTGAATTACTTCAGGATGGCGCATGTAAACATATTCAACCCCAATTGAATGACAATAAGTAGCTTCGAGGTGTTCAACAATATCTTTTAATTTTGCCGGGCCAATCCCAATATCGTTGCCTGCTTGAAATGTAGTTTCCAAATCTTTTGTATCTAAGCCAAAATTTTCTATTGCCAGAGTTGGTGAGTATTTTCTACGTGCCCGCACCGGATTTGTTTTAGTAAACAAATGTCCACGCTGCCGATAACCATGTATCAAATTTAAAATAGCAAATTCTTTGTCAATGTTACCAAGTGATTTTATTGAAGGCTTTTCGGGATAATTTTTACGGGCCAATTCAAAACCGGCAAAAAATTGTTGCCAACTTTCATCCACCGATTCAGGATTTTCTAAGTATGTTTGATACAGATCTTCAATTGCTTGCAGTTCCTGGTTTCCCACTGACGAAAATTTATCCATCGTTGATTTTATTTATTGAGGTTGTCTAAAGTTAAAAATGAGAATCTGCGATAAACATCTTGATTTCATTGGACTTCAGCTAATTTTTATTCCATAGCTAAGGCTATGCAATAAAAACCGAGCTTCGCCACTAAAACCAATATATTCCTCTCGAAAATCCCCTTCAACTTTAGACAACCTCATCCTTAATTTTTATTGAAGAAACAAAATATAGTTTTTATTGTTTATGAGCTTCTTCAATTTTTATAGTGCAAATCTAAAGTTTATCTCTGTTTTTGAAACATTCAAATCAATTGATTTTGAACATAACCTATAATTTTTTTAAAATAACTTAAAATGTTTGTAAGTAATTCAACTTTCATTCGTCAAGCTGAACATTAAAAGGCTCTTAGGTGTTCTAATTAAAACTGTATTTAAATCACAACCATTTACTTTTTATTTCAGCATGATTTTGAATATAGAAGTAGATTTTCCGGCTCGACCAAACACATTATACAAATACTGGGCGAATTGATAAAAGAATACTTGTTTTTAGTGCAAGAATTTAACCTGAAATATTATAAAAAATGGAAAGAAAAGATTTTATAAAAAAATTTGCAATTGGTGGAAGCATATTACTTACTGCTCCCGTTTTGTTCAGTGGATGTTCTAAAGACGAAACGCTAGGTGAGGGAGGAAATAACGACCAAAATGGAATCGTAGTCGATTTAAGCCTGCCGGCATATTCAGCTTTAGGTACGGTTGGAGGATCGGTGAATAAAGGAGAGATAATAATTATACGAACAAGCGACACAAACTACATCGCCCTTTCAAATGTTTGTACGCACAGCGGATGTACCGTTGGATACAACTCTGGAACTACTGAATTAGTTTGTCCATGTCATGGTTCTAAATTTTCCACTTCGGGAAGTGTAACAAATGGACCTGCACCAACAAGCCTAAAAAAATATAATGTTGTAAAAGAGGGAAATACTTTAACAATTACATAAACATAAGCGGCTTTTTAAATGTGGAAAAATGAGGTTGTCTGTTTCAAACTAACAGATTTTTCACTTTGTTAATATTGACATATTTTATTTCAAAGACACTGAATACGTCAACTGACGGATCAGTATCTTCCTGTCATTTCGAATGAGGCACGAATGAGAAATCTATTTTGTTGGGATAGATTCCTCCTCGTTCCTCGTCGAAATGACAGTAAAATTGAGCCTTCTTTCAGAATTATATTGTGCATAGAATCTTTGGTTGAACTCTCGAAATGAAATAATTTAAAGCTAATTAGAGTCTGTCCACAAAGTAAAGTGTTTGGAATAGAAAGTTCGAATTCAAGGCTTGCGAAGTCAGAGAATAAAGGAGTTTACTCTTGTAAATGACTGTTTCTCTGTCAAGCGTAACGCAGAAGTCGGACTTTATGGACAAACACTAATTACTTTCTAACACCTGCCCTTTTTCGCGGTATAAATCAATTTTCCCATCTAAAAGAACGGCAATTACAGTAACTTGCTCGTCCAATACTTTTTCAGGAACATCGATGTAAACAATTCCCGGAACTGCACTCCAGTACTGTTTCATTTTTACGTCCCAATTTAATTTTGTTCCATTACCGACCACCCACATGCGGTTGATTTTATTTTTTATGCCTTTCAAAATTAACGATCCGTTTGGTTTGTGCGGAACAAAAAGATATAAAATATCCCCTTTTTTATTTAAAGCAGTTGGCCCGTAATAATGTTCGAACGGGATTCCAGCGCGCGAACCATAAATTGCTTCGGCATGTTTATTTGTCCAACGCCCTAACTCTTTTAAAATATTTACTTGTTCGTCGGGAATAGTACCATCAGCTTTTGGTCCAATATCGAGCAACAAATTTCCACCTTTATTAATACAATCAACCAAAATACGAATAACCTGATTTGGAGTTTTGTAGTTTTTATCGTTGTGTTGGTATCCCCAACTATCGTTCATGGTCATACACAACTCCCAATATCGGTTATTGGGGCGGGTAATTGGCAAACCTTGCTCTGGTGTTGCATAATCGCCGTATCCTTGAATCCGACTGTTCAAAATTACATTTTTGTTCCAGCCACGCAGACTTTCGCTCAACTCTTTTGCCCGCCATTTTTCAGCAGATTGTTCCCAATCTCCATCGAACCAAAACAAATCGGGTTTAAATTGTTTAGACAACTCTTCCAACTGGCAAAAATTAAAATCAACAAATCGGTTCCATCGTGCCGAATCGTTTGTATAGCGTTTTATTTCTTTGGTTTTATTTGGGTAATCAGGGTGCGACCAGTCTAAAAGTGAATAATATAATCCAACTTTCAAACCGTTTTTCCGAAGCTCTTTCACCAGGGGTTTAATCAAATCTCTTTTGGCAGGAGATTGATCAACTACATTGTGGTCGCTACATTTTGTATCCCACAATGCAACCCCATCGTGATGTTTTGTTGTTATTACTGTATATTTTGCGCCACTCTCTTTAAACAATTTTGCCCACTTTTCGGGATGGTAATTTGCTGCTGTAAAACCATTTATCTGGTCCATATAATCGTCGTAAGAAATGTAGCCATTATAAAACGACCAACTTTCGTCGATACCATTAACCGAATAAATTCCCCAATGAATGAAAATACCCAATTTTGCATCTTCGAACCATTTCATTCGCGTTGCCTTTTCGTTTTCAGTCTCCTGGGCAAACCCATTAATCGTCAGTGCACAAAAGCAAAGTACTACCAAAATATTCTTCATATAATTAATTTTAATTTACTCAAAAGAGTAGTGTTTTTTTATTGCTGAATCGATGTCCCAAACACATTCCACCCCTTCAGTAAAAGTTACAAAATTACCGGGCCGAATCGTAATTGATTCAAATTTGGGAACTATAGTGGCTTCTCCAGCTATTATTACGCATTTTTCGGTTTTATTTAATACCAATCAAATTTATCCTCTTTGTGTTCCCAAATTGGTTAGGAGAAAACATCCATTTCTTTTAGCTCCTCCGGTTCAAATTGATCCGCTTCTATTTTCATAGCTCAATTTTTTATGAAAGTACAAAATAAACAATTTTAACCTAATTGATTCATAAGTTTTCGTTATGAAAAGGTAAAATGCAAAGAGTAAAGGTGAGCGCAAATTTCTGATTCACAGGAATAGCCTTAGGGATTATTACGAAATAAATTGGACAAAGCTGGCGATGTTATTTCGTAACAATGCCTTAGCTATTTCAAGAATCAGAAAATGAACATTGCCTTTAATCACAGTAGTTTGGCTTTGCAATAGAACAATTTGTGAATTATTTAGGTTTAGAATGTAATTTCCATAAAAAACTCAACCCTCAATAAAATATTTTCTTAATTATTTTATTGAGAAAAGGACAATGTTTTAATTTAAAAAAATTAAATTCAACGAAAAAAACTGAAATGAAAAAATTTACAATCTTCTTTTTAATTGGTATCTTAATTCTGAGTTTTCAAGCAATTTCCAAAAATAACAAAACTAAAAAACAGGAGAAATTTTCTTTCGTGTTTATGACCGATATTCATGTTGAACCTGAGCTACATGCAACCGAAGGACTTCTTCAGGCCATTGATACAATCAATTATCTGGCACCCGATTTTGTATTGACCGGGGGCGATAATATTATGGATGCGTTAGGGCAAACTTATGGCCGAAGCGACAGTTTGTACAACTTATTCGAAGAAACAGTTAAAAACCTTAAAATGCCCATTTATTCAACCATGGGAAATCACGAGGTTTTTGGGTTATATGAAAAAAGTGGGATCAACCCAGATCACGAAGAATACGGTAAAAAAATGTACGAAAACCGATTATCAAAAAGATACTACTCTTTCGACCACAAGAACTGGCATTTTGTAGTTTTAGACGGTATTGGTTTTACCGGCGACCGGCACTATTATGGTTTTGTTGATTCTGTTCAAATTGAATGGTTAAAACAGGATTTGGCTAGTGCAGGAAAAAATAAACCGGTTGTGGTAAGTACACATATCCCGCTGCTTAGCGTAGGAAATCAAATTATGAAAGGGCCAACCGAGGGTTTCATGCCAGGTTCTGTTATTACAAATGCACACGAAATAATACAAATTCTGGAGCAGTATAATGTTAAGCTGGTTTTGCAGGGCCATTTACATTTTCTCGAAGATATTAATTACAACGGCATTCATTATATTACCGGCGGTGCTGTTTCGTCGAACTGGTGGAAAGGAACGCGGTACGGAATGGAAGAAGGATTTGTAAAAGTTGATGTTTCGGGCGAAGATTTCGAATGGGAATATATTGATTTTGGTTGGGATGTTCAACCTGAAAAATAGAATACTATGGGCTGAAAGTATAGTGTTCCACTACAAATTAAATTCAGATACAATAACCTTCAATTAGGCGACCGAAGTCAGAAGTCGGAATACCGAAACAAGAAAAACCGATCTCCGAAAATCATGCTTCCTTTCTAAAACTGTCAAAAGTTTATCGTAGCCGAGAGAATTGTTTCTTCGCTTTATTATAAAAAACCGAAAAATTAACTGTAAACAGTTAAAACCAACTGTCGGGTACCACCAGAATTTTGGAATTCACAAAAATAAAAGCCCTGCCAAGTTCCTAAAATCAGGTGAAAATTAGTAATTGAAATGGTAAGTTCAGCATCAATTACCGATGATTTTAAATGCCCGGGCATATCGTCGCTACCTTCGTAAGTATGCACATAAACCGAGTCGTTTTCAGGAATCATTTTATTGAGAAAACCTTCAAAGTCCGTCCGAACTGTTGGATTGGCATTTTCATTTAACGTTATACCAGCCGAAGTGTATTTTACCAAAATGTGCAGCAATCCTTTTTCGGGTAGCTTAGATAAGTTTTTTTTCGATGAATGATCTAATTAAATGATATCTCATGCGAAAGCGGGGAAGTTCGATTTCCTTTTATTGAACCATAAGATTATATCGTGATAGTAATAAATTTGTAGATTACTGTTTAAGTGATTGGAATGAGAGGTTAGAAAAAGAAATTCTTATGGAATTTGTTTTTGGACATAATAATCATGTTCACTGTCTTTTTCAATTAAAAATTAACCAGACAATTGAAAAAGTATTGCAATTGATAAAAGTAGAATCTTCCTTTTGGTGCAATAAAAATAGTTCGAGCGGGTTAAAACTCAGCAGGCATAAAGAATATTAAATAGTCCCACTTACTTCCCCCATAGTTATTTTCCTATTTAATAGAATTCAGATTTTGAGAAAAACATTGAATTGATAAAATTGTAAGTAGTGAACTATGCCATAGTTCCTTAAACTGATGTCCACCTTCGGAATATATTCAGCGTGTAAAAGTCGAGGCCGCTAAAAAGTCATTCGAATCGTATCGCGAAAATATAATGGAAGTAATGTACAATGTTGGATACTCCGATACAAAAGCATTTCGTGATATTTTTAGAAAATACACTGGATTATCACCCAATGATTACAAGCAGAAATACAATCGTGTAAACGTATAAAACCGTCTGCTTAGGGCTTGCTCAAAAATAACTTCCGGTTTTTATGAACATCTTTTGCACACATACTTTGTTAAAAATACTCACCGTAACCCTGCTATGCTTGTGTTTTTTGCCGCGTCTTTGCCCAAAATATTGT
>JAKIST010000057.1 GCA_021648495.1 Draconibacterium sp.
ATGTGTATTATTGCCAATAAAATAGTTATTAATAAGTTACTAACGATGGCATATATAGTTGAACAAAAAATAAAGGGCAAAAAATACCTGTATAGTGGAAAGTTACTGGGATAAAGAAAAAAAACAGTTACGGCAAAAACGATCATATACCAGGCCTAAAAATCCAGTAAAAAAGGCAGTTTCTATACAAGGGTTGAAAGGAATCAATATAAAAAAATACGGAAGTGTTTTTTTACTAAAATATTTAATGGATTGTAATGAAATAACCTGACCGTTTTAACTCGTTCTTTAGCACGCTAACTTCGTTAAAAACCTCGCTATAGCTAAGGCTATGACTGCGTTTTTTGCCTTGTTATCGCTCAAAATAACATCGCCAGCTTTGTCCAACTTATTTCGTAATAAAGCCAAAAGGAAAACTGTGTTCAATAATTTTTGTGAAAAGGTACGCATTTGTTTACTCCACTACCTGAACTTTGAGTGCATTTGCAGCATAAACGGAAAGGTTCAAAAAGTGGAAATACCACAAGGGAAAATGTTATTCGATGTAGATAAATTACCAGTTCAGGCAGATTTATTCAGTATAACTATTTGATTATGTACACAATAAAATTTTGAAGATTTATTTTCTCAAAAACTCCCGGATGACAGTGATATATTGTCAATGTTTATTTTATTGTCCATAATTCAAAAAATACAAAACTATTTTAACAAGTAGTTGTTTAGCCTGATAATTTGTGTTTGTTCTTTCGCCCTTTAACTTTCTTGAAAAAATCCTTAAATACCACGCTATTTGCTGATTTTTCAAGTTGTTGAAGAATAAAATGCCTTTGCACAAATTGTTTATCTTATTGCGTAACAGTTCCTTAGTTTAAATCCTTCACTCAATCAACCCTTCAGCTAATCCATTATTATCCCAATAAATTTGAAAGCAGCAAGTTAACTGATTTCAAAATTCACTGCCCTTTATTTAGATTAATTCTACAATATTCGCGATAAGTTGTAAATTTGTGTTTTCAAAAAAATGTATTTAAAATTATGGCAGCAAAAAAATTACCATTCTCGAAAGAACAAATTAAAAATATAATTAAAATCCACCCCACCCCATTTCATATTTACGATGAAAAAGCAATTCGGGAAAATGCCCGGAATTTCAAAAAAGCTTTTTCGTGGAACAAAGGGTTTAAGGAATATTACGCCATAAAAGCTGCACCCAATCCTTACTTAATGAAAATATTGCGGGAAGAGGGTTTTGGTATTGATTGTAGTTCGGTGGCGGAATTGGAGTTAGCCAAACGAGTTGGGATGAGCGGAGATGAAATTATACTAACTTCAAACGATACTCCTGCATACGAGTTTCAGTTGGCAAAAAATTTAGGCGCCATAATTAATTTGGACGATATTTCGCACATCGATTTTTTGGAAGAAAATGTTGGATTGCCCGAAACCATTTGTATGCGTTATAATCCCGGCGATTTAAAACAGGGCAACCTAATTATCGGACATCCCGAAGATGCGAAATATGGGTTTACCCACAATCAAATAATTGAGGGATACCGCATTTTAAAAGGAAAAGGGGTGAAACATTTTGGGATTCATACCATGGTTGCATCCAACGAATTGGATCCTGATTATTTTATTGAAACTGCTGAATTGCTTTTCAAATTAATTGTTGAAGTTTACGAAGAAACCGGAGTTAAAATTGAATTTGCCAATCTTGGCGGAGGTATTGGAATACCGTATAAACCGGAAGAAAAGGCAGTTGATTTGGAATATGTGAGTGCCGAAATTGAAAAGCTGTTCAACAAGATGATTGTTGGAAATGGGTTGGCTCCGTTGAAAATATTCTTTGAATTGGGACGTGCAATTACCGGTCCTTACGGATATTTGGTAACAAAAGTAAGGCACATTAAAAACACCTATAAAAGTTTTGTTGGACTCGACTCTTGTATGGTAGATTTAATGCGACCCGCATTGTATGGTGCATATCATCACATTAGCGCAGTTGGAAAAGAAAATGAAGCCGCTACAGAAAAATACGATGTAACCGGTTCGCTGTGCGAAAACAACGATAAGTTTGCCATTGGCAGAATGTTGCCAGAACTTGAACCAAACGATATTGTTGTAATTCACGATGCCGGAGCACACGGTCATTCTATGGGGTTTAATTACAACGGAAAACTAAAATCGGCAGAACTATTGTTACGCGAAAATGGTGAAGTAACAGAAATCCGCCGTGCAGAAACAATTGAAGATTATTTTGCGACCCTCGATTTCGCTGGATTGAAAAATTTCCAGATATAAACTATTTTAAGAAAATAGTTTTGTAAGGGTCAGGAACTAAAACCTGACCTTTTTTGTATATTCAGACTTCGTTAGTTTCTATATTTATTTTTTTACAATCCCTTAGTTTTAGGTGCCCGGAAAACATACTGGCACCTAATTTTGCCAGTTGTGCCAAAATTTAAGTTAGTTTTATACAAAATTCATAATGCTCAGTAAATAATAATGAAATTCAATTAACAACAATGCCAGAACATCACCTTTTCATAAAAAACATGGTTTGCCCGCGCTGCATAAAAACGGTTAGCGAGGAGTTGGCAAAACTTCAAATGGAAATTGTTTCGATTAAATTGGGAAAGGTAGTTTTAAAATCGAAACCGGATGAAAAGTTATTGCAACAATTTAGTGCAACATTAAATGAAAATGGGTTCGAATTACTTACCGATAGAAAAACGCAGCTTATTTCACAAGTAAAATCGGAAATAATTAAGTTGGTCCATCAAAGAGGGCAAAGTCTTGAAAAGAAGAGTTTGTCTTCCCATTTATCAAAAATAACAGGTAATGAATATTCATCGCTGAGCAAAACTTTTTCAGAAGTAGAAGGAATTACTATCGAAAGATATTTTATCCGGCAAAAAATAGAAAAGGTAAAAGAGCTGCTAATTTACGATGAACTTTCCGTTAGCGAAATTGCTTTCAAGTTAGAATACAGTAGCAACCAGCATCTCTCTTCCCAGTTTAAAAAAGAGATCGGAATGACTCCTTCTGAATTCAAAAGAATGAACAATAAAAGCCGTAAATCGTTGGATGAGATATAATAAACTACAAAATTATATACTTCTTTTTCAAAATTATATACCTGTAGTTTGATATTAAAAACTACTTTTGTTGAATAATTTTAAATAATGCTGAAAAAATTAAGCCATATTATTTTAAGTATCCTGCTGTTGGCAACAACAATGGGAGTGGCTATTTCAAAGCATTATTGTGGTGGTTCGCTTATGTCGGTATCTCTTTCTCCCGAGGATGAACCTTGTTGCGACATGGCGGGATGCTGCCACAACGAAACCAGTTTTTACCAGTTAAAAGAAGATTTTTCTGCTTCTCAAGTAGTAAATACTCCACCGCTTGCATCGCTCGATTTAATGTTTGCCGATGTATTTTTGTTGTTAAACGAATGGCAAACAGAAAATGAACCAGTTTGCACAATTACATTTAACGATCCCCTTCCTAAAAATATCCAAACTGCCCTCTCTTTGAAACAGTCATATCTTTTATGAAAATATTATGGTAAATTGATGTTGCTTATTGTTTAAATTGTCGTACATTTATTTTAATATTTATCATTTATTGTTTCATAAATTTTAATTCAATGCTTAATAAAATTATTCGTTTCTTTCTTGAAAACAAGTTAGTAACATTCCTTATTCTAATTGTAATTATTGCAATGGGGATTGTAAACTCCCCATTTGGTTGGCATACCGGTATTTTGCCATCCGACCCGGTGCCGGTGGATGCCATTCCCGATATTGGCGAAAACCAGCAAATTGTTTACACCGAATGGCCCGGGCGGTCGCCACAGGATATCGAAGACCAGATTTCGTATCCGTTAACCACTTCGCTGCTGGGTATTCCCGGAGTAAAAACCATCCGTAGCAACTCCATTTTCGGGTTGTCGAGCATCTATATTATTTTCGATGAAGACATCGAATTTTATTGGGGACGGACACGGATACTGGAGAAGCTAAATTCGTTGCCAAATGGGACTTTGCCCGAAGAAGTTACCCCGGCACTTGGTCCCGATGCCACTGCTCTTGGACAGATTTACTGGTACACCCTCGAAGGGCGCGACAAAGACGGGAACCCTGCCGGTGGTTGGGACCCGCAAGAACTGCGCACCATCCAGGATTTCTATGTCCGCTATTCCTTAACGGCTGCAAAAGGTGTTGCCGAGGTGGCTTCAATTGGCGGTTTTGTGAAAGAATACCAAATCGATATCGACCCAAATGCCATGAAAGCTCAAGGGGTGAATATTTCCCAGATAATGGCAGCTGTGAAAAACAGTAACCTCGATATTGGGGCACGTACCATCGAATTTAACCGGGTAGAGTACCTAATCAGGGCATTGGGATATATTAAAAGCCTCGAAGATTTAGAACAAAGTGTTGTTGCGGTCCACAACAATGTCCCCATCCGTTTAAAAGATGTTGCAAAAATTAATTTTGGCCCTGCCACACGGCGTGGCGGGCTCGACAAAGGTGGCTCGGAAGCCGTGGGTGGCGTGGTAGTTGCCCGTTATGGAGCCAACCCCATGGAAGCCATAAAAAATGTAAAAGAAAAAATTGCCGAAATAGCCGCCGGCCTGCCCTCAAAAACACTGGCTGACGGAACGGTATCGAAAGTTACGATTGTTCCTTTTTACGACCGCACCGGATTAATAAAAGAAACACTTGGAACTTTGGAAGAAGCCCTCTCGCTGGAAATACTTATTAGTATTCTCGTGGTAATTGTATTGGTTTTAAATCTGCGTGCTTCATTCCTTATCTCCAGTTTACTGCCAATAGGGGTGTTAATGACTTTTATTCTTATGCGCCGCTTTGGTGTGGACGCCAACATTGTTGCCCTTTCGGGAATTGCAATTGCAATTGGGGTGATGGTAGATGTGGGGATTGTATTTACCGAAAATATCGTTCGTCATCTCGAGATGGCAAAAAATATAGGAGTCCGTGGAAAACAATTGGTAAAAGTAATTTACGATTCCACTGTTGAAGTGGCAAGTGCGGTAATAACAGCTTTAGCCACAACCATAGTAAGCTTTTTGCCTGTATTTGCCATGCAGGCTGCCGAAGGAAAATTGTTCAGGCCCTTGGCTTTTACTAAAACGTTTGCCATGTTGTCGGCCCTGGTTATCGGACTAATTTTTATTCCGGCACTGGCCAACCTCGTGTTCTCCATTCGTTTCGATAAAAAGAAACTGAAAATAGTTTTCAACTTTATACTTGCCATTGCCGGTGTAACACTACTGGTATTGACCGGTAATTTGATTGCGCTGATATTGGTTGCTGTTGCCATTAACAATTTGTTGGAAAATCAGTGGACGTGGCTCAACTCAAAAAATTCAAACCTTATAAATATATTGCTGACCTTGTCGGTGGTTGTTTTCTTCCTCGCCAAAATGTGGATGCCGCTTGGTGCGCGAAACAGTTTCCTCTCCAACTTTTTGTTTGTTATCCTAATTGTTGGAACCATACTTGGGGCATTAATGACTATTGTACATTTTTACAAACCAATTCTGAAATGGTGTTTGAGCCATAAATGGCAATTTTTAACCATCCCTATTGTAGTCGTGTTATTTCGAATTATGACCTGGCAGGGCTGGGGAAAAATGTTTGGCTTTATGCCGAAATCCATACAAGAAACCAGTTTCTGGCAATCTGCGGAGGCACGCTTCCCAGGAGTAGGTAAAGAATTTATGCCGGCTTTGGATGAAGGTTCGTTCCTGTTTATGCCAACTACAATGCCCCACTCGGGAATTGCCGAAAACCTCGAAGTGATATCGTTGTTGGATAAAAAACTAAATTCAATTCCCGAAGTAGAAAATGTTGTTGGTAAATGGGGGCGCGTTAATTCAGCGCTCGACCCTGCACCAACTTCCATGTACGAAAATGTCATCAATTACAAATCAGAGTATATTTTAAATGAAGACGGGCATCGTGTTCGCTTTAAAGTGAATGATGACGAAGAATTTGTTTTGGTGGATGGAAGTACTTACAATCCCGAAAAAGATGGTTTTCGTTCGATTAAAAAATCGAATTTAATTGAAGACAAAAAGGGGGAATATTTTCGTCAGTGGCGAAAAAAAATTCATTCGCCCGACGATATTTGGCAGGAAATTATTAAACAGGCAACCATTCCCGGCCTGACTTCAGCCCCGAAACTGCAACCCATTCAAACCCGTTTGGTGATGTTGCAAACCGGAATGCGGGCACCCATGGGAATTAAAGTTTTTGGTCCCGACCTGGAAACCATCGAAAAAGTGGGTTACGATATTGAACGCCACCTAAAAAATGTGGAAGGTGTAGAACCGATGTCGGTTTTTGCCGACCGCGTGGTTGGTAAACCATACATCGAAATGGAAATTAACCGTAAGGCCGTGGCGCGATACGGACTGAGCATAAAAAGTTTGCAGACCGTTTTAAGCAGTGCCGTGGGTGGAATGCAACTTACTTCCACCGTTGAAGGGCGCGAACGTTATCCGGTGCGCTTGCGTTATGCACGCGAGTACCGCGACAATCCCGAAGATTTGAAAAAAATCCTTATCCCAACACCAACAGGGGCGCAGGTTCCATTGGGAGAATTGATTACCATTCATTACGTGCGCGGACCACAGATGATTAAAAGTGAAAATACCTTTTTGGTTGGATATGTGATTTTCGATAAAAAACCACAATATGCCGAGGTTGACGTTGTGGAAAATGCACAGAAATATTTGAATGAGAAGATAAAATCCGGGGAATTTTCGCTTCCCGCAGGTGTGAGCTACATTTTTACCGGGAACTACGAGAACCAAATTAGGGCAACAAAACGCCTGATGATTGTTGTACCGATTTCGCTCATCCTTATTTTGCTCATCCTTTATTTCCAGTTTGGTTCGATTGCCGTTTCGCTGATGACATTCTCAGGAATCTTCGTTGCTTTCTCGGGTGGGTTTACCATGATTTGGTTGTACAGCCAATCGTGGTTCATGAACTTCGATGTAGGTGGAATAAACATCCACGATCTGTTCCAGATGGGAACGGTGAACCTGAGCGTAGCTGTTTGGGTAGGATTTATTGCCCTATTTGGTATTGCTACCGATGACGGGGTGATAATAGGGACTTATTTAAAACAAGTCTTTGCCCGGAATCATCCTGTAACAGTTGCAGAAATTAGAAATTCAGTACTCGAAGCCGGGGCACAACGTGTTCGTCCGGCAATGATGACGGCATCCACCGCCATTATTGCCTTATTGCCGGTCCTTTCTTCTACCGGAAAAGGTTCCGACATTATGGTTCCAATGGCAATTCCTTCGTTTGGAGGGATGCTCATTCAGGTAATGACCATGTTTGTAGTACCTGTACTTTATAGTATGTGGCAGGAAGGAAAATTAAAAAGAGAATTAAAAAAACAAAATTCATAAAACCATGAAGAATTATAAATTAATAATCGGAATGTTCTTGTTGCTGGTTTCTTCTATGGTTTCAGCACAGGGTGAGTTAAACGATTATCTGCTAACTGCTGCGGAGAATAATCCGGGGTTAAAAGCAAAATTCAACGATTACATGGCAGCCCTCGAAGTGGCTCCGCAGGTAAATACTTTACCCGACCCGCAAATTGCTTTTGCATATTTTATCAGCCCGGTTGAAACACGGGTTGGTCCGCAACGTTTAAAATTTGCCGCATCGCAAATGTTCCCCTGGTTTGGCACATTAAAAGCAAGGGAGAATGTGGCAGTGCAATCTGCAAAAGCAAAATACGAATTGTTCGAAGAATCGAAATCGAAACTTTTTAACGATGTAAAAGCAGCCTATTTCAACCTCTATTTCAACCAAAAAGCGGAGGAAATCACACTTGAAAATATCGATATCCTGAATACCTTCCAAAAACTTGCCGACATAAAAATAGAGGCTGGGCTGGTATCGATGGTTGATGCATACAGGATTGAAATGGAGATAAATGAATTGGAAAACCAGTTGGCACTTATAAAAGACAAAGAACGGTTTTTGGAAACGGCCTTCAATAATCTTTTAGATGTGGAAAGTAGTACTCATGTACAACTTCCTGCCGATTTATGGACTACCGATTTTTCGTATTCAAAACAAGCTGCCCTCGATTCCATTGCACAATTTAACCACCAGTTGCTCGGCATCGAATTCCAACAAGCTGCACTTGCTTATAAACGCGAAGTGGCTGGCCTCATGGGAAAACCGAATGTAAAACTTGGTTTTGATTACACATTTATAGGAAAAGGAAATAAAAACCTGTCGGGAAAAGATGCATTTGTTTTTCCAACTGTTGGTGTTACCATTCCGCTCTACCGCAATAAGTACAAAGCCATGATACAAGAAGTGGTTTACCTTGAACAAGCGAAAACCAACGAAAAGAAGAGCAAAACAAATATGCTCGAAACACTTTTCGAAAATGGGTGGAAAGATTATCTCGATGGTAACAGACGGATTGAATTGTATAAAACGCAACTTATGTTTGCTCGAAAATCGCTAACCCTGTTAGAAACAGAATATGCCACAGGTAACAAAAATTTTGAGGAAATACTTCGTATGGAACGCAAAGTATTAAAGTACAACCTCGAAGAAGAAAAAGCAAAAGCAGACAAACAAGCGGCAATTGCGTTTATGGTTTATTTAATGGGACGTTAAAAAGAAAGATTATTTGATAATTAGATTTTAAGATACAAGACAATATAAAATAAATACAATGAAAAAATTCATTCAGAAAATACAACAAAACCTTCCCCTGATTGGGGGAACACTGGTTATTGGCCTGTTCCTGGGCTGGTTATTTTTCCATGGAGGAAATGACAATTCTACAGTTCTTGCTCAGCAGGAAGCTGCCGGCCACGAAGGCCATAATCATGAAACTGCAGCAGAAATTTGGACCTGCTCTATGCACCCGCAAATTAAACAAGACCATCCAGGAAAATGCCCGATTTGTGCAATGGATTTAATCCCTTTGACAACTCTAAGTTCTAACGAGGACGATGTAAATCCAAACGAAATTGTTTTGTCGGAATCGGCATCAAAATTGGCAGACATTGAAACTTTGATCGTTACCAAAGGGACTCCCGAAAAAACGGTTTTCCTACAAGGAAAAATACAAGCCGACGAGCGGAATATTGCCGAACTTACCGCACGGTTTGGGGGGCGGATAGAAAAGCTGTTCGTTAATTTCACCGGGCAGGAAGTGACCAAAGGCGAAAAACTGGCTACCCTATATTCTCCGGGATTGGTTACTGCACAACGTGAGCTGCTCGAAGCTATTTCGTTTAAAGAAAGCCGCCCGGCGCTTTACAAAGCTGCCAAAGCAAAACTAAGACTGTGGGATTTAAACGACGAACAAATTTCGGCCATCGAAAATGAGGGTGAACCAATGGTTTATTTCGACATACTTTCTCCAATTACCGGAACAGTAACCATGCGCCACGTAGCACTGGGCGATTATATTAAAGAAGGAATGCCGCTTTTCAGGGTAGTCGATTTAACCCATGTTTGGGGTATGTTTGATGCCTACGAAAGTGACTTGCCCTGGGTAAAATTAGGCGACAAAGTTGAATTTACGGTCCAGGCGATCCCGGGTAAAAACTTTACCGCAAGAGTTTCTTACATCGATCCGTTTATTAACAGACAAACCCGTATTGCAAAAGTCCGTGTTGAAGTTTCGAATAAAAACAGGGAGCTAAAACCTGAAATGTTCCTTAATGGAATTGTTTCATCGAAAAAGGCCGGGAAGAGTACGGAAATACTTATTCCAAAATCATCGATTCTTTGGACTGGTAAACGTGCGGTGGTTTATGTAAAAGTTCCCAACCGCAAAAACCCATCGTTCTTGTACCGCGAAGTGGTGTTGGGACCGGAGGCCGGAGCTTTTTATGTAATTGCCAGCGGATTGATGGAAGGCGAAGAAATTGCCACAAACGGGGTATTTAAAATTGATGCTGCCGCGCAGTTGCAGGGGCTGCCAAGTATGATGAACCCCGAAGGAGGAGCAGGCTCAACACCACACGACATGTCGAAAATGGACATGGGCGGGGACAAAAAAACCATGACAGCAGAAGAACACAAAGAAATGAATAAAAGCATGGGGAAAATAGATGCTGCCCCGGCTTTTGTTGAGCAGCTCACAGCGGTTTATAATAAATACTTAGTTATGAAAAATGGCTTTGTTGCAAGCGATGCAAAAAAAGTGAGTGCTGCAGCAAAAGAGGTACAAAGCACCATAAAAGCCGTTGACATGAACTTGCTAAAAGGCAACGACCACATGGTTTGGATGGGGCAACTCAGCGCACTAGTACAACCCATTGAAACAATTGGACAATCAAACGATATCGCACAGCAACGAATAGAGTTTGCAAAGTTCAACCTGGCATTTTACAAAAGTCTAAAAACGTTTGGTTTAAACAGTACCGAAACATTCTATCAATATTGCCCCATGGCAAATGGCGAGAAAGGTGCTTACTGGATGAGCGAAACCAAAGAAATCCGCAACCCCTATTTTGGGGATGCAATGTTGGGCTGTGGAGAAAACAGGGAAACCCTGAAATAAGGAGCAATCCGTGAAGGAGTTGGAGGAACTCCTTTTAGTTTCTTTAATTATTTATTTTTAAAATTATGAAAGCAATTTTAGACTATACAAGTTGGAAGGAAAATAAAGAATTGATCTTTCATTCTTTTATTGGTGCATTGATCGGGTATTTCATTATTCATCCATTTAGCATGACCATTAACTGGTTTGAGTTAAACAATGCTGTTTTTAATTGGAAACAAGTATTTAATATTTTATCTGAATCAGTTGCTCATTCATTCAGTCTGCACATGATGCCCATGGCATTTGCCTATGCATTTTTAGGTTTAATTGTAGGGCTTGCTTCAGGATTTTACTATACTTCAATCAAAAAGAAAAATCTTCTTTTATTAGGGAAAAAGCAGTTGTTGCAACAAAGCATTCCAAGTTTAATAGCCAGCGGCGAAAATGAATTTGTTGAATTCAAATCATCGTTACGTCATGATTACCGACAGGTAAAAACCGACAAAAACCTGGAACATGTAATCCTAAAATCAATTGCAGGATTTTTAAATGGTAAAGGAGGCACATTAATAATTGGCGTTAATGATAACGGAGAAGTACTTGGACTCGAAAACGATTATTATTCTTTGAAAAAGAAAAACAAAGATGGTTTTCAACAACGATTAATAACGATAGTTTCGAATGAATTTGGGAGGGATATTTGTCCTTTAATCCATATCGGGTTTCATCAAATTGAACAAGGAGAAATCTGTACAGTACTTATTGAACTATCTTTTCGCCCAGTCTATTTCAAAGAAGGAAACAGAACTATTTTCTTTCTAAGAACCGGAAACGTAACCAATCCGCTTAGCACCAGCGAAACGGTTAAATATTTACAGGCAAAGCAATCACTTTAAAACAGGAAATCATGAAAACAACAATAATTGTTCTTGCACTTATATTCTCATTTTCCTTCCCGGGTTTTGCTCAATTAGAATTTGAAGGCGTAATAAATTCAAAGTTCAAAACCATTCAGTTGGAAAATGGTGAAATTAAGTACTATAATTTTAGCACTAAAACCCAGGAGATAAATTTCTATAACATAGATAACTCTCTGTGGAAGACAATTAAAATACCTCTTGAAAACAACCATTTTTTTGAAGAAATAATTATGATTTCTCAAAATATAATTAATCCTGATCAAGACATTGAAATAGTCTATACTTGTTTAAAGTACAATTTCGATCCTAATGAAGAAGACCCTGAATCTGAGAACAATGCTGTTCAATTTACTTTAAACATCATCAACGAAAGTGGTCAAAAACTTCTTTCTGTTCCGAATAGTCATGAAATGAAACTTACCTCAGAAAAAGGGAAAAACAAACTTCTGATTTTTAAAAATGTAGGAAAAGGTTTTCAAAATGGCAGTGAAATTTTAGTTTATGCTTTACCTAATAAAAAATAGATTATGGAAAACTATTTAAAATATAAAAGATTTGAAATCCGCGAAAGTATAACCGATGAAAAAATAAACGAATTATTGCTGAAATTTAATTCGACTCAGGGAATCGACAAAATTAGTTGCGTGAGACAATCTATCTATGTCATCTATAATCCCTATGAAATTAGCGAAAAAGAGATAGTGAATGGCTTATCCACTTTTGGTTTGTCTGTAAAAATGGACAAAAAAAAATCCATTAAAAACAGGCTGAAGAAGATGGCTGAAGAAAACAAGGAAGATTTTGGCAGCAAACGATTGGGATGCTGTGATTTAAACAACTAAATTTTACTTCAATTAAGAATTTGAGAAACAAAACAATAGTAATGTATAAATTAAAAATGAAATATTATGAATAAAAAAGTAGTCCTATCCCTAATGGTTGTCGCAATAATAAGTGTGACAACGGTATTTGCAAACACTAAAACCGAAAAATTTAAGGTTTACGGAACTTGCGGTACCTGTGAAACTGCTATTGAAAAGGCAACTTTGGAGGTGCCAGGTGTTAAATCTGCCGATTGGAACGAGAAAACCCAAATGTTAGCTGTTTCTTTTGACGGCTCAAAAACCGATGTCCATAAAATACAAATGGCTATTGTAAAAACAGGGCACGACACAGAAATGCACAAAGCTAAAGATGAAGATTATAATAAGCTTAACGAATGTTGCAAGTATAATCGTACAGAAACCAAAAAAGAAATGACGGGCCACGAAGGGCATATGCATTAAAATTATGGAAATCAATCTGAAAATTGTATAACACTTCATAATCAATAGTTTAGTAAGTTTGGCTTGAGAAAAGGTTGGAAGTTTTCCGGGGCTTAATGTCCCGGGAAACAACTTCCTCAAAACAGTTAATAAACCATTTAAATTATTAGTTATGTTTTTCAAAGTATTAATATTATCGGTTTTCCTGGTTGCCTTTACAATGTTGGCGCTTGGAGTTAAATTGTTGTTCAACAAAGAACCCTCATTTACAGAACATGCCTGTGCGATGGAGGATGAATCGTTAAACAATGTGGAAGAATGTACTGGTTGCGAAATAAAAGAACTGGTGAATTGTTCGGAAAAAGTAAAATAGTTTATAAAAATTTAAAAATGCTATCATGAAATTAATTAAAGCTTATATCAGGCACCGAAAATCGGAAGAGGTGTATGATGCACTAAAAAAAGAAGGTTTCTGCTGCATGACATTTGTGGAGTGCGAAGGAACAGGTCAGTATTCCGATCACGAAAAAGAACATGTGAGTGCTAAATACCCATTTGCCGATGCATACCGGGTAATTAAGCTTGAAATCCTGGTGGCAGCTGAACATGTTGCATCTGTTGTAAATATTATCAGGGAAAATGGCCGTACCGGTTATCATGGCGATGGGATGATTATCGTTTCGCCTGTAAACGAAGTGTATAAAGTAAGAACAGATGAAAACGGGATACTTTCTATATAGTGTTCGTCCATAAAGTCCGACTTCTGCGTTACGCTCATCATAAAAACAGTCATTTACAAGAGTAAACTCCTTTATTTTATGACTTCGCAAGCCTTGAATTCGAACTTTCTGAATCAAACACCTACTTTATGGACAGACTCTATATAGTGTCAGCAAAAAAACTCTACAAAATTAAAAATATTTCTTTTGGCGATATTTTCATTTTTTTCAATTTACTGATGCTCAGGCATCACTTCATCTCAAAAAAGTAAAAATCTCATCCAAAATAATTTATTTTATAAAATTCGATTGTTTTCTTGCAAACACTATATAAATAAATTTTAAAATTAAAGAATGCAATGCAGCGAAAATATTAATTGTTTTGATGAGGGACGAATTTGTGTCCCCGAATCAGAGCTACCCACTGTAGTAGTTGTGGGCGGCGGTTTTGCAGGTTTAAATCTGATAAAAAAATTAAAAGATTTGCCTGTACAGGTGGTGTTGATCGATAAAAATAATTTCCATCAATTCCTTCCGTTGCTTTATCAGGTAGCCACCAGTGGGATTGAACCCGACAGCATTGTTTTTCCTTTTAGGAAACTATTTAAAAAGTACCGGAATGTTATTTTCCGGATGACAGAGGCAACCAGCATTGATACAAGCAGTAACACACTTTACACAACCATTGGAACAATTAATTACAGTTACCTCGTTTTAGCCAATGGAAGCGATACTAATTTTTTTGGTAATGAAGGATTTGAACTTTTCGGGACAGGTTTAAAAACAATTACAGATGCTCTCGATATTAGAAGCAGGCTTTTGCAAAATCTCGAAAAAGCAGCAATTACCTGTATCGAAGACGAAAAAAGAAGGTTTAGCAATGTAACAATTGTTGGAGGTGGAGCTACTGGCGTTGAAATAGCCGGGGCATTGGCAGAATTTAAGCGATATATTCTACCCACGGATTACCCAGAATTAAAAAATATCGGAATGAAAATATTTCTGATAGAGGCAGCTGACCGTTTGTTACAAGGGATGCCTGAAAAACTTTCGGACAAAACATTGGAGTATTTATCCCACATGAAAGTTGATGTAAAACTAAATACAAAAGTTAATTTTTTTGATGGTTCAAAAGTTATTCTCGATAACGGAGAAACACTTGATACCAGTAACTTTATTTGGACAGCAGGAGTGAAAGGAGTATCTGTAAAAGGATTACCA
This sequence comes from Draconibacterium sp., assembly GCA_021648495.1. Classification (GTDB taxonomy): domain Bacteria; phylum Bacteroidota; class Bacteroidia; order Bacteroidales; family Prolixibacteraceae; genus Draconibacterium. The sequence continues at coordinate 14,707 of JAKIST010000057.1, forward strand.
TCCGATTCAATTGGCAGGCAAAACCGGATTCTTGTAGATGAGTTTAGTCGTGTCTATTCACTCCACAATGTTTTTGCAATTGGAGATAATGCACTTTTAAAAACCCCTGAATATCCAAATGGGTATCCCATGGTGGCCCAACCCGCTATTCAGCAAGGTAAATTGCTTGCAAACAACCTCATGAATATAATTCGAAAACAGGCCTTGGTACCTTTCAAATACAACGATAAAGGTTCGATGGCTACCATTGGCAAAAAAAAGGCAGTTGCATGGATCAATAAATTGGAATTCAGTGGTTTTTTTGCCTGGCTTATCTGGTCATTCATTCATTTAATGTCGATTGTTGGAGTCAGGAATAAGGTGCTGATTTTTATTAACTGGTTTTGGAGCTACTTCACTTTTGACAAAGGGGACCGGGTAATTATCAGAAGGTATAAAGAAGAGGTTCTTGAGAACGATACAATAAAAAATTAACAATTAATAAAGGGTATTATGAAAATTGATAAACATACACTTTTAATGATAATTGGCTGTGGTTTACCATTGCTCTTTATTTTCCTTGCTCCTGTATTTTGGATTTCCAATAATATTTCAATCTTCATTTTTATTGTGGCCATGTTTGCCTTTCATCTACTAATACCAATGC
>JAKIST010000058.1 GCA_021648495.1 Draconibacterium sp.
ATGGAGGATTCCTATGGAAAGCTTGGGGTTAAATATTGCAAGCTTTCGCAGTTTTGGCGGTATTTTTGTTTTTCTTGAACAAAAATCAGGACAAAATGAATTGATAACCAATGGTTCAGCTTTTGGGCGAACTGCTGAGTAGTAACCTTTATTTTAATACAAATCCATTGTTTTGGAAGAAAACCACCGTAAAATAATTCACATCGACATGGATGCATTTTTTGCATCGGTGGAACAACTCGATAATCCTGAGTTGCGCGGAAAACCTGTTGCTGTGGGTAGTTCTGGCGAAAGGGGAGTAGTTGCCGCTGCCAGTTACGAAGCCCGAAAATTTGGCGTTAAATCGGCTTTGTCATCCAGGCTTGCAAAACGAAGATGTCCCGACCTGATTTTCGTAAAGCCCCGGTTTCATCGTTACAAGGAAATTACAAATAAAATACATAAGCTATTTTTTGAATACACCGATTTGGTTGAGCCACTCTCTTTGGACGAAGCATACCTCGATGTAACTTACGCGAAAAAAGGAAAGCCTTCGGCAACTTTAATTGCGAAAGAGATTACTTCGCGTATTTTAGCTGAAACGGGATTGACTGCTTCGGCTGGTGTTTCGTACAATAAATTTTTGGCAAAAGTGGCATCTGACGTAAATAAACCAAATGGTATTTTTGTTGTTACGCCCGATCGGGCACAAGAGTTTATCGATAAACTTGAAGTGCGTAAATTTTTTGGAATAGGAAAAGTAACTGCTGGAAAACTACATGAAATTGGCATTTGGCGTGGTGCAGATTTGAAAAATATGGAACGCTTAGAATTGGTTCACATGTTTGGGAAAGCTGGAAATTACTACTACGATATTTGTAGGGGAGAAGACGATCGGCTTGTTCTTGCTTCACGCCAACGTAAATCAGTGGGAGCGGAACAAACTTTTTTAACGGATCTTTTTTTTCCTGCTGATTTGGAAACCGAATTACTCGCAATTTGCAATATCTTATGGGATAGGATTGAGCGTGCAAAAGTTAAAGGCAAAACCCTAACCTTAAAATTTAAGTATTCCGATTTTGAACAGCACACCCGAAGTAAAACGATTTCAGGATATTTTTCAACTAAAGCTAAGTTAATTTCTGAGGGGGAATTATTGCTGAAAGCAGGTGGTAGATTTAGTAAAGGAATTCGTTTGTTGGGATTAACGGTTTCAAATTTTTTACTCGAAGAAGTTTCGAAGCCTGTTCAATTGGTTATTGAATTTTAACCTGATTGATTCACAAATATTTCTATTCCGAAACCAAACTACTTTGAATAAAGGTAATGCCTGTCAGGCAGGCTCGGAATCCAATTCTCAAAATAGCAACTGCTATTCCTGCGAGTTGTATTCCTGCGCTCACCTTTATTCTTTGTATTTTGGCTTCTCATAACGAAAATTCATGAATAAATCAGGTTAAATTGGCTACGGCGATTTCTTCAAAAAAAAAGGTTGCCAAACTGACAACCTTTTTTTTATCTATCCAAGATATGTTTTTAATAATTTGCTTCTTGAAGTGTGGCGCAACCTTCTAATTGCTTTTTCTTTGATTTGCCGGACCCTTTCCCGGGTTAGCCCAAACCGTTCACCAATCTCTTCCAAAGTCATTTCTTGGCAACCAATGCCAAAAAACAACCGGATAATGTCACTTTCTCTTTCCGTTAAAGTTGCTAAAGCCCTGTAAATCTCTTTAGCCAGCGATTCCATAATAAGTGCGCGGTCGGCATTTGGAGAGTCATTGTTTACCAATACATCCAAAAGACTGTTGTCTTCGCCATCCACAAATGGGGCATCAACAGAAACATGCCTTCCTGAAACCCGTAAAGTGTCTGCAACTTTATCAGCTGGAAGTTCAAGTGATTCCGCTAATTCTTCCGGCGATGGCTTACGTTCGTGTTCTTGCTCGAATTTCGAAAATGCTTTGTTGATCTTGTTCAGCGAACCAACCTGGTTCAATGGCAACCTAACAATTCGGGACTGTTCTGCAAGTGCCTGAAGAATAGATTGACGAATCCACCAAACGGCATACGAAATAAATTTAAAACCACGGGTTTCATCGAACTTTTCAGCTGCTTTTATTAACCCTAAATTCCCCTCGTTAATTAAATCGGGTAAGCTAAGTCCCTGATTTTGGTATTGCTTAGCTACCGACACAACAAAACGTAAGTTGGCCCTGGTTAATTTTTCTAAAGCAGCTTGATCGCCTTTCTTAATCCGCTGTGCTAATTCTACTTCTTCTTCTACAGTAATCAGTTCTTCTTTACCAATTTCCTGTAAGTACTTGTCTAAAGAAGCACTTTCGCGGTTAGTAATAGACTTGGTGATCTTCAGCTGTCTCATATAATTTTCTTAAAAATCGTGCAAATATAGTGCATTAATATATAACCGTCAAGGTGAATTTTTTTTTAATGGCATTAATTAATAAATACTTAAAGATATTTTGAATGTGTGTTTATTCTATCCCAAAAACGTAATATGCTAATTCTCCGTTTGGATACACCCCTTCAACTAAAATTCCTCCCTTTGCGTTTCCTATCTCTCTTTTAAAATCGTTGACTTCAAAGATGGGCTTTTTATTTACAGTTGTAATAATAAATCCTTCTTTTAGCCCTGCTTCTTTTAATTTACCTTTATTTAGGTTTGTTATTTTTATCCCGTTTCTTATCTCTAAATTTTGTTTGTCCCTGTTGTTGGCTGGTTTAAATTCAGCCCCTAAAACAGTAGTAATATCGCGTACAATTTGCGTATCACCGTTTTTGTTACGTAAAGTAACTGTAAATTGTTTCTCTTTGTTGCCTCTAATAACCACAACTTTTACATCGTCTCCCGGTCGATATTGACTTATCCTTTCCTGCAATTCAGCTGAATTTTTAACTATTTCATTATCAACGCTGGTAATAACATCATCAATTTCAATTCCGGCCTCATTGGCAGCTCCATTATCAGGCACACCAGCAACATAGACGCCTTCTACTTTCGCCAAATCCAATTTTTCTGCAATTTCGGCATTCACATCGCTAATGTTTACTCCAATCAATGCACGTTGAACTTCACCGAATTCCTTTAAATCTCCCACTACTTTTTTTACAATAGATACCGGAACAGCAAATGAATAACCTGTGTATGAGCCGGTTTGTGAAGCAATAGCAGTATTTATCCCAACTAAATTCCCTTCCTGATTAATTAAGGCACCGCCGCTATTTCCAGGATTAACAGCTGCGTCAGTTTGAATAAATGCTTCAATTGAATATTGGTCGTCGTTAATTCGAAGATTACGACCGAGTGCGCTTACGATCCCAGCTGTTACAGTTGAAGTTAAATTGAAGGGATTGCCAACTGCCAAAACCCATTCACCAATCCTTAATTTATTCGAATTGCCATAAGTTATAAATTGAAGATTTTTAGCATCAATTTTTAAAAGAGCAACATCTGTTGAAGGATCGGTCCCAATTAATTCAGCATCAAATTCGCGTTTGTCGTTCAAAATTACTTTAATTTTTTGTGCATCTTCAATAACATGGTTGTTGGTAACAATATAACCGTCTTCCGACAAAATAACTCCCGAACCAAATCCTTGAGCTATTTGTGGTTTTTGTTGTTGACGCTGTGCTCCAAACAATTCATCGAAAAAAGGATTCCCGCTTGACCATCCACCGTCTCGCATCGATTGTGTGGCAATGTGGACCACCGTTTGTATCGATTTTTCTGCAGCAAAAGTTAAGTCGGGTAAGGCCATATCCCCGTTTGCCGGGAGTGCCGCATATTTTATGGGCTGTTCTGTTTTTACAGTAACTACACCGGGTTTGTCGAAAAAGGTACTATATGTCCAAACTGCAATAAAAGCTCCTGCAATAACAAGTAAAAATGTAAATGTGAATTTTTCAAATCTTTTCATTGTATAATTTTTTATGTTCTAAAATAAATTGTAATGCTTAGAACGCAAATATACGACCACTGTTCCCAAATTGTTAAAAAGGTATTTAAGTTTTTGCATACTTTAACTACCAACAGTTTTAGTGTTAAAAAGTTGAAAATATTTGGGCATAATTTGGGCTGAAGCTAAAAAACTGATAAATATTAACGTCAAAAAACTGCAAATTTGTCACAATGGAAAAAAATTCTGCAAACATAAACTCTCTTTATTTATTCTGAACTGAACACTGCGACTGAGACTGCAAACTTTCTTTATGATTTTTTCTCCGGAACGACAAACCATTTTGAGTCCATTTCAACAGGTTTGTAATTATTTAGATAGTCAATTGCTTCATCGGAATTATTGGCGATAAAGTACAACTCGCGATATAAATCTTTGGCGAACATCTCTTTGTACGAAACTTCGAATTGTTTAAAAAGGAATTCAAAAAAATTATTTGTGTTGATAAAAACAATAGGCTTTGTATGGTAAGAAAGCTGACGTAAAGTCATTACTTCCAGAATTTCCTCCAGCGTTCCAAATCCGCCCGGCAAAGCAATAAATGCGTCAGAAATATTTCGCATTTTTTCTTTTCGCCCCATCATATCGCTGGTTATAATTACTTTGTGTGTATTACCGGATGCCAGCGAGCGGCCAATTAGCTTCTCTGGAATTATTCCAATGGTTTTTGCGCCGGCTTTTCTTGCTGAAATAGTGACTGCTTCCATTAAACCAACATTTGCCCCACCATTAATCATGGTGTGGTTTCCTTGTCCAATAAGTTTTCCTAATTGATGCGCTTCTTGAAAATAGGAATCAGCAATGGCATTGCTCGATGATGAAAAAACGCAAATGTTCATTTTTTAGACTTTAAGATTATGAGATAAAAGTATCGAGACAAGAAAACCGGGATACACCCGGTTTGCATTAATATATTTTTTCATTAAGATTTATAGATTGTAAAGGGTGTTTTTATTCTCACTACTTACTACTAAAATCTTTTTCTCTTATTAAACATCAATATTTGCGTAGGTAGCGTGGTCTTCGATGAACTTTCTGCGAGGTGGTACGTCGTCGCCCATTAACATGGAGAAAATGTGATCTGCTTCTGCAGCGTTATCAATGGTAACCTGTTGCAAGGTACGCTGTTCAGGATTCATTGTGGTGCTCCACAATTGTTCTGCATTCATTTCACCTAAACCTTTGTAGCGTTGTGTATGCACTCCGCTTTCGTTTCCGTCAGCCCACTCGTTTATTAATTGTAAGCGTTGTTGGTCAGTCCATGCGTAGGCTTCCTTTTTTCCTTTTTTTATTAAGTAAAGCGGTGGCGAAGCAATATATAAATAACCACTTTTAATTAAATCGTTCATATATCTGAAGAAGAAAGTCATGATTAGCGTTGCAATGTGACTGCCGTCAACATCGGCATCGGTCATGATAACAACTTTATGGTATCGGATTTTTTCCATGTTCAATGCTTTGGAATCTTCCTCTGTTCCAATGGTTACGCCAAGTGCGGTAAAAATATTTTTGATCTCTTCGTTTTCGAATATTTTGTGCAGCATGGCTTTTTCAACATTCAGTATTTTTCCCCGTAATGGCAGGATTGCCTGCGTTTTTCGATTGCGGCCTTGTTTAGCCGTTCCACCAGCCGAGTCTCCCTCCACAAGGAATATTTCGCATAAGGCAGGATCTTTTTCGGAGCAGTCGGTTAGTTTTCCTGGAAGCCCGCCTCCGGTAAGTGCACTTTTACGTTGTACCATTTCGCGGGCTTTACGTGCGGCATGTCGGGCTTGTGCAGCAAGAATAACTTTTTGTACGATGATCCTTGCGTCTTTAGGGTTTTCTTCGAGATAATTTTTAAGCATCTCGCTAACTGCCTGGTCAACTGAAAGACTAACTTCTGAATTACCTAATTTTGTTTTTGTCTGTCCTTCGAATTGTGGCTCCTGAACTTTTACCGAAACCACAGCTGTTAACCCTTCGCGGAAATCATCGCCATTGATGTCAAATTTCATTTTTGCGAGCATTCCCGACTGGTCGGCATAGTTTTTTAATGTACGTGTTAAGCCCCGTCTAAATCCTGTTAAATGCGTCCCTCCTTCAATGGTGTTAATGTTGTTTACATACGAATGTATGTTTTCTGAAAAGGAAGTATTGTATTGCAAAGCAATTTCTACTGGAGAACCACCTTTGTCAGAGGATATATGAATTACTTCATTTATCAGTTTAACGCGGGTTTCATCGAGGTATTCTACAAATTCTTTTAATCCTGTTTCAGAAAAATAATGGTCAGATTTATAATTTCCCTCTTCATCGGTTTCCCTTTCATCAACCAATGAAAGTTTAATTCCTGCATTTAAGAATGCAAGTTCGCGCAAACGTGTAGCAAGTATTTCGTATTTATATTTTGTAACAAGAAAAATGGAATCGTCGGGCTTGAAAGTGATAATGGTTCTGGTAATATCCGAATCTCCAATAATTTTTGCTTCATACAAGGGTTTCCCGATTGAGTATTCCTGGACCCAAATTTTCCCTTCGCGATGGATTTCGGCTTTTAAGTGAGATGAAAGTGCATTTACACACGATACTCCCACACCGTGCAAACCACCGGAGACTTTATACGAATCTTTGTCGAATTTACCTCCTGCATGTAGTACGGTCATAACAACTTCCAAAGCCGATCTATTTTCTTTGGTATGTTTTTCAGTTGGTATTCCACGTCCGTCGTCTTTTACGGTAACAGAGTTGTCTTCATGAATTATCACATCAATATTTTTGCAATATCCGGCAAGCGCTTCGTCAATAGAATTGTCGATTACTTCATAAACCAAATGGTGCAACCCTCTTTCGTTTGTGTCGCCAATATACATCGATGGACGTTTCCTAACCGCCTCTAATCCTTCAAGTACCTGAATACTGTCAGCAGAATAGTTTCCATTTCCCTCGTTCGATCTACTCTCTTTTTCTATTTCACTCATCCTATATTCCTTAAATTTTTATTTTTTACAATTTCACTAAAATAAAATAGTTCCCAAATTCAAAAAGTAAAACTTACTTTATAGAGGAAACTAGTTGATTTTTAAATTCTTAACAGTACATAGAATCGCTTTAAAAATCTTGCTGCAAATATAATAAATTTAACTGAAGGCTTGGTCTTTTTTGTTGGTATGTTAAGCTTATTTTTCAACAATTTATTAACTTGAAAATGAGCATGAAAACCAGAATTTTTTGCACTAAAAAAGGGGGCTGAAATTAAACTAAAATAGATTTTTTTATGCCAGGGGCATTACATGTTTATAGAAAAATTTCAATTCGTGCGTTATTCGACCCCATCTGGAGCCGTATTCCCGATTTTGTGCTATTTCTATAAACATTTGAATCCTCTGGATTCTATTTTGTTGATATTGTATTTATTTTGGTAAAGTAGAATTAGTAACAAATTTTAAATTGTTTAGATCTCTGCGCATTTGCGGAATAATTACCTAAAATGAGTAGCTAACACCAGTTAAAAAGTTGAAACTTTGCACCGGGTAACCCAACCAACGTTGGTACTTTTGAAACCCAAAATTATTAAGCTGGCCAAATGCAGCGAATTTTTGTGTGATTTGATAGCTTGCGTTAATATTTAAATCGAATGTGGTATCAAGGTTAAATGATTTGTAAGTTGTTGGATTTGCTATAGAGGAAGCTGGCGAAAGGTATTTAAATAATGTTTCCTTAATTAACGCTTTTCTCCCCCCAATTAAATAAATATCGGTGCCAACACTCAATTGTTCGGTTATTTTGTAATCTAACGAAAGGGTGGCATCCCATTCCGGCATATTCCAGGCCTCGGTTTGTTCATTCAAATTATAAGCATAATAATTTCCTGAAAGCAGAAGGTTTAATTTTTCCGATGAAGCATGGAAAAATTCAAGGTTGAATTTCAATAATTTAATGTCGTCGTATAAAACATTGAAAGTATTATTTACGATTAAAGGGTTTGGATTTACAGTTGGTGACGGATAATAATATTCATGTAAATAATAAAAAGGTTGGTCGTCAATCATCGAGTAATCAACACCTATTTTGAAGTTGGTTTTGGCTGAAAGTTTACCATCGAACCCTCCGTAAAAGTGCAGTTTCTCGAAACTGTTTTTTACATCGTGCAGGGGGTCAACAAATGGATTTTCGTAAGCAATTTTTGAGTAGTGATTGTTGATGTAATTCCCGTCTATTCCAACGTACAGCTTAATAACATCTTTAACTGGCATATAGTTTGCCCGAATATTTGGGGTTATTTTTGCCTGTGCATCCATGTCGTTGTCCAAAATAAACCATCCATTAAAACCTACGCTGATGTTGGCGGTTTTTCCTTCGAAATACCATGCAGGTTTTGCAAATAACCACGTTTGCGCCCTTTTTCCAATTGCAGATAATGATTGATTAAAAATTCCGTCGGCCTGTACAAATGTAAGCCCTGCATCTGTTAAAATTGTCCCGGTATTAATTGGTTTTTGGAAATCAATTTCGAATTCTCCAAAATGTTCGCGCTGCTTGGTTTTTGTTCCAAAATAGTTGTATTTAAAATTGAAATTAAAAACCGGATCGCCCATTTCGGCAGTTGGGTTTTTTAGTTTTATATCTATTCCACCTTTAGAAAATGTTTGATTTGTTCCCTGGTAAGTGGCATCTTGATTTTCTTCCAATAAAATAGATGGGATTTTTTTTTCGGGATAACCGTAATAGTTAAATCCGTTGTGGTTAAAGTCCACGTTAACCGAAAGAATTGATTTGCTAAAATTGTGTTTGTAATAAACTTCAGCTACATTCTTCGAATAGGGGGCATCCACTTTGTCGCCGCCTTCCAACGTAACTTTTCCGTGCGATGAAAGGTGTTTGGCATGAATCCCGAAAACAGAATTTTTCGAGTTCAGGTTATTAAAAAAGAATTCGCCATACGCTTTGTTGTAATTCCCCACGCCAGCCCTGATTAATCCGTATCCGGTTTCTTTCTTTTGCGTATTATCAATTGTTGCAGCTTTTAATGTTGTTACCGAGAAAGTATTTAAAATGGGTTGGCTAATTATGCTGTAATCGAATTTTGGAGCTTGATGTTCTGTTTCGTCAATTTTTGGCATTTCGCTAATTTTATTGGCATCCGAAATGGTGGGTTTGAAAGCTTTTGTAACTTCCACCTCACGGGTGAGGGTTGTGTCGGGTTGTGCATTTGCCAAAATTGCAATACAAATGAAAAAGAGCAGGAAAATATATTTTGTTTGTATGAACATGATTTCAATTTTTATTTTTGTTTAATTTCCATTTGAAATGAACTGTCGATGGCATTTCTCTCTTCCTGTGCCTCTTTTGCTTCAATTTCGTTCAGCCTTTTTAAAGCCTCATCTTTTATTCCATCGGTATTATTACTATAATTTTCGACAAGACTTTTTAAGGTGTGTTTTGCAGTAAAACCGTCTCCTTTGTCGAGGTAAATATCGGTAAGTAATAAAAACGCATTTCCAAGCCAAAATTGGTAGGGCGAGTTCTTCGAAACAAAATCCATTATTTCGTCTTCGGCTTCCTGTTTTTTATTTTGTTGATAATAGATTGCAGCAATTAAAAATTTGGCCTCGGCACCTTGTTCAAATTTTGTGTCAACCGATACTGCTTTTAATCCCGGCAAAGCTTTTCCCAGTTGATTCAGCTCATAATATGCTTTTCCCTCAGTATAATTTGCTTCCCGAATTAAAGCTTCATTTGCAATGTCCGACTTTTTTATTTTTCCTGCCGCCAAAATTGCCGTTTCGTATCTTTCTAATTTTAGGTTACAGCGCATTTGGCCTGTGTTGGCTTTTAGCACATTCCACTTGCTGTTGGCCAGTTTCTCCAATCTATTGAAAAGTTCCAGCGACCCGGTGTAATTCTCCGCATTAAACGTTAATTCCGATGCACGCGAAAGTGCGGGTTCGGTAAAAATATTATCAGGATGCTGTGTTACAAAAGCGTAGTACTGGTTGGCCAATTTATATTCACCCGCTTTGTAAAGCGATTCGGCCAAATAAAAGTTGGCATTTATAGCAAAACTTCCATTGGGATAATTTTGTAAATATTTTTGAAGTTGAGCAGTGGCACTTTCATCGCCGGCCATGTAAACCCTTTCGGCGGCCATAAATGTAAGCGAGTCTTGTTCTGAAACCGTAACATTTATTCCGCTGCCAAGTTTCTTTGCATAGGCAAAATAGGCTTCAATGTTATTTAATTCAATATAGCAATTTTTAATGCCCGACATTGCCGCGCGTGCTTCGGGCGTGCCGGCAAAGTTCTCTGCAACTTGTTTGTATTGAGTTAATGATTTTGCAAAATCACCTTTGTTGAAATTTATTAAACCAAGTTGAAGCAATGCTTTTCGGTAATAATTACTCTGCGGATAATTTTGAATGAGTTTTTCATATTGCGCTGTACCTTCGAAACTTTTACCTGTTCTTTCGTAAGCGCGCCCCAATTCATACAAAGCATCATCCTGATAATCCGATTCAGGGAAATCGGCAAGCAGTTTTTCAAGGTTCGAAATCTTTTCTTGCTGGTTGTGTTGTAATCCCTGGCAAAAGGCAATTTGGAAAAGGGCATAATCGGGTTCAAAAACTTTCATTGAGAATGACTGCTCATAATTTTGCAGTGCCGCAGTATAATTGGTGTTCAAAAAATAATAATCGCCCACACGGTTTAGTGCATCGCCTATTTTTTCGGTGCGGCTGTTTTTAGCTTCATTTATATATTTTTTAAAATGAGAAACGGCCGGTTCGTAATCTTTCAATTTCAAGTAGGAGTAGGCTAAATTATATTCAGCATCCTGAAATTCATTCAAAGAATATGCGCCGGCAGTAGAAGAAAACTGCGTGTAGCTTGCAATGGCATTGTTGTAATCACCAACCCGGTACAAAGCTTCCGCTTTCCAAAAAAGAGCACGGGCTTTAAATATCTTGTCGTGCCCGTTGCTTTCAATTGACGTGTCGAAAAAATCGATGGCTTGGTTGTATGCAAGATTGTTAAACAACTCCAAACCACGATAAAAAGTTACACGCTGGTAAGCAGCTAAAATGGCAGGTGTTTTAACCTTTATTTTTTCGATTGAGTTAATGGCGTCTTTGTAATTTTTTGTCACCATATAAACTTCGGTTAAAATTCTGTATGCCTCGGCATTTCGTGCCGAATTCGGATAAAGCGTGATGTATTTGTCAAATGCTTTTATGGTTTCGTTGAAAGGAGAATAGGAAAGTTCGTATGTAAGTTTTGCATAATTGAACAGGGCATCTTCTTTTATTTTTTTATTGAAATCGAATTCAAATGCCGCATTGTAAGCCAATTTAGCTTTCTCTTTTTCATCAAGTTTTATGTAACAATCAGCCAAATGATAGTAGGCATTTTGTGCCATTTCATCTTTGCCTTTTGTGGCATTTTCAAACAGGGGAGCTGCTTTATCGAAATCTGCTAAACTGTAATAACAGTACGCAAGAATGTAATTGTCTTCGCGTGTTTTTAAGCCGGTTGCATCGAAATAGGTCTCCAGAAACGGAACCGCATTTTTGTATTCCCCTAAATGAAAGTAGGAATCGCCCACAATTTTAGACAGTTCTGTTTTATGTTCCTTTTCAACTTCATCAATTATCGACGTTGTGTAGTTTACTACTTCCCTGTATTTTTCTTGTTTGTAGTAAATATGGCTTACATACAATGGAATTACCCTCGAATATGCCGGGTCGTTATTCAACTTTGTAAAACCAGCCAGAGCTTCCTGATATTTGTCTTGCAAATACATAATGTGGGCCCAGTAGTACGTTGCCGGTTTGCTGTACAAATTATTGGCATCTTTTATTTCGACAAATTCTTTGCTGGCTTTTTCCAAATTATCGGTCATTAAATACGAATATCCCATTTGATAATGCAATTTAATTTGGTCATCTTCCGATAAACCGGGGTGCTTAACTTTTGCAAATGTTTGTAGAGCGGGCGTGTATTGTCTTCTCTCAAACTGGTAGTCGCCATAATTAAACCGGGCACTATTTATATACGGGCTTTCAGCGTAATTCTTTACAAAATTTTTTATCAGCTTGCTGCCCGAATTGAAACCTGCTTTTAATGCTGCCACCGATTTGTAGTATTCGGCCTCGGAATAAAGCTCCGATGTTTCATCTACATTCTGTTGAATTATTTCAAATTCACGGAAAGACGCAATATATTTCCCGTTATTATAAAGTTCTTTTGCAAGCTCAATTTCTTTTTGAACATTGTCGAAATACTCAGTTTGCTGGCCTTCGGCTTGAAATTGAACCAGAAAAAATATGGGTAATAAATATAAAATTTGAACTGTTCTCATGTTTTCGTTTGTTTCATTTATTATGAATTAGCTTTAAATCGTTAATAGTCGGATAGCTTGCAACGGCTAAAAAGGATTTAATCATCAAAAATAGGCTAATCCGTTTGTAGTACTCGCGTAAACCGGAGTAATTTCTTAACAAGAAACTGTTTATTTCTTTTGTTTATTATACCAACGGTTAAATAAATTCCATTTATTTTGGGGAATATTTCATTATAATGGTGAACAACAAGATTATAGAATTAATTGGAGCAGATATTTATCAGCGTGAAAATTGTATCCTGTCGAATGTAAATTTGATTGTGAATTCAGGCGAATTTGTATATATCATAGGGAAAGTGGGAACTGGTAAATCCAGCCTCATTAAAACCTTAAACGCTGAAATACCGTTGGTTTCGGGAAATGGAAGCGTACTGGGTTTTCAACTTTTGAACATTAAACAAAAAGAGGTGCCCGAATTGCGCAAAAAAATGGGGGTTGTATTTCAGGATTTCAGATTACTTAACGACCGCAATGTGTATCAGAATCTGGCTTTTGTATTAAAAGCAACGGGTTGGAAAGACAAAAAAGAGATAGAGGACCGAATTATAGAAGTTCTTGAAAGTGTTGGTGCCGGGGACAAATCTAATAAAATGCCACATGAATTAAGTGGCGGCGAACAGCAGCGTATTGTAATTGCACGTGCTATTTTAAATAATCCGGCACTTCTTTTAGTCGATGAGCCAACCGGAAACCTCGACCCGGAAACCTCATCGGAGATTCTCGATTTGTTTATAAGTTTAAACAAGGAAGGAAAAACGGTGCTTATTGTTACGCACGATTATGCATCGATAGCTAAAAAACCTGCCCGCACTTTGATTTGTGCCGATGGAAAAATTACCGATTCAGCAACAAACGAAACAATGGTTGATTTTGAAGGTTTGTTGGAGTTGAATAATTAATTGTATAATTTTGAAGTAAAAAGTTATGGTTAATTGGACTCAACATATCGGATCAAATCCTGAGGTACTTTATGGAAAACCTACAATTTTAAAAACAAGGATTCCTGTATATTTAATTCTTGAAAAATTGGCAGCAGGTTATTCGCATGATGAATTAATTGACGCGTATCCAAAGTTGCACTCTGAAGATATTATTGCTTGTTTGTTATTTGCTTCCGAAGCGGTAAAAAATGAGTTAGTATTTCCAAAAGCCTCGTAATATGGTACTTGTTGCCGATGAAAGTGTAGATTTTGGGATTGTAAAAGTCCTTAGACAAAAAGGATATAATGTAGTTTCAATTTTAGAGGAATTTCAAGGAATAACGGATAAAGAAGTTCTTAGAATTGCGATAAAATGCAAGGCACTTTTGTTAACCGAAGATTAAGACTTTGGTGAGTTAACTTATCGATTGAATTTTTCTTATTACGGTGTATTTTTAATCCGGTTATACGATATGAATAGAAGTGAAAGAATAAACCTGGTCGTAAATACTCTTGTTGCTCACTTGGATAAATTAGAAAATAGATTTACTGTTTTGAATAAGAAAGGAATAAGAATTAAATCCTTATTTAAATAAACATTGAATATATTTCCACCAAAACCTTTTCCTCTTTTTCCCATGTTAATTCGCTGGCAGCGACTTTTAAGTTTTCCTTCCATTTTTTTCTTTTTTCAGTATTGAAAAGGGCAGTTTTTATCTTTTCTGCCAATTCTTTGGGAAGCAACGAATCTGTAATTTCCCCAACCTGATATTGATTTACAAGCGCAACCATTTCGGGCAGGTTAGTAATTAGCACCGGAACTTGTGCCTGAATGTAATCAAATAATTTGTTGGGCAAGGCAAAGCGGTAATTCAATCCTAAATCTTCTTCGATGGAAAGTCCGAGATCCGCCTGCGGTGTAAGTTTCGACAACTCTTCCAGGGGCAAACGACCAGTAAACCGAACCCTATTTTGTAAGTTTTCCTTTTCAACCAACTTTTCTAATTCCGGTTTTATATCGCCATCGCCGGCAATTATTAGTTTTGCACCATCGATAAATTTCATGGATAGAATGGCTTGTTCCAAACCTCTGCCAATGTTTACCGCTCCCTGATAAAGAATTATTTTTATTGAATTTTCTTTTTTTGCAAGTGGTATTTTTATTGCATTTGGAATGTTACGAACTACCTTAAATTCGGTGCCATATTTTTCTTTATAAATGCTGGCAATCGAGTCGCAAACCGTGTAGGCATATTTTATTTTCGGAACCATTTTGCGTTCCAACCATTCCCAAACACCTTGTACTTTTGGGCGGTTGATTAGTTCGGGTACTTCAGTAAAATATTCGTGACTGTCGTAAACCAACGGTTTATTTTTAATCTTGGAAACCAAAAAGTTTGCAGTTAATGAATCAAGGTCGTTGGAAAGTAGCACATCAAATTTTACAATTAGTAAAAATAGGAACAAACTGAAATTGTATTCAGCATAAAATAGTACGCCGGTTTTAAAAATTAAATTGAAACGTTTGCTTTGGTACCTGCGATTGGCAAGTGGGATACTTTCCGACAGTTTCCGCCCTACAAGCAAAACATTGAACCCCATATTTGTTAATGAGGTACAAACTTTATGTACGCGATTATCGGAAACAAGGTCGTTGCTTACCGAGACGATTATTCTTTTTTTTGATGTTTTGCCCACTGATTAAAATTAGAATCTTGTAAAGATAGAAACTTCTGCGAAGTTGGTTTATTGTTGTATAGTTACTTCAAAAGCAAAATCCCCGAATTATCATATTTTTTGAGGGCTTCGCTTTTTTTTATATAACGAGGGCTTCGCTTAAAGCAAACCCTCGTTAAATTTAACTGATGTTCTAAATAGCCCCTGCAAGAAAACCCTACTTTTTCAAGTCTTTGATAAGAAAACGTCAAAGACAAGGCTTTCGAAGTTTTGAAAATCAAGGAGTTTGATTTTGCAAATGACTGTTTTCAAAACGAGGGTAAAACAGTA
>JAKIST010000059.1 GCA_021648495.1 Draconibacterium sp.
CCCTTTTCCTTTCTCCTCCCCTTCCTCCCTCTTTTTTTTTTCCTTCTCTCTTCTTCCCTCCTTCTTACGAAATAAGTTGGGCAAAGCTGGCGATGTTATTTTGAGCGATAAAAAGGCACAAAAAGGGGGAAGAGGAAGAGCGAGAGTGAGGCTTTTTAACGCAGTTAGCGTGCAAAAGAACAAGCCAGAATGGTCATGTCATTTCGTAACAATGCCTAAATCCAAAATTGACTGTCAGGTGGCCTGGTAAAATTTGCACCAATTGATTTTTGAGTTTTATAGCAATAAACCCCATATCGACAGAATAAGAAAGTAACCGTAAACAATATCAATGCTAATCGAATAACAATTGCAAAAAGAGGATGGCCGAAACTGACCAAACCAATGGCAACTATCCAGCATACTAATGCAAGAATGTTGGTCAGCAAAATAATATCCTTGATTTTGTGTGTACGGCTTTCTGCTGATATTTCAGCAACTTTTGCCAGTGTGTTCCAAAGAAAAAGTGCTGAGAAAAACGCGGCAAGGCCTATGTTTAAAAGAGTTAGTACACCAAAGAACAGAGAATTCATTGGGATTAGAAAATGAGTAACAACGCTCAATACAGCAAAAATAACAGAAACTATTCCTGACAAAACAGCCCTCTTATAATGAATCCCCATGTTTTTAATCCCCTCTGTTGACGCTTTAAAAAGAATTAACACACCTATATAAGTTATCACAGGGGGGAATGCTGTTGTAAATAAACCTTCATCTGCCCCAAATGAAAATAATCGGATGTATCCCCCGAGCCAATTTGGGATCCATAAACCAATCAGGGCTGGGATAGCACCCAGTTCCAGCCATTTTACGACTTTATGTTTTGGCCAACGGCTCTTTTTCATGTCGATTTTTTTATTACCAAAAATATTTTTCATGATGTCCTTCTATCTGGGTGGACCATCGTCGGCCCACCGGCTGGTTTCAAATCTGATTATATCTTCATAAGGGAGATTGTCAAGTCGCAGGCCTGCTTCCGGACCAGGCTTGGTAGAATAAATTTCATCCACATTCACAAACAACTCATTCCCTTTCAAAGAAGCTACTCCTTTGAATTGATAGGCTGCCCGAATTGAGCCGATTCCTCCCGGTCCAAGCGAAGCCCGTGGGTTTTCATTGATATTTGCCACAATCAGTTCTTTTTGTTTTTCACTCAGGATGAATTTTACAGTTGAATCGTTTTCAACAATAGCTTTGTCAACAACGATAACCTTTGGAACACCATTTTTGCTGGCTGTACCGATATGTGCACCTGTTCCTTCCAACCAGTTTTTTTGACGCGGAGTTAGTTTTGTCATATCTTTAAATATTAAGTTTTTATTTTATCTCCTGCTTTTTGAGGAGAATAATCATTAATTTCAATCACTTTCATAATTATCACGCCCCGCTGTACCATTCTCGGAGGCCGGATATCGGGAGGGACTTCAGTAGGAGGTTCTTTCTCTGCCCAGTTCCCCCATTCTTCTAATACTTCTGATGCTTTTATACCTTCAAATTCAAAATCAGATGGTAAGCCTTCCTGTAAAATTGTAGTTGCACCGCTAAATGACCAGGTACGTCCTTTGACCGGATGAGCCAGCGTAATTACACCAGTTGGATTTTCATTCAGGTTTACGCGGGTTTTTTGTGCAAACATATCAGCAATCAGAATATATTCGTCCTTGAAAACCGTTATAAAACGTTCTGCTACAGTATTTGTAATTCCATGAAGGCTGCTTGTTGTTAAGTGGATTATGGCCCCTCCTTTGCCTATTATTTGCAAAGCATCCTTCATTGGTTTTGTAAGTTTCATAATAAATGGATTTAATTGTAGTTTATTGTTTCGGCTTTAATTACAATGACACCACGCTGTTTGAAAACATTAGGCTTGTTTTCATTTATTTCATTCAAAACATCTTCTTTTTTTGTCCAAACTCCCCAATTATTAAGAATGTCCTTCGCGGTTAAATTGTAAAACCTGAACGATTTGGGATGTCCCCATTGAATAATATTGGCTGGCCCTTCAATAGTTATATTCCTATAATCATCAGGCAATACAATTGAAACCACCCCAACACGATTCTCATTAAGGTTCACTTTTGTTTTTTGTGCAAACAAATCGGGCAAAAGGATGTATTCATTTAAATATACATCAGTAAGCGAAACAGGAAGAAGGTTAATGTTACCTCTCAGAGAAGAAGTTGCAAAATAAATTATTGCGTCATTTATATCTTTTATTCTTAGCAGATTCACTATATTATCAGGTATCTTCATTGTCAGCTTTTTTATTTATAATTAAAAATGCAACTATCATTTCCCTCAAGGATTGTTTTGCTTCTACTCATTTTAATCTTATTTGAGAATCCTTTCAGGAATGCTTCGTCCCGGCAACAGCTGATCACTTCTCCTAAACTTTCAGCATTTAACCCCTTATAATATTCGGCATATTTACACCGTGTTATACGGAAACTCAGACTTGATCCAGACAACAGGAAATCTTCAATGATTAATGAATTATTTGAGGCAAGCTTTTCCCACTGTTTGCCCAAAACCAGAAAATTGTTTTTCCCTTCATTTTCCTTTTTTAATTTTTTACCATCCTCGAAAGCTAAACTTTCAATTGTATTTCTGATATTATTTATAACCTCTTCGGCACAAAATTGTACTGAAAGATTATGAATTACAGGTAACAATAAATTTATTTCAGTTTGACGGCGGAGTAAAATATTGTTTTGTTCCATTTTAAATATCTTTTAGTAGTTGTAATTTAAAAATTGCATGGCATTTAAGAATCCAATACAATAACTATTGGTTATCGAACAGAATAGTGCTAAAGTATCTTTCTCCCGTATCGGGCAAAACAACAACAATGACTTTCCCTTCGTTTTCAGGTTTTTCTGACAATTTCAGTGCAGCAGCTAATGCTGCACCAGAGGAAATTCCTGCAAAAATCCCTTCCTGTTTGGTCAGCTCACGTGCGGTGTCAACAGCATCTGTTTCATTAATTTTTATAACTCCATCATAAACAGAGGTATCAAGGATTTCAGGAATAAAACCTGCACCAATACCCTGTATTTTATGCGGCCCGGGCAACTCTCCTGACAAAACAGGAGAACCAGTTGGTTCCACGGCATACGATTTTATGGAAGGTTTTTTGTCTTTTAACACTTCGCTTACACCGGTTATTGTGCCCCCGGTCCCCACCCCGGAAACAAAAATGTCAATGTCTCCTTCCGTGTCATCCCAAATTTCAATTGCAGTTGTTTCCCTGTGAACTTGCGGATTTGCACTGTTTTTAAATTGTTGTGGTATAAAATAATTTTCGTGCCCTGCGGCCAGTTCCTGTGATTTCGCAATAGCTCCTTTCATTCCTTCGGAAGCAGGCGTTAAAATCAGTTCGGCACCGTAAGCTTTAAGTATTTTCCTTCGTTCAACACTCATACTTTCAGGCATTGTAAGTATGAGTTTATATCCCCGGGCCGCGCTAAGCAACGCAAGTCCTATCCCGGTATTGCCACTGGTAGGTTCAATGATAACACTGTTTGGTTTCAATTCACCACTTTTTTCGGCAGCATTAATCATAGAAAGTGCGATTCTGTCTTTTACTGAACCTCCCGGATTAAAAGATTCGGTTTTTACCAATATTGTTGCTTTCCCTTTGTTAAGGCGGTTTAGGCGCACCAAAGGTGTGCGCCCAATTGTTTCGGTAATGTTATTATAAATATTTGCCATGATAATGATTTTTAAACTGTTATTTCTTCGTAAACCAAATTGAGAGTTAATGGTGTTGTGTTAGAAAAATTGTCGTTTATTGGGCAACGATTTTTAATGGTTTCTATCCACAATTTAATTTTTTCAGGCCCTGCATCAGTGATTGGAGTAAAATCCACATTAATGTTTTTGAATCCTGCACGATCTTCATTCGATTGGCCAAAAAGTCTGTCCGGGTTTAGGTTTCCATCTACTTTTATACTTAATTTTTCAACTTTAATGCCCAGCTCTTTAGCCGTTAAGTGTGCAACCACATTAATACATCCTGCATAGCTTGCAAGCAAATACTCAACCGGATTGGCACCGAAGTCATCGCCGCCAAGTGCCGGTGGTTCATCGATTACGATACTAAACTGTCTTGCTCCGGCAACAAATCTTGCTGCTGTTTGAGCTTCTCCCTGAATTTGAAAATTTAAATCTGACATAGTATTTTGAATTTTTTGGATAAAAAAAAAGCCCTTCACATATTGTGAAAGGCTTTCCTATAATAATTAAAGATTAATTCTTATACGGAAATAACAACACCTTCCACATGCCTGAAGAGCATACAGCAACACATATTCATCATGTTGTTTATGGAAAATGTTTTTTTCATTAAAAGCTTTTTTATTTAATACTATTCCTTTTGTAGGGCACAAACGTATAAAATATTTTTAAAACAATAGCACTTTTAGAAAAATAAATAAGTTTTTATAATAATTCAATTCGTTTTTAATGACTTGACCGCTTTTACCTTTTAGTAAATGTTACGTAATAAGATGAACAATTTGAGCGAAGTATTTTGCACGCTAACTTCGTCAATTCCAGTCATGTTATTTCTTCACAAACCCTAAATGGTTCGATAAGCCCAGGGGTTTATCTGGAAATCGTCTTCATTTTTTGCATCCGGATTCTTCTCCCGGTAATCGAAGTAAGGCAATTTGTCAACTTCAGCCTGCTGGTTCCAGAATGCCGGGCTAATATTTTCTCCATCGGGCCGTTTCAGCGATTTTTCGTAAACCGCAATTACAGGGTTAAAAACCAAATCGGTAAGGCCCAAAATAAAAGTTGAAGCTTGTTCCTCAAGAACTGGCTCTTCAGCAACTTTTACTTCAAAATGATTAAATTCCAACAGCTCTTTTAGAAACTTCATCCGCTTTTTACTTATCCCCGATTCAACAACGGTACATAAAACACTGTCTATTTCTTTAACAATATGTTTTCCTTTATTTAAGGCCATAATTTTATTTTTTTTTGAAAATTACAAAATGTTGCTAAACATTCTGATAAACTCGTAAACAGGACTGAGCAAACCGATTGCAAAAATCCCAAATACACACAAAAGTAATCCCACTTTTGTTGTGAACGCACTTTTGAAATAAGCAATCGGATTTTCATTTTTGTTGATAAACATGGCTTTTACAACCAAAAGATAATAATACAACGAAATAGTTGCATTGATAACCGCGATAAATACCAGCCAAAAATAGCCAGAGTGTGCAGCAGCGGTAAACAGGAAAAATTTCCCAAAGAACCCTGCTACGGGAGGAATACCAGCCAACGAAAACAGAGCTAACATAAGTAGCAAACTGAGTTTGGGGTTGGTTTTGTATAATCCATTGTAATCATCGATATGTTCTTTTCCGCTTGCAACCGAAATGGCAGAAACCACACCAAAAGCACCAAGGTTGGTAAAAATGTAAATGAGAACAAAATAAACAACTGACGCCATTCCAAGTCCACTGCCATCAATTATTCCAAGCAAGATAAAGCCGGCCTGCGCAACGGACGAGAAAGCCAGAAACCGCTTTAGGTTTTGCTGCCTCAGTGCAAAAAGGTTCCCCACGGTCATGGTAAGAATTGCCACCACGTAAAGTAGGTTTTTCCACATGGGCATAATCGAATAAAAAACGGTATATAATATAATGGTTAGCGTAAAAACAGCAGCTCCCTTTGAAATTACAGACAGGTACGACGATACATTAATTGGTGCGCCCTCGTACACATCGGCGGTCCATAAGTGAAAGGGAACAAGCGAGATTTTAAAACCCATTCCTGCAAAAAAGAAGATAAAAGCCAGAGTTTGTAATGGCGTATTTAGATTTGCCCCGGCCATATCAGAAAAATAGAGTGAGCCAACCGTTCCATACAACATCGAAATTCCGTACAACATAATTCCTGTTGACAGTGCCGACGAAAGAATAAGTTTAATACCTGCTTCGGCACTGATATTTTTTAACCGGTCGTACGCAGCTAAGGCAGCAATTGGGATGGTTGCCAGTTCGAGCCCGATATAAAACATAATAAAATGCCCCGAAGAAATCATAAAATTCATTCCAATTAAAGTGGAAAGAATAAGCATATAAAACTCACTGACTTTATTTTTATATTCGGTTTGTTTAATCCACTCTGCCGATTGAAAAAACAAGATAAGCGTTCCAATATTCAGGATGTTTTTCATCAGCACAATTAAATGGCTGGTGCGGTACATCTCGCCAAAAAGTAAACCTTCGGGAACAGGTAAAAAACCGATTACGGTAACTCCGAGAAATAGGATAACAGACAAATTGCTGATTTTTTTCTTATTTTCTGTCGATAGCTCGGCAATTAGAATAATCAGCAGTGCTACTGTTAGCAGAATCTCATGCCTCATTAAAAGAAAACTTTCCAGTCTCATAATCTAAATTTCTTTATTTTACAATTACGTTAAGCAGTTGATGCATTATCGGGCTTAAGCTCTCGTTTATCATGTCCGACAGCCAGAGTGGTGCGATACCAATTCCAGCAATCCCAACAATTAACAAACCTGTTGAAAGACGCTCGTACCAGTGTGCATCGTCTAACTTCAGAAACTCTTTATTTACAATCGGCCCATATAAAATTTTACCAACAACGCGCAAAATATAAACAGCGGTAATTACAATAGATGCCGCAACACTAATTGTTAACACACGGTGAAATACATCAGTGTATTGGAACGAGCCAAAGAAAATGGTCATTTCGGCTACAAAACCACTCAATCCCGGTAAGCCCAGGTTAGCCAAACCGGCAATTACGTACGAAACAGCCAAAATCGGCATCACTTTCATTAAACCGCCAAGTTTGTTAATCATCCGTGTGTGCGTTCTGCCGTATATCATCCCGATTAATGCAAAGAAAAGGGCAGTCATTAATCCGTGAGAAAGCATTTGCAGCACAGCACCATTAAGTGCTGCCCTGTTCATCATTAAAATGGCAAACAGTACCAACCCACAGTGGCTAACCGATGAGTAGGCATTGATATATTTTAAGTCTTTTTGGAAGATAGCGCCAAAAGCCCCATAAACTACACTTGTTCCGGTAAGGATTAAAAAGAACCACGACATTTCCTTAGCAGCATCGGGAAGTAAAAAGATGGCAACCCTAAAAGCACCGTAACCTCCGAGTTTCATTAAAACGCCAGCGTGGAGCATGGAAACTGCTGTTGGCGCCGAAGCATGACCGTCGGGCGACCAGGTGTGAAAAGGGAAAAGTGCGCCCAGAACGCCAAATCCAATAAATGTCATTGGGAAAAACATACGTTGCGCGGCCATTGGAATATGCACTTTCGAAATTTCAAGAATACTAAAAGTGAGTTCGCCACCACCAGCATTCGAGTTAAAATAAATACCTAAAATCCCAACTAAAAGAAGTGCCGAGGCTCCCATTAACATTAAAGTTAATTTCATGGCCGAGTATTCTTTTGGTCCGGTGCCCCAGATTCCGATGAGCAGGTACATTGGAATTACCGCCACTTCGTAAAACAGGAACATGGTAAACAAGTCGAGCGAAATAAAGAACCCAAAAACCCCGGTTGAAAGGAAAATGAGCGAGATAAAAAATTCGCGCGACAGGTATTCAACCGTCCACGAAGCAAATACTCCCGTGAAAACGACAATCCCGGTCAGCAATATCATTGCCACCGAAATACCATCGACACCAATATTGTATTTAATATTTAAACTTTCGAACCAAACATAAGAGTGGGAAAACAACATTTCGGAGGTATTTCCGGCTTTGCGTTCGGCGAGGTACATAAATACCAGGGCCACCGCAAGAAGTAATTGAATACCCATTCCAACTGCCGCAACCAGCCGGGTTTGTTTCATGTTCTTCGTAAAAACAATTGCAATAATTGTTAATACCGGAACGACAACGAATAAAGTTAAAAAGTCCATTTTTCTTTCTATTTAAACCAAACGTAAACGAATGTAAAAGCCAAAATAATTACTCCTGAAATAAATACATATCCATATTTCTGAAGCTGCCCCGATTGCAACCCTTTTATGCTGTCTGACATTTTATTGGTAACCCACGCAATTCCGTTCATCGAAGCGTCAACCACATTGCGGTCGAACCAGGCAATGGGCTGCGATATGCGCTTGAAAATAATTTTCTTTGTTATGAAAAGGTATAACTCGTCCATGTAGAACTTGTTGAACGACCATTTATAAGTGGTTGCAAAAGTGGTAACCAGCTTGTCGGGAATAGCAGATTCTTTTTTATAAAACAACCACGCCAGCACAATTCCGGTGGCACCTACCAAAACTGAAGGAATAACAATTATCCACTCGGTTTGAATGTGTAAAACCAGTCCATCGGAAGTAACCAGTTTACTAAATGGTATTAATTCGGAAACCATGGAAGCAAATGCAAGAATCATCAGCGGGAGAGTCATGGTTAACGGCGATTCGTGTGGGGTGTGCTTGTAATTTGTATTTTTCCCCCAGAATACATTAAAATAGAGGCGGAACATATAAAAAGCGGTAATTCCTGCAACTGCCCACTCAACAAAAAAGAGAATTTTATTGTTTTCAAATGCGGCTGCCAGAATTTCATCTTTACTAAAAAATCCTGAAAAAGGAGGAATTCCTGAAATGGTGAGGCAGGCAATCAGAAAAGTAATATGAGTGATGGGCAGGTATTTCCGAAGCCCACCCATTTCATTCATATTATTGGTATGAACAGCATGAATAATTGCCCCTGCACCAAGGAATAGCAGTGCTTTAAACATGGCGTGTGTAAACAAGTGAAACATGGAAGCAGTAAAACCGAGACCGTGATTTTCGCCGTAGCCTGAAACACCAAGTGCCAGCATCATGTAACCAATTTGTGACATGGTTGAAAAGGCGAGTACACGTTTAATATCGGTTTGAACACAGGCAATGATGGCCGCAAACAAGGAGGTAAAACCGCCTGTGTAAGCAACAATTGTAAGTACGTCGGGCGCACCAAAATAGTACAACGGAAACAAACGGGCCACGAGGTAAACCCCGGCAACAACCATTGTGGCAGCATGAATAAGTGCCGAAACAGGAGTTGGCCCCTCCATGGCATCGGGCAGCCAGATATGTAGTGGGAACATGGCCGATTTACCGGCACCACCCACAAATATTAATGCAAGTGCCCAGGTTAAAGCAGAAAGGCCCATAAAAGTAAGCGGAGTGCCTTGTGTGATTAATGCACCTTGCGGGTCGGTCATCGAAACAAAATCGAAAGTGCCGCTAATGTACGACAATATTAAAATTCCGATGAGGAAACCGAGGTCGGCAAAGCGGGTAACAATAAATGCTTTTTTACCTGCCGAAACAGCTGCTGGTTTTTCGTAATAAAAACTAATGAGCAGATACGACGAAACACCTACCAATTCCCAACAAATATACATCTGAAAAATATTTGGCGCCAGCACCAGTCCGAGCATCGAAAAGCTGAACAGCGACAGGAAAGCGTAAAAACGGGAATATCCTGTTTCGCCTTTCATGTAACCCATGCTGTATAAATGCACCATTAACGAAACGGTGGTGATAACAACCAACATCATTACCGAAATGGGGTCCAACAAAACACCGAGGTCGATATGAAGTTTGTCGGTGAGGTTCAGCCAAACCGTGTTGAAAGGAACAATTTTTTCGAAAGCTTCGGCTCCGGCGGGGCGGTTGAAAAAATACTGAAATGCCACGAAATATGACATTGCCGCAGTAGCAAACATTCCCAAGGTGCCAATGTAACCCGAAAGTACAGGTTTCATTTTTCCACTCGTTAGTCCCAAAACAAAGAAAAGCAGCAAGGGGAGAAGTGGAATTAATATGGTAAAACTAAAATCAATCATTGTTGTAAATTCGTTTAATTTCTTCTTTCAATTAAAACCTAATTTGACCTGAATAATTCACAAATTGTTCTATTACGAAAAACTTATTAATTAATAAGGTTAATGTTTCATGGTATCGACCCGTTCCACATCAATGTTCATGAATTTTCGGTAAACGCTGATAATAATTGCGATGGCAACGGCAGCTTCGGCAGCGGCAACGGCAATTACAAAAAGCGCAAAGAAATGCCCCTGAAGTTGCTCGGGATATAAATAGCGGTTGAATGCAACGAAATTAATATTCACCGAGTTCAGGATTAATTCCACCGACATTAAAATTGTAATGAGGTTTTTCCGTGTCAGAAAACCGTAAACACCAATGAAAAACATCAAGGTGCTGACAATTAGAAAATACGATAAAGGAATTTGTGAAAGCATATTATTTTGATTTTTCTTTTTTAGCAATGACAATGGAACCAAACATGGCCGCAAGCAGCAAAATACTAATTACCTCGAAAGGCAGGACATATCCGTTTTTTCCGTAACTCAACAAACTTGTTCCGATGAGCTGCATGTCGGGGTTTTCGGTAACCAAAACTTTAGTGTTGAAATTATAACTCAGAATAGTTGAGATGCTAAGTATTGCACCGGCAGCCACAGCAATGATTGTGAAAATACTTTTTTTCAATTCAATCTTTTCAAACCTGTGGTTGATATGGCTTGTCAGTAAAATGGAAAAAATGATTATCACCACAATTCCACCAGCATAAAGTGTTAACTGAACAGCAGCGAGAAACTGATAATTCAGCATAAAATAGATTCCTGAAGTTGAAATTAAAACGAACAAAAGGTATGTGGCAGCACGCAAGATCCGGCGGCTGGTGACTGTTAAAATCGAGAATAAAATAATCATTCCCGCAAACAGGAAAAACATAATTTCGTGTATGCTCATTTTTTATCTCCTTTCGATAATTTAGATCCCGGTTGATTCAAGACTTTTGTGAGTTTAGCGCGGTTGAATACGGCATGTTCAAAAGTTTGCTCCATTATAATGGCGTTCGATGGACAGGTTTTAATGCATAAATTGCAGAACGTGCACATTCCCAAATGGTAGATGTGCTTGGCAATAACTTTCTTTTTCTTCCCCTCAGGAGTAAGCTGTATTTTGCTGATTATTTCGATGGAGCCGTTTGGGCAGTTCATTTCGCAAATACCGCAGGCGGTACAATGATGTTCGTTATTTTCATCGTGCGGCATAACCACTTCACCTTTAAAACGGTCGAACATTTTGAGTGTCGCACGGTTTTCGGGATATTGTTGGGTAACAATTTCGCGTGGATGTACGAAATAATATCCGGTAACACCCATTCCTTTTAACAAGGCGCGAACTGTCCCAAAAATTTCTTTCAGATAATTAATAATACTTCTCATAATTAAAAGTGCCAACCCATTAATACTACAAACGACATGATAATTATATTTACCAGGTTTATTGGAAGCAGGTATTTCCATTCGAGGGTCAGCAGTTGGTCGATCCGCAAACGTGGAAAAGTCCATTTAAACCACATCATTATAAAAATTACCACTGCCGTTTTCCCGATGTACCAGAAAAATGGCGGGACAAAATCCATTATATTGTTGAATGCTTCCCAGCCGCCAACATGCAGTGGCATCCAGCCGCCAAGAAACATGGTTGCTGCAATTGATGCTACAATAAACATATTCATGTATTCAGCAAGAAAAAAGAATGCGAATTTTATTCCTGAATATTCGGTATGAAAACCTGCGGTGAGTTCCGATTCGGCTTCGGCAAGGTCGAACGGGCCACGGTTGGTTTCGGCAGTAGCGGCAACCAAAAAGACCAAAAAAGCGATGAGTGCCGGAATGTGACCTGTAAAAAGAAACCAGCCATCGCGCTGTGCTTCAACAATTGTTGAAAGCTGGAGGCTGCCCGATAAAATAACAATGGTTACCAGCGAAAGCCCCACCGACAACTCGTAACTAACAATTTGAGCCCCACTTCGCATGGCGCCAATCAACGAATATTTATTGTTGCTCGACCAGCCTGCCAGTAAAATACCGATTACACCGATCGATGTTACTGCCATAACATAAAAAATTCCAATATTGAAGTCGATCGCATGTAAGCCTTTTGCAAACGGAATGGCAGCAAGAGCCATAAACGACGCAATAATTACAATAAAGGGAGCAAGGTTAAAAAGGAACTTGTCCGCATTTTTAATCGGGATAAGTTCTTTCATCAACAGTTTTATCAGATCGGCAATGGTTTGAAAGAAACCGTAAGGTCCTACCCGGTTTGGTCCCACCCGGCACTGCATAAAAGCACAAACTTTCCGTTCGGCATAAACAAGGTAAAGTCCAACTATTGCATAAAAGGACAGAATAGCAATTCCAACCAGGACCATTTCGATGGTTACCGCCCAAAACGGAGAACAGTTCTCCATTAAAGTTTGGTTGATGCTGCTGGTAAACGACGAAAGGTCGTAAATATTAAACTTCATAATTTGATCTATTGTATTCTCAGTTAAACTGCAAATTTTATCTGTCCATGTCGGGGATTACAAAATCGAGCGAGCCGCCAATTGCAATTAAGTCGGCAATTTTTTGGCCGGAAGCCATTGTATTAATCGCCGCAAGATTACTAAAGTTTGGCGATCTGAATTTCATCCGATATGGCATTTTGTTTCCATCGCTAACAACGAAAACGCCGAATTCGCCACGGGCCGCTTCAACACGCTGGTAATATTCACCAGCCGGCAATTTAATAATGGCTTTCATTTTTACAGCGTGGTTTCCTTCAGGAATATTGTCGATGAGCTGTTCAATAATCGACATCGACTCCCACATTTCGTCCATGCGCACTTTGTAGCGGGCAAAAGAATCTCCTTCGTTATATAAAATTTCTTTAAATCCAACTTTTGAATATGCGCTGTAAGGTTGGTGTTTTCGCACATCGCACGAAAATCCCGATCCTCTTCCCGATGGGCCGGAAACACCATAAGCAATTGCCTGTTCGCGGGTGAGCATCCCAACTCCTTTGGTACGTGCCTGTAAAATAGGATTCCCAGTTAACAGGGCATCGTATTCAGGAAGTTTTTTCCTGAAATAGGTAATGAACTCTTTCACCCTTTTCTGAAAATTAGGGTGAATGTCAAACATCAATCCGCCGGGAACATTGTAGCTGAGCAG
This sequence comes from Draconibacterium sp., assembly GCA_021648495.1. Taxonomy (GTDB): domain Bacteria; phylum Bacteroidota; class Bacteroidia; order Bacteroidales; family Prolixibacteraceae; genus Draconibacterium. The sequence goes on from JAKIST010000059.1 coordinate 13,085, forward strand.
CAAACGTGCGCCACAGGTTTCTTCAAAAATATCGAGAATTTTCTCACGGTCGCGAAGTCCGTAAAAGAAGGTCGTCAATGCGCCGAGATCCATTCCAAAAGCACTCCACCAAAGTTGGTGCGAAGCAATTCTGTTCAGTTCATCCATAATTGTGCGGATGTATTGAATGTGTTCCGGAATTTCAACTTCGAGTGCATTTTCAACGGTTAAACAAACCGCTTCGTTAAGAATGTGCGCCGACATGTAATCAAGCCTGTCGGTGAGGTGGATGGTTTGTGCGTAGGTAAGTTTCTCGCACATTTTTTCGATACCGCGGTGAATGTACCCCAGCTGAGGTTTTACCTCTTCCACGGTTTCTCCCTTTAGTTTGAGAATCATTCGCAAAACCCCATGAGTAGAAGGGTGCTGCGGTCCCATATTTATCGAGAACTCCTGTTCTTCGAGTTGTCCGGTTATGGTTTCTTCTGTCATAGTTATTATCTTTCAACAATATTTACCGGGTCGGTATAATCTTTTCGCAGGGGAAATCCAACCCAGTCGTTATCGAGGAAAATTTTCCGCAAATCGGGGTGGTTATTAAATTTTATTCCGAACAAATCGAAAATCTCTCTTTCGTGGTATTCTGCTCCAATCCAAACGTTGCACATCGAGTCGATGGATGGATTTTCGCGGTCGGTAATTTTTGTTTTCATTACCATTTGATGTCGGTGTTTTGTCGAGTCGAGATGATACACCATCATAAAATGGTCCGAATAATCAACGGCACTTTCACAAAAAAGGTAATCGAAACAAGTTTCGGGCGTGTTGTTAAGAAACGAAGCCAGATCGTGGATTTGACCATTTTCAACGGTAGCAGTCAGAAATTGTTTTTCTGTGTCGATTTCCGCACCGGGCATAAACGAGAGAATTATTCTCTTCAATTTTTCATTTTCCATTTTTGCGGCACAATTAATAAATTATAAACCGGTGTGAATTTGAATATTTTTGCCGATTGTATCGAGTTTTATTTTTCGTTGCAATTGCATCACACCATATAACAAAGCTTCGGGGCGCGGAGGACAACCCGGAATATAAACATCAACCGGAATTACATGATCGACGCCTTTAATTACATGGTACGAGTTATAAAAGAAAGGGCCACCGGAAATAGCGCAGGCACCCATTGCAATCACATATTTTGGATCGGCCATTTGGTCGTACAAACGTTTTAGTACCGGGACCATTTTATGGGTAATCGTTCCGGCAACAACAATTACATCGGCTTGGCGTGGGCTGGCACGATACACTTCAATCCCAAAGCGGGCAAAGTCGTGCCGCGAAGCACCCGCTGCCATCATTTCAATACCACAGCAACTGGTGGCAAAAGTAAGTGGCCAAATGGAATTCGACCGGCCCCAGTTAATTAATGAATCGATGGTGGATAACAGTACGTTTCCACCCTCTTTTTTGAACAACTTAAGGGTTTCACTGTCCTTGAAGTCGGATTCTTTCATCGATTTTATTCCCATATCAAAGCATGTTTTTTCCAGGCGTACAAAAGACCTAAGCCCAGGATGGCAAAGAATATAAGGATTTCAACAAATGCGGTCATCCCAATTTGTTTCATCACAACTGCCCAGGGGAAAATGAATACCGTTTCAACTTCGAACACCAGAAAAAGCAGGGCAAAAAGATAATACCCAACATTAAACTGCAACCAGGTAACTCCCTTTGTAGGAATTCCACATTCGTAGGCTTCCGATTTTTGGGAGTTGGTTGAAGTAGGGGCTATAAAGGAAGAAAAGATTATGGCGCCGCCTACTAAAATAAGCCCCACCACAAAAAACAGAATTAAACTCTCACTAGTCATTTCTATAAATTTCGAATTAAACCCAAATCAACAATTAAACTTGAAAATTATTTTAGTCTATTTAAGTTTGGGCAAAGTAACATTCTTATGAAGAAAACAAAAAATATATCAAAGATTTTGTTCCTTAATTTTTGTTACCAACGATTTAAAGTTAATTATTGTTACTACTCAGCAGTAATATTCATTGTTAATCAATGAGTTACATTTTCGTTAATAACTTATTTATTTTGTTAATTTATAGATTATCAGGATATTAAAGAAATGACATTTATTTATTAGTAAATTT
>JAKIST010000060.1 GCA_021648495.1 Draconibacterium sp.
GGATATGCAATATAGGTGAACATGACGGACCGCCACCAATAAAAACAAAAGGGAAAAGAGGCCGGTACAAACGTACCAAAGGGCGAAACCTTGTCGAAAGGTTGATTAAATACCAAGATGCTGTTCTTGCGTTTGCATTTTATGAACAAGTTCCTTTCACCAATAACCTGGCAGAAAGGGATATCAGGCCAACCAAATTAAAACAGAAAATATCAAACCCGTTCCGTAGTTTTAAGGGGGCTGAATACTATGCGCGAATAGAGGGTTTTATATCCACAGCGAGAAAAAACAATAAAAATATTTTTAACGAACTTTCTACTACCTTTGAGGGCAGCAACTTTATTACGGAATTAGGCTGCTAAATAATTACAGTTTTTGTTATGAAAAGGCAAAATGCAAAGAATAAAGGGAAGCGCAGAGTTGAGGTCCGCAGAAATAGCTTTAGCTATTTTGAGGAACGAAAGTCGAGTATTGTCTTTATTCAAAGCAGTTTGGCTTCGGAATAGAATAATTTGTGAATAATGTAGGTTAAGGAGTTGTAAATTAATAAACGCTTGTTTTATGCGTAGATATTTTGTTTTTTTAGCGAGTTGAAAAATCTGTAAATAGTGGTTCTATTAAAAGATTTTTTCAAAAAAGATAAAAAGCAAAAGAACAAGTAGAAATCGAGTGGTTATTTGTTTACAACTCCTAAGTAAAAACCAGATTAAAATTCAATAAATGCAAAAATGTACTGAACGCCTCAATTGTAGTGGTAAAAATTATTCACCCTATTCGCAAGATAGTGCATTAAAATTCGAAGAATGTAACGACTGTGGATTAATATGGCGATCAGAAGATTCGATGGAAATTACAAAACTCTACGAACAAGATTATTTTGATTCGAAAAGTTACAATAAACGAAGAAAGCACAAAGTAAAAAAATCGGGATGGATTATTGATTTGGCGAATTTGCATCACAAAAATATTTCTAAATTATTGGAAATTGGTTGTTCAATTGGTTATACGCTTGAAGCAGCTAAAAACAGGGGTATTAAACATCTGGGAATCGATATTAGTAATTTTGCCATTGATTTTTGCACTAATTTGGGATTAAATGCAAAAAATATTTCGTTAGAAGATCTAAAGAATTCGAAAAGTAAATTCGATCTTATTTATATGCAGCATGTTTTAGAGCATTTTACAAACCCATTTGAGGTTATAAGCAATTGTAATGAATTGCTCAATGAAAATGGGCTTGTTGTAATTATGGTTCCAAATTCGGAATATGCCAAGGCAAAAAAACAAAAAGCGAATCATCGGTTTTATAGTATTGAAGGAGTTGGTCCCGAGCATTTTGTTTATTTCAATTATTCAAATTTAAAAACCAGTTTAGAAGGGAGCGGATTTAAAGTCGTTCAACAAGACTACCCTATCCTAACAGGCAAATATTATAATATGAATTTTTTCCTAAACCGGATTTTTCGACGGGCAACAAGTATTGTTCATTCAAACCAAGAGCTTTTAATTATTGCCCAAAAAATTTAATTTGGTCAAAAAACATTTATTTGATATTCTCCAACACATCTACCAAATGCTTCCAGAATTTACTTGTGGTTTCTATGTCCAAACGTTCATCGGGTGAATGTGCCCCACGAATGGTTGGCCCAAAGGAAACCATGTCTAACCCGGGATATTTATCGAGAAACAGGCCACATTCCAGACCCGCATGAATAGAACGTACTAATGGAACAACACCAAACAATTTTTCATAAGATTCGACAGTGGTTTTTAGCACCGCAGAATCAGGGTTTGGAGCCCAGCCCGGATAACCATCAGAGTGACCGACTTTGGCGCCAGCCAGTAGAAATACTGCCTCAGCCATTTCTGCCGCCCAATATTTACGTGTTTCAATTTCGCTGCGTTGGCTAGTGACTACCCTTATTTTATCGCCTTCAATAAACTTAACCGAAGCCAGGTTTGTTGAAGTTTCTACCATTCCTTCCATTCGGGTACTCATTTCCAAAACCCCATGCGGGCAAGCATAAACAGCACTTAACATATTTTGCTGCGTTACTTTATCAATTACAAATTCAGGTAGTTCAACACTTTCGCAAGTCAATTTTAATCCCGGTTCTGCCTTTTCATATTCAAATTGAACAGCAACTATATATTTTTCAAAATCTGTAATTAGATTTTCTTTTTGTTTGTTTGAAATAATAACGACTGAAAACGCTTCGCGAGCAATCGCATTTCGTAAATTTCCACCGTTAAAATCTGAGATTCTCAGATCGTATTTTTTAGATGAATTCCACAAAAAACGATTTAATATTTTATTTGCATTTCCCCGGTTTTTATGAATGTCGTCGCCCGAATGTCCACCCAACAAACCAGCAACCGAAAATTTTAATGCTACTGAATTTGATGGAACGTCTTCTTTTTTGTAGTCAAAATCAGCAAGCGTGTCAATACCGCCAGCACAGCCAATAAATATTTCACCTTCATCTTCCGAATCGAGGTTTAGCAAAATTGAACCACTCAAAAATCCTGATTTTAATGCAAATGCCCCGGTTAACCCGGTCTCCTCGTCAACGGTAATTAAACATTCAATGGCACCATGTTTTATTTCTTTGGAAGTTAAAACCGCTAATTGTGCTGCAATTCCAATTCCACAATCGGCGCCCAGCGTGGTTCCATTTGCTTTTACCCAACCATCAACCACCTGTGTTTCAATTGGGTCGGTGTCGAAATCAAAAACTTTGTCAGAATTTTTTTCACAAACCATGTCCATGTGTGTTTGCAAGATAATTGTTGGCGCATTTTCGTAACCGGGTGTTGCCGGCTTTAAAATTAATACATTTCCAATTTTATCCGATTTGGCTTCCAACTTATTATCGAAAGCAAAATCCAACAAAAACTGCCTTATCTTTTCTTCCTTTTTCGAAGGTCTGGGAACTTGGCAAATCTGTTCGAAATAGTTAAAGAGTGGTTGCGGTTGCAGTTGTGCGAGTGATTTCATTTCAAGGTAATTTTACTTTTGTTCAAAGATGAGAAAATGATTGATAAATTAAAATGATAAATGAATTTTTACTTTTTTGAATTAGAAACACAAGAAGTCCACTATAAATAGTTTAAAATTGAACCTGCGTAGAAAAGTCCGAAAGTAAGTCACTGCGAAAGTTAACTCAATATTACTGGGCAGAATAAGGTGATCTGACAGACAAAATACCGATCCACCAAACAGGGGCCAGCACGACATTCGAACTGGCGTTTTTGTTTAGAACACTACCCTACCTTACGGATCGCTACACTGGAACTTGTTACTGTTTCTTTGCAAAAAGATCTTTCATTGGTAGTCACCACCCATTTTTTAGAATGGGCATAATGAGGCAATGAAAGTACCGGGAGTCGGACTTTTCCCAAAGGGGGATGCCTATGGCGCCAAGTCCGACATATTTTCTTCGACTTGGGAAAGTCGAAGTCCCGGGGAAATCTATTATTGACAGGCAAGAAGTATTCCCAACTAACTTATGTACAGCACGTTAAAGTTACTTCTTCCGTTAAGGCGATATCGCAATAACAAAATCCATTTTTCGGAGTGGGCTCAAAGTTTTAAGTCAAAAGAAGAGGTTTTTATCATGATCGGGAAAAAATATTCCACCATCAATTCTTATTCTGTCTAAAACTGCGAGCATATCTAAACTTGTTTGCCAGCTCATTTTGTTGCTTTCAATTTTTCCGGCATCCAAACATTCCATTACGTGTGCCGCTTCGTAAAGGTATCCCATTCCTTCACGATGTTCGGGCTTTAAAGTTTGAACCTCCCCACCCTCTTTCCAAAGCGTAATATTAGTTGCCGCGTGCCATTTCGGGTTTAATACCAAATATCCTTTTTCGCACCAATACTCTGTTTGTGTTGGCGAGTATGCCGAAAAGCTTGAAACAAGATTTGCCATTTCACCCTCTCTGTATTTAAAAACCATGCTGATACTTTCTTCCGTACCGGTTTTACCAAAATCAACAAAGGTTTTTATTGTTTCAGGTATCCCCAACGAAGTGAGGGCCGCAAACACCGGATAAATACCAAAATCGAGTAAAGAACCGACTACCAACTTTGGATTGTATAACCTTTTGTCTTCAAAAAAGGGAGCATTAAAAGCAAAATCGGAACGAACTACTTTAATTTTTCCCAGTTCGCCCGACTTCAAAATTTCCATTGCCCGAATAAAACTGGGTTGAAACATTGTCCAGAAAGCTTCCATCAAAAACGTATTGTTTTCTTTGGCACAAGCCACCATTTCTTTCGCTTCGTTTGTGTTCATGGCAAATGCTTTTTCGCACAAAACCGCTTTTTTATGGTTCAAACAAAGCAATGTATGTTTGTGATGAAAAGAATGTGGCGTTGCAATGTAAACCGCATCCACATTCGGGTCGTTTACCATTTCTTCGTAACTTCCATAGGCAACTTCAAATCCTTTTTCGGTGGCAAACTCCTGTGCTTTGCTTAAATCGCGCGAAGCAGCAGCATATAATTTTGCGTTGGGCAACAGTTTCAAATCGTCACTAAATTTTCCGGCAATGTGACCGCAACCTAAAATTGCCCAGTTGTAAGTTTTTTTCATAAGTATTTAACTTTGTTTAATGTCTAATATTTAAATATTTAGACTCTCCCTCTTCTCCCTCGCTACGCGTAGCGAGGGAGAATAATGTCGAAGACGTTATCAGGGTGAGCAATTCCAATAAATTATCATTACAAATCAACTCCTCTATACATGACCTTTTGTCACTACTCCTTATAAATTAATACAAGCCCCAATTCTTATCTATTAATTTATTAATGTTTTGAACACTGGCTGCAGTTCGGAAACCGTCTTCCGGGGTATTCAAACAATAGTCGATTAACTGTTCAACCGTTGTGGTTGCCACGTGCATTCGTGTATCCGACGAACCATAATAAATAAATACTTCATCTTTTTCGTTCCGGATCCAGCCGTTTGCAAACAATACATTCGACACATCGCCAATTCGTTCCAGACCTTCCGGTGCCATAAAATAACCACCCGGGCGTGCAATAACTTTCGACGGGTCTTGCAAATCGGTCATAAACATAAACAAAACGTATCGCAAACCGGCAGCACAACCGCGCACACCATGCGCCAAATGCAACCAACCTTTTTCGGTTTTGAGAGGTGCAGGACCTTGTCCGTTTTTTAACTCTTTTATGGTATGATAAATTTTCTCGTCAATAATTTTTTCATGCGGTGCTTCTGCTTTGGTAATATCGTCAACCAATGCCCAGCCAATTCCACCACCGCCTCCAACTTCAATAAAACCATCTTGCGGACGCGTGTAAAAAGCATACTTGCCATCCACAAATCCGGGATGCAATACCAGGTTTCTTTGTTGCCCGTGGTGGGAAATAAAGTCGGGCAAACGCTCCCAGTCCACCAAATCTTTGGTACGGGCAATTCCGCCGCTTGCAGTTGCCTGCGAAGTGTCACCTTCAGGAGCAGACAGGTCTTTTCGTTCTGAACAAAAAATGCCGTAAATCCAACCATCTTCATGCTGGATTAAACGCATGTCGTAAACATTTATATCCGGCTCGTCTGTTTCGGGCAAAGTTACCGGGCGTTCCCAAAACCACCAGTTGTCAATGCCGTTTGCACTTTCGGCAACAGCAAAGTACGATTTGCGGTCCCAGCCTTCGGTACGAACCATCAACAAATATTTATCGTTCAGATAAATTGCACCGCTATTTAATGTTGCGTTTACACCAATGCGTTGCATTAAAAACGGATTGGTTTCGTAATTCAAATCGAAACGCCAATGTAATGGCGCATGTTTCGCGGTTAAAACCGGGCGTTTATACCTTTGGTAAATACCATTGTAATTTTTAGTTACTGGTTTATTTCTTTTTGAAAGAAACTTTTCGTGTTCTTTTTTTAGTTTTGCCAGCTTTTTGGAAAATTGTTCTTTTGTCGGTTTCATACTTTTCAATGTAAAATGTTACACGATGTGGGTTACAGGTTTCAATTAGCTTGTAACATGAAACCTGCAACTTTTTTCTATTCCTCCGGTAGTTTGTTCCACCATGTTTTTTTAAGTATAACAGCGCAAATTATCGTAATAATAATTGTTATCCAGATTGGGAATGCATCTTTCAAAATAATATAAATTGGAAGTGCAACCAATGCAGTTTGTGCGATGGTTCCAATAACCACATTAAACATATCTATTTTGAAATTTTTATTTGGTTTGAAATCCGGGTTTTCAGCCATAACTTTTTTTCTGATTGGTCCCCAAAATCCCCATGGATTTACTGTTTTATAAAACTCTTTCAATGTCTCTTCATCGGTTGGTTTTGTAAGAAATGTCCCCAACATGGCTCCGGCAATCGAGATTAACAACAACCAGGGGAAATAGTATAAATCAAGTGTTTCCGAAAACAGATAAGGAAATATCAGGGCTGGAATTAATCCGGCAACCATTCCCCAAAAATAACCATAACCATTAAAACGCCACCAGTACCATTTCAATACATTCGACACCACATAACTTCCGTAAAGTGCAGAAACAACCCACTGTAAAACACTATTTACATCCTGTGCAAAAAGCCCGAAAATGATGCTTATAATTACCACAACCACACCTGTGATATAATTCATATTCCTAACTTGTTTATTCGATGCTTCGGGCTTTACGTATCTTAAATAAATGTCGTTCACAATGTATGCCTGTGCAGCATTTAATGTACCAGCAAAAGTTGAATTAAAAGCTGCCAACAAACCAGCGAGTAATAACCCCATAAATCCAATTGGAACAAATTCGGCAATTGCAGATGGCAGAATTTGTTCAAAATCAATTTCTCCTCCAACCATTAAATTTAACCGGCCGTAATACAATAATCCGAGGATAGCAAAACCGGCAATCATAAAATAACGAATTGGCATTAAAACCACCGAAACAAAGCCACTCATTTTAGCTGCCTCTTTTGGCGATTTTGTTGAAAGGATTTTCTGCATGTCATATGTTGGTGCCGGCCCGGCAAGCGAAACCAAAACACCTTTAAAAACCATCATCATAAAAAAGATGCTAAAAAGTGAGTAATCGTCGCTGGCAATTTTTGCATTTACCTCATCAATTATCCCTCGCCAATCCAGATCGTTCAAACTCCAACCGAAAAATGGCGATGCCCAACCTTCAGGAACAACTAAAGTTTCAACAGCCAATGCTTTCATTGCTAAAACACCAATCAAAATTGCAGAAACGGCCATAATAATATATTGAAGTACATCGGCCCAAACAATACTCGCCATACCTCCAATTATTGCATAAAATACAGCAAAAATTGTAAAAGTTACGCCATACAAATGTGGAACATACTGTTCTGCAACGTGAAAAGGAATATATGGTGAAACCATTTCCCAGGGGATAAAAATCATCATAAATTTTCCGAGGCCAACAAATCCGTACGCCAACATTCCAAAACACATCATCAACGCAAATATTACCACAACACCGTGCGACAAATTACTATCCCGCGAGCGCCCAAATCGGGTATTTATCCACTCTGCACCTGTTGTAACTTTCGACCGGCGTAACCAGATACTCAGGAAAACCATTAAAAAAACCTGATTAAAAATGGGCCATAACCAGGGAATCCAGATGCTTTTTAAACCATAAACAAAAAGAAGCGTTACCAACCACATGGTTCCCGAAATATCGAACATACCAGAAGCGTTGGAAAGACCAAGCAAATACCACGGAAGTTTGTTACCGCCAAGCATGTAATTAGATTTGCTTTTTTGGGCCGCTTTTTTTAGGACTAACCCGATAATTACGGTCGAAAACAGATAGGTAAAAATAATTACAATGTCGATTATTGTCAGCTTCATATATTTGTTTAGTTTTTTTTATCAAAAAAAAGAACAAACTTATAAAATTTCTTTTTGTACAAAATCCAATAATAGTGAAATGATCGTCACAAACAAAAATACACGGCTCCTTTTAATCTGCATTATTCATGAATTTTCGTTGTGAGAAGTCAAAATGCAAAGAATAAAGGGAAGCACAGAGTTGAGGCCCGCAGAAATAGCCTTAGGGATTGTAATGAAATAACCTAAGCATTTTATTTATTCAAAGCAGTTTTGCTTCGAAATAGAATAAATTTATGAATAATGAGGTTAATTTACTTCACTAAAATATTTTGAATAGAAAATAAAAACAACCAAATTTACGCTTCAATAAAAAAATATGAAAAAACTACTTTCTCTTTCCATAATAATCCTGCTATTTTCGTGTACAGGAAAACAGCCTCAGCAGAATAAACAGAAAATAAAACAAGTTAAATCTGTTGATGAAACAGTTGCAAACCTACCGGGGGAAAGTTTGCAAACCGTAAAAAAGCCGTCACTTATTTCCAATAATGAGATGGTATTTTTTGAAGGAGGCACTTTTTTAATGGGTTCAGAAAATGGCTTACCGCAAGAACAACCCGTTCATAAAGTAACAGTCAATTCTTTTAAAATTGATAAATCGCCGGTTACAGTTGCCCAGTTTCGCATTTTTGTTGAAACCACCAACTACAAAACCGAAGCCGAAAAATATGGAGATTCAGGGGTTTTTAACATGGAAACCCAGAACTGGGAACTGTTGCCCGGAGCCTTTTGGCGCAAACCGTTTGGTGCTGACGGCTCCGATGCTGAAGATAATCATCCGGTAATTCACGTAAGTTGGAACGATGCTGTGCAATACGCCAGTTGGGCAGGTAAACGATTGCCAACCGAAGCCGAGTGGGAATTTGCCGCCCGCAGTGGCAAAAATTCGGGCAACAAATTCAGTTGGGGAAACGAAGTTTCGGTTGATGGAAAATATTTTGCAAATACCTGGCAGGGCGAAATGGCCACACCTGAAATAAAAGATGGTTACCTATTTACCTGTCCCATTGGCACTTTTGGTGAAAATGAAGCCGGGTTAACCGACATGGGCGGAAACGTGTGGCAGTGGTGTGCCGACAATTACAAAGCATATCCGGGAAGCACAGTTGCCATTCGCGAAGATCCCAAGATAAAAGTTATAAGAAGCGGTTCATTCTTTTTCGACCAATATGGAGAAGACAGTTATTCGGTTAGCGGGCGTTCAATGAATTCAAATGAAACTTCTTTATTTAACACAGGCTTCAGATGTGCAATGGATGCCAAGTAAAGCAGATTAAAGTTTAAAATTTGATATTCAATTTTTAAAGAATTGTTACTTTTAGGATTTTAATACCAAAAACGGGAAATATAAATAGTCAATACTTATAAATCAATTAAAACTTAATTCAAAATGAATAATATGAACAGAAGAAATTTTATTGGGAAAACTGCTGTTGGAGCTGCCGCAGTTACCGTAATTCCACGCCATGTTTTAGGTGGAAATGGCTTTGTAGCTGCCAACGATCGTATTAATTTGGGTTTCATTGGTAATGGAAAACAAAGTTACACCTTGTTAAACAGCATCGGCGCATGTAAAGAAACGGTTACCGTAGCAGCCAGCGATGTTTTCAAAAGTAAATTGGAAACCTTTGTTGACGCAGCAAATAAAAACAATGCCAATAAAGACATTGATGCTAAAGTTCAAGCTTATCACTACTACCGCGAATTGTTGGAAAGAAGCGATATTGATGCCGTTGTTGTTGCCACGCCCGACCACTGGCATGCCCAGATTGTTGTTGATGCAGTCAAAGCCGGCAAAGATATTTATTGCGAGAAACCGATGGCTTTAACCATTGCAGAAGGGCGTGCCATGGTAAATGCCACCCGCAAATACGATCGTGTTTTTCAAACCGGGAACATGCAACGTTCGTGGCGCGACTTCCGCCATGCAGTAGAATTGGTGCGTAATGGTTACATCGGCGATATTAAAGAGATTAACGTCAGTGTTGGCGAACCCGTTAAACAATGCGATCTGCCAACAGAAGATGTTCCTGAAGGTTTGGATTGGAACGAATGGGTTGGTCCTTCGCTTTACCGTGGATACAACAAAATTTTAGCTCCAACCGATGCACATAAAGATCCTTGGGGATGGTGGCGTGGATACCGTAATTTTGGTGGTGGTTTAATTACCGACTGGGGCGCACACATGTTCGATATTGCACAGTGGGCTTTGGATATGGACGAATCGGGGCCTACACAACTAATCCCACCTTCTCTACCAGCACAAACACACGGACTTACAATGGTTTATGAAAATGGAGTTCGGGTAAACCATAAATTATGGGGCAACGAAGAAGATAATAATGGAGTACAATTTATTGGTACCGAAGGAAGAATAGAAGTGAGCCGCAGTTTCTTGCGCACGTTTCCTAACAAAAAACTGGCAAAAGCAGAATTGAAAGCGACCGACAAACGAGTTTATTTCTCCGATAACCATTATCAAGATTGGGTTGATGCAATGAAAAAACGCAGCAAGCCAATTTCTGATGTCGAAACCGGACAGCGCACAGCATCGGTTTGCAACATCATTAATATTGCTTACGAAATGCAACGCCCACTGCTTTGGAATCCTGAAGAGGAAAAATTTGTTGGAGACGACTTTGCAAACAGAATGGTTGCTCGTCCGTACCGAGGAAAATGGGATTATAAAAACTTTTAACCGGGTGATGCGGTTTCCAAACCGCATTTATTCCGGCGAATCGGAATTCGCCGCACCCCTCAAAAAAAAGTAAACCTTGAAGGATTTGAGATCTTTCAAGGTTTTTTTATTAAATTTAGCCTTCAATTTTTCAAACCATTTAAACCAATTTTTATGAAATGGAAAGTTCTTTTTCTCGTTGTTTTTTCTTTTATTGGATTTATCTCCAATGCACAATCGCCCTATCCCGTTCGCGGACTTTGTATTTCTGCTCCATCGGTAGATATTATAGATGAATTTGTTGAATTTACAAACAACAATTTAGCTCCCGATGGATTAAATGTGCTTATTCTAAGAATCGATTATCGGTATGAATATAAATCGCACCCCGAATTGATTGGCGACAATCCCTATTCAAAAAAGGATGTAAAAAAACTGGTGAAAGTTTGTAAAGAAAATAACATCCGGCTGATTCCACAAATCAACCTTCTTGGACATCAATCGTGGCACAGTACTGCCGGCAAGCTTTTACAGGTTTATCCTGAATTCGACGAAACGCCCAACATTCAATTTCCCGAAAAATATGAATGGCCAAATTCCGATAATTTGTACTGCAAAAGCTACTGCCCGTTACACCCCAAAGTACACGGTGTAGTTTTCGATTTAGTGGATGAAATTTGTGATGTATTCGAAACCGATGCTTTTCATGCCGGATTAGACGAAGTATTTTACATTGGAGACGACAACTGCCCACGCTGCCAGGGAAAAGACAAAGCTGAACTTTTTGCCGGCGAGGTCACAAAAATCAGAAATCATTTAAAAGAAAACAAGCGCGAACTTTGGATTTGGGGAGACCGCTTAATCGATGGAAAAACCACAGGTATTGGTATGTGGGAAGGCAGTTACAACAATACACATCGCGCCATCGACATGATCCCCAAAGACGTGGTAATCTGCGACTGGCATTATGAACGCCCCGACCCCACTGCTGTACTCTTTGCAGCAAAAGGATTAAACGTACTAACTTGCCCCTGGCGAAATACAGAAAATGCGCTAGCACAGGAAAAATTGCTCCGCAGTTTAATTGACGGGGCAAGCCGCGAGATGAAACCCAAATACATGGGAATGTTACAAACGGTTTGGGGCTCGGCCAAAGGTTTTATGGAAAGTTACAAAGGTGTTTCCGATACCGAAGATAAATCGGCCACCTGCTTTAAAGCCTTGACGAAAGTTTGGAATAAATAGCATTGTTTTCTTCATAAAAAATACTAAATGATTTCCTGTTCGGCACTAAGGGTTACGAAGTTCACTTAGAGTTGAACAACATTAAATGAACAACAATTCAAACAATCGACCCAAAATACTGTTAATCTTTATTATACTTTTTAACCAACTTTACAAAGATTAATTTTGAAATTACTTCATGTCAAAGATTTTAAACGAAAAACCAACTATGCAATACCGCAGGTTTGGTAAAACTGGAAGATACCTCAGCACAATAACATTAGGCGGAATGCGGTTTAAAAAAGGTTGGGATGAACCCCGCTACGAAATTCCTATTGAAACTTTTGAAGAATGTAAAAATACTGTGCAATCAGCTTTTTCAGCCGGAATTAACCACATTGAAACTGCCTGGGGATACACAAAAAGCGAAACCGTATATGGCCGGGTTTTAAATGAGGAGTTAAAAATCCCACGCAATTCGTACCATTTAATGACCAAGGGAAATCCGTCAACAGCGAGTGAAATGCGAAAAATGGTGGAAAAGCAATTAAAAGATTTACAAACCGACTATTTCGATTTTTACGGTTGGCATGGAATCAACAATGATAAAATATTAAATGAAGTGTGCAAAACCGGGGGCGCAGTTGAAGAGTTGTTAAAACTAAAAGAAGAGGGGATTATTAAATATGTTGGATTTAGTACACACGGTCCGCTGCAAACAATTATCAGAACCATTGAAACCGGACTGTTTGATTTTGTAAACCTTCACTACTACTATTTCGACCAGCGAAACCACGCCGCAGTTTCCATGGCACAAATTCGCGACATGGGCGTTTTTATTATCTCGCCCAACGACAAAGGTGGCCAACTTTTTAATGCACCCGATAAAGTAAAGAATGCAGTTAAACCTTTCACCCCAATGCAGTGGAATGCACAATTTTGTTTGCAAAACCCTGCTGTTCACACGCTTTCGTTTGGGATGACGGAAGCAGCTCATTTTGCGGAAATGCAAGGGATATTTCCATTCACCGTTCCGTGGCAGGAAACAGCACAAAAAATAAAATTGAAAATGGACAGCTTTATTTTAGACGATCCATTTGCGGCTTACGAAGGTTTCGACCTTCAAAACGATCCTTCAGAAATAAATATCCCAGCGGTTTTACGCTTACGAAAATTGTGGAAATGCTACGATATGAAAGAATATGGAAAATACCGATATAAGATTTTTCAGCAAAAAGACCACTGGTTTCCGGGAAGGTATGCTTTCGAATCAAACATAAAAAATATTGATACTTTAAAAGTACCACCAAATATTCCCTTAAAAGAAATGTTGGCAGAAACACATCACGAATTATACACCCCAGAATTTAGTTTGGTGAAAAATCAATCTGAATGAATTAGTTGATGAGTGATGTTATTCCGGGAATTCACCTAATTTTTTTAGGAATAATGAGTAATTTACATCAGAATGCCCTGAATGGGCATAATGGGCATAATGAGGAAATGACAGTAAAGTGCTAAACCTTTGGCAGTAGATTCGCCGTCCCTTTTTCCTCCCCCAATACACTGCAACACCTGTCATTCCGAACGAAGAGAGGAATCTCATTTCGCATCTACTAATTTTATGGTTGACGTGATCGTTGTAAATGAATTGGACTGAATACCAGTATATTACGTAAATATGTCATTGGCACCAGAGAAAGAAATCTCTTGATTATTACAGATTTCTCTTCGTCAACCGGCAATTCAAAATGACAATCCGAATTTGTAAAAACAACTCTTTCAAAAAAAACATCGCCAAATATATTTATAAGCACAAAATTTAATATCTTTCAAACGTCAATTTTAAACCAATAAAAATCTAAAACAATTTATCATGCAGTCATTAAAAAGAACGTTTTCAGGTACATTTTTATTTCTACTTTTCATCCTGGTTATCGCAATAAGTTCAACACTTTCGGCGCGAGATTATTATCAGATAAAAATTTATACTTTAAAAGATAAAAGTCAGGAAACCCAGGTCGAAAACT
The DNA here is from genome assembly GCA_021648495.1 of Draconibacterium sp. Classification (GTDB taxonomy): domain Bacteria; phylum Bacteroidota; class Bacteroidia; order Bacteroidales; family Prolixibacteraceae; genus Draconibacterium. The sequence goes on from JAKIST010000060.1 coordinate 13,848, forward strand.
ATTTAAAGAACGCGTACCTACCTGCTTTGCACAGAGCCGGGATTAAAAGTGTTGGTGTGTTTAAACCCATTGAAACCGATGAAAATGCAGGCAAAAAGATTTTCGTTTTTATCCCAATTATAAAATTTAGCGGAATTGAAAAAATTGAAAAAGCACTAAAAAATGACACACAATACGAATTGGACGGAGCAGCTTACATAAATGCCTCGTGGGAAAACCCACCCTACCAACGTATCGAATCGATTATTTTAAAAGCTTTTCCTGAAATGCCGGAGTTCGCAGTCCCGAATCATACAAATCCGGCAAAAGAACGAATTTATGAACTGCGGAGTTACGAAGGGCCCACCGAAAAAATACACCAAAAAAAGTTAGAGATGTTTAATCTCGGTGGCGAAGTTGCACTTTTCAAAAAACTCGATTTTCAGGCTGCATTTTATGCCGAGGTTGTTTCGGGAAGTGCAATGCCAAACCTTATGTACCTGACCACTTTTAAGGACATGAAATCGCACGATGAACATTGGGATGCTTTCCGCAACCACCCCGACTGGAAAAAACTCTCGGGCAAGGAAGAATACAAACATACCGTGTCGCATTCCGATAAATATTTATTGCACCCAACGGCGTATTCCGATTTATAAACATTTTTCCAATAATAGACTTTGCTATGATTAAAATTGCTAAAATCTTTCGGGTTTCACAAAAAAAAGCAGGTCGCTTTTTCTGATTTTACCTTTTGGAAACATCGCATATTTGGGAATATCGATATTGCAAGATTTTCCTCTAATTTTTAAAATAACCTTGTAAAACAAACGACAATAAATCAGATTTATTTAACAACAAGCTGTTAATTATCAGTAATATATGACGATTGTCATGTTCTACTAATTAGGAAGGGGAACAGCGGGAATGAATGTGGGAATCCGTGAATGTAAAAAATCTGTACACCGTGACTGAAAACTACTCCTAACCGTTGGCTACCAATGCAGTTGTATGAGATTCCCACTTTTGTGGGAATGACGGTAGGGATGAAAACTTCGGTCTTCGGTCTTTCGTTTTCTTGAATCTGAAAACTACTCCTGACCGTTGGCTACTAATGCAGTTGTATGAGATTCCCACTTTTGTGGGAATGACGGTAGGGATGAAAACTTCGGTCTTCGGTCTTTCGTTTTCTTGAATCTGAAAACTGCGACTGATCACTGCCAACTTCTTTTGTTT
>JAKIST010000061.1 GCA_021648495.1 Draconibacterium sp.
TTCAAAAAGCAAATGAATTTGAGCTGAAAGGTTGGGTAAAGAATACTGTTGAAGGTGGAATTTTGATAATGGTACAAGGTGATGAAACAGAAATAGACACCTTTATTGATTACCTCAGAATTGGGCCAACCCTCTCCCGCGTTGACAAAATATCAAAATATAAAATGAAAATTCTAACTGATTTTGATAATTTTAGCGTAAAATACTAAATCAACAAAATTGGAAAAGAAAAACTACCACATGTCGCCGGCGCAGTTCCGCGAAGAAGGCAAAAAAGTAATCGATTGGATTGCTGACTATTACGAAAACATTGAAGAATATCCTGTTTTATCGCAAGTTGAACCGGGCGAAATAAAAGCATCGCTTCCCATTAGTCCACCACAAAAAGGTGAAAGTTTGGATGAAATGATGAGTGATGTAACGAATAAAATTATGCCCGGGATTACCCACTGGCAGTCGCCCAATTTTTATGCTTACTTTCCGGCAAACACCTCTTTCCCCGCAATTTTAGGCGATTTGGTTTCGTCGGGCTTTGGAGTGCAAGGAATGATTTGGGCCACCAGTCCGGCAGCTACAGAACTGGAAACCCGGGTTCTCGACTGGTTAGTCGATATGATGGGAATGCCCGAAAAATTCAAATCGACATCGACCGGTGGCGGCGTAATTCAAGACACAGCATCCACCTCTGCATTAACTGCAGTTATTGCGGCCCGCGAGCGCGCCTCTAAATTCAGATCGAACAAAAAAGGAATTCAACAGAAATTAGTTGCATACATTTCAACACAAACTCATTCATCAATTGAAAAAGCAATTAAAATTGCCGGAATTGGGACAGACAATCTACGTTTAATCGATGTGGACAACAAGTTTGCAATGCGGACCGATTTGCTCAAAAAGCAGATTCAAAAAGATAAAAATGAAGGATTTACCCCATTTTTTGTTTGTGCTGCGATTGGTACGACCTCATCGAATGCCATTGACCCATTAAAAGAGATTGGCGAAATTTGTAACATGGAAGAGTGCTGGTTGCATGTTGATGCTGCCATGTCGGGAACAGCAATGCTTTGCCCCGAATTCAGGCATTTGCAAAATGGTGTTGAATTGGCGGACAGTTATTGTTTCAACCCACACAAATGGATGTTTACCAATTTCGATTGCGATGTATTTTGGGTGACCAACCGCGAAGAATTAATCAATACATTTTCTATTCTTCCTGAATATTTGCGGAACAAAGCCACCGAGTCGGGCGAGGTTTTTGATTACCGCGACTGGCACATTCAATTAGGCCGCCGTTTTCGTTCGCTAAAATTGTGGTTTGTTATTCGTCATTACGGTGTTGAAGGTTTGCAATACCACATTCGCAAACATGTTAAACTGGCACAAAACTTTAAAAATTGGCTTGAAGAATCTAATGATTTTGAAATTTTTGTTGAACCTCCGTTAAATCTGGTTTGCTTTAAACATAAATCTGGAAATAATTTCAATATGAAATTAATGAATACGGTGAACGAAACAGGGAAAGCTTATTTTACACACACAAAATTAAACGGACAAGTTGTTTTAAGAATGAGTATCGGACAAACCAATACCGAGGAAAAGCATGTGAAAGAAACCTGGAATTTGATTCAGGAAACTGCAAAGAACTTATACTTTGATAGTCGTCACCCGACTTGAAGTCGGGTGACGACTGATTTTGAGATTGTAGGGAAGTAGTTTGAAAAATGATTAAGTGAGTGGTCACCCGGCTTTGAGTTAGGTGACCACTATTTTATTACGGCAAATCATCAAAATTAATAACAGGCGGAATCCCAGTTTCTTTTCGTTCAAAATAAGAATCAATTGTCGCAGTTTCGCTAAAAAAGCCACAGTTTTTCAAAAAGAACGACTGGCCCTCTGCACCTCCGGCATAATCCATTCTCGACTCTTTTCGCGCAGTGGCATCGGCAGTAAATTCCACTTTTGTTATTTCAATCCACTTGTTTTTTGTATTGTAAACCCATTGATTTGAGTATAAACCTTTGCGTGTTACATTCCCCGTTTCAGTATAAAAATTCTCTAAAAATGAATGGAAACGTGTAAAGTTTCACTACGTTGTTAATGTTTTTTCTCTCTCCTTATGAAGTGGAGCTTTAGCGGAACGGAATGAGGAGAGAGAAAAAACGCTCGAAAAACGACTTGTTTTATTAAATTTGTTTCTACAAAAAATAATAAAATGAAACAAGAATATCATTCGAACGCAGTAACAAATGTACATATTCGTACTGAAATAAGAGATAGTAAGGTGACAAATTTTGAGTTAGCTCAAAAATATAACACATCAGAAGCGACTGTAAGTAAGTGGAAAAACAGAGATGATTTATTAGATAAAAGTTCAAAACCTAATAAAGTTGTCTACGCTTTAACACCCTTAGAACAGGCTCTGGCTGTTTCAATACGACAATCAACATGGCTACCAATAGATGAAGTTTGGGAAACAGTATTAAAAGAAAATGCAAATGTTTCTAGGAGCTCTGTATATAGACTATTTGTTAGAAACGCTATCAATACAGTGCCAAAACAGGAAAGAGAAAAGGCTAAGAAATTTAAAGAGTATGAACCTGGATATTTACACGTTGACGTAACCTATTTGCCTAAATTTGGAGGCAAGAAGTATTATTTATTTGTAGCTATAGATAGGGCTACAAGAGCGTTGTATTACTATGTTTACGACGCTAAGACAAGTGAAAATACTGAAGATTTTATGAATAAATGTTTGGATTATTTTCCTTTTAAAGTAATCACTCATGTATTAACAGATAATGGATTAGAATTTACAAATAGACTCATTAAATCTAAAAAAGGTGAACTATGCAAAAAGCCATCAAAATTAGATGTTATTTGTGAAGAAAATAATATTGAACACAGACTCACAAAACCTTTTACACCAAAGACTAACGGTATGGTAGAGAGGGTGAATGGAACAATTAAAAATAGTACAATTTTAAGAGAAAAATATGAAAATTTAGAACAAATGAAAATAGCTTTATCCATGTTTCATGTGCATTATATGCTACATAGAAGACACGGCGGAGTTAGGCGGGAGCTAAATGTAAAAACACCTTTTAACGCAATTGAAAAATGGTATGAATTAAAACCTGAATTATTTAAAGAAAAACCTTTAAAATTTAAAAATAAATTATTAACTATGCAACAAGTTTATTATGCAAGTATTCGTAAACAACCTTGTGAAACTTGACAGAAACGCGTTAAATAAGTATCTGTTTTGGGCCGTCTGAAACTGGCAATTAATTTCCACTCACCTACTTCTGGCGCAAAAAACCAAGCTGTAAAATCGGTTTCTCCATTTCCAGTTGGTTGTCCTTTTAACAGGAATTTGTAGGTAGTTCCAGCCTTCCATAAAAACTTGTAATAACTTTGTCCACCAGAACCTTCGTTCCCAAATTCGCCGGTGTGCACACCCTCCCCTTTTTTGAGCATTTTTATTCTTTGGTCGGTGGGAATGGCATTTGGATCGTCTGTTTTAAAAGGGCTCCAAACCGAAAATAAAATCCGGCGTTCGGTGGGTGAATTTACCTGCATCCCAAAATAACCCTGTCCAAAACCATCGGCCATAAAATAAGAACCCAAAACATCGTTGTTTTCAGGAACAGTAATTTCGTTGTAATAATATAATATATCTCCAGCATTTTCGGGAATTTGATAATTCAAATGTACAGAAGGTCCTCTCCTGCCCCAATAAAAATCTTCGCTTGCAAAATATACTTTTCCTTGAACAGCCTCTCCGCCAATTAAAATACTTTTAATTTCGGGGAAATATTCACCGGTTTTTGCAATACCTTGAATTTCGATCCAATTGTATCCTGCTTTTTTAATTCCGAATGTTCCAACGGGAATTGTTTCCTCAGCTAAATTTTTAACCTTTACCGTTTTTGTATTATCGCCACAGGTAACTTTTATTTTTGAAGCACCGGAAATTGCAGTAGATAAAATTCCGATATTCAATTTTCCAGTTTGTGTCGTTTTAAAATAAGTACGAATCCTGGCCTCTTTTTCCGACCAATTTTGAATTCCGCCTTTTTTTATTATCTGTTGGTTTTGCTCCAAACCGTTCGTAAGCCAACTGTTCCCTTCTGTTGGAATAGAGACATTTAAATGAATTTTTGATTTCTGGACTGTTTGACTTGTTGCTCCAGTGTTCATTAAAAATATTGAGAACAACAGTGGTATTAAAAATTGAACTTTTTGCTTCATTTAATTGATAGTTTTTAGTTTAGTAATTTGTGCCTTTAGATTTGCTTTTTGATAAAAATGCCCGTGTGCAAAATTCAAAAATTTCAGGATTTTAAATGCATTGAATTTTTGGAAAAAGCGGTTTTGAAAAGTTTTTAAAGACGAACAATTATTATTTAAATCATTCAATTCGTTCCAAAAATTATCTTGTTTTAAAAATCTATTTATCGATTCAGGAAGTATGGAAATTATCCGATTAAATTCGGGTTCTTCAATTTTAAAGAACTTTTCTTTTGCATTGAAAAATTGTTTCAGATCAATAAATGCCTGCAAATTGTAAGTTTGAGTTAAATCCTCTTCTCCGTTCATCCATTTCTGCAAAATTGGCCCGGTTCCAAATGGTACCCGATCCGATAAGCGTGCCGAGGGATAAACTTTAGCAGATGTGATTTCACCTACTTTCCCGATCTGAATTAAATTTTGCAAAAAGTAAAAATCCTCGCCAGCCTGCCGGCGGTTCATCCCACCCCGTTTTACATACGCCTCGGCGGTTACGGCAAATGCAGAACCAACCGTAAACATAGAATACGGATAACCGGTAAAATCCAACGCATTTTTATAATATCCAAGATATTGTTCATACAACTGAATTCCTTCAAACTGTTTTTGTTCCAGCCCTTTCAACTGGTGCTGAAAGGAAATAGTAGCACCAACATGTTTTTGATTATTTTTGAAATGATTTTCAATTTCCACTAAATAATTTCTACTGACCAAGGTGTCCGCATCCAACGAAACTATTATTCCATCTGGTTTTTCAAGCAAATTAAACCGGCGAATTGCTTCGTCCATTCCACTTTTTCGTGCCACCCCCGCACCTGCCCACTTTTTGTACAATTCAATTGGGCCAACAACAAATAAATTCAGTTTGTGGTTTTTATTCGTTGATATCCAGTTTTCAACCTCGGTTTTTGTTTTTAAATTAAACTCTTTTATTTCATCAGGAGCAATTTCTGAATGATTGATCAATACGATAACTTCAACTTTTGCAGAAGGCAAATCGCAATTAACCAACGACTTTAAAGTTTGCACTATTTCAGGTTCACGAAAACATGGAATCACGATACTAATTCCAACTTCATCATCGGGGGCCGGTTCAATTAAAACTTCTCTATTCTGTTTTTGTAAATACTTATTTGCAAACATCGTTTGGCAAATCTACTATTAAAACCAAAAAAAATCCGAAATTACCTCCGGATTCTAAATATTTTTCCAACTAAATAGAATCCGTCCATAAAGTTGGTGTTTGATTCAGAAGGTTCGAATTCGAGGCTTGCGAAGTCAGAAAATAAAGGAGTTTACTCTTGTAAATGACTGTTTTTCTGACAAGCGTAACGAAGAAGTCGGACTTTATGGACAAACACTAAATATATTGTTTTACCTGAGAACAAAGGGAAAGGTTTTACAATGGCTACTGGTATCGAAAATACATCAATGAAGTAATTGTATTTATCGATGCCGATTTATCTAATCTGCAGGAGGAACATTTTACATAATTAGCTACTCCTGTATTAACCTGATTAATTCATGAATTTTCGTTATGAAAAGGCAAAATGCAAAGAGTAAAGGTGAGCGCAAATTTCCGACTCGCAGGAATAGCCTTAGCTATTTCGAGAACCGGAAATTGAGCATCGCCTTTAATCACAGCAGTTTAACTTTGCAATAGAACAATTTATGAATTATTCAGGCTAAACAACGAAGCTGATATGGTTCTTGACCAGGCAACCGAAACACTGATTAACTACAGTATAAACCCTTTTAAATCTTTTACGGGCGAACGAACAGTTTTAAAAAAGGATATTTTACCAATAGTTCATAAAATGAAAAATTCAAGGTTTGGTGTTGAAACCCTTATTAACCTTTATTATCAGGCAGAAGGTAAAAAAGTAAAATATGTAATGTTGAGCGGATTAAAACATCCAACAAAATTTGATAAAACTTCAACTCCGCAAGCCATGAAAGAATTTTATAATGGAAGGCCACCAAATTGCATTAACCGCGTTCAAAAATTTCAATTTAATAACAAAAACAATTCGAAAACAACTTTATAAAATATAATTATGAAAAGGCTAATATTAATTCTCAGTTTAATTACGATACTAATTATCAACATAAATATTGCAACTGCACAAGAAGATGCAAATAAGCTAAAACTATCGGGCGAGCTATTAACCGACCAGCGATTTTTGCTTGAATCGCCAAACGATTGGGCCTGGAACGAAAATAGGTTAACGTTGAAATTTGACAAAAAAATATCAGGTAATTCGAAGTTTTATAGCGAGGTTTGGTTACGTAATATTGGTTTGCCCAATGTCAATTCGTCGGCTGACCTTTATGACAAAGGAATTGTTGACCCTTATAACATGGAAGTTAGAGAAGCGTACGTTCAGTTATTTGGGTTTTTATCTGAAAACCTTGACGTTAAAATTGGCCGCCAACGAATTACATGGGGAACTGCCGATAAATTAAACCCAACCGACAATCTTAATCCTTACGACTTGGAAGACATTTTGGATTTTGGCCGCCACAGAGGTTCCGATGCCATAAGTTTCGACTATTACTTTAATTCAGAGTTCTCATTACAAGGCGCATTTATCCCATTTTTTCAACCGGCAAATATGCCTGTTGGTATTTTTGCAAATGCACTTGCGCCAAGTATGGAAATGCCTCCGGGTATGACATTAAAAGGATTTAATGACACGATTTTAATGCCACGATATAATCTTGGGGAAAGTTCAACTGTTGGTCTTAAATTTAAAGGGTTTGCAGCAGGTTTCGATTTTTCATTAAGTTATGTTTGGGGATACGACGGAATGCCTTTTGCCACATACAACACCTTTGTACCGGTTGATGCAGTTGGAGGCATAAATATAAATTCACAATTATCATTTAACCGAACTCATATTTTTGGTGCCGATATGGCAGGAAGTATTGGTGGTGTTGGTGTTTGGGCAGAAGCGGCGGCTTTTTTGCCAGGCAATGAAGTAATAATGACAAATGATTTATCAGCATTTTATCCGGGCTCGCCTGTTCCTGTAACACAAGATTCAGTAGTGTTAAAAAAAGAAATCTATTTAAAATTTATTGTTGGTGCCGATTATAATTTTGCAAACGGGACATACCTTAATTTTCAATATATGCACGGTTTTATAAATGAAAGAGGAACAGATAATTTAAACGATTATTTCTTTGTTCAGTTGGAAAAGAAATTCTTTGACGATAGACTAAAAATAACTCCATTGGCTGGTGGATTTATTGTTTCTGACTGGGAAGATATCGGAAATAATTATGCAATAGTTTATGTTCCAAGTATCTCGTATATGGCAACCGATAATGCTGAAATAACACTATCAACAGCTTTGTTTGACGGCAAAGGGGATAATATTTTCGCCAACCTGTCGGATTTTAATATGATGATGTTAAAGCTGAAGTATAGTTTTTAGAAGTAGCCAATAATTTATCCTAAGGGTTTGTGAAGAAATAACATGACTGGAATTGACGAAGTTATTTTGTGCGATAACAAGGCAAAAAACGTAGCTATAGCCATAGTTACAGCGAGGCTTTTTAACGAAGTTAGCGTGCAAAAGAACGAGTTAAAACGGTCAGGTTATTTCATTACAATCCCTAAGACTTGTTAAAGAGCATGCAAACATAATCAATGAAGCAAAGGATTTTTTCGTGTTACCGATACACTTTTTTTGGATAGTTCTCTTTTTAAAGAAATTTCATTGTTCTTATTCCAAGGGAAAATGCTTATGTTTGATTAAAATATTGGAGTATCAATAATTTAATTCAGATAAAGGCTGTTGATAAATTGCAATTGATTACTATGGCATTGTAAAACAATAACTACTCCTTTTTAACTTGTTCTTTTGCTTTTTATCTTCTTTGCTAAATCTTTGTATAAACATGGCTATACGCAAATTTATCAAGTTGCTAAAAATCAAAAAAACTTCGTTAAATTTGAAGCATTTATTATTTTACAAAGCCTATGTTACTTCAGAAAGGGTAACAGAGTATAGAAAATAAAGAAATGATAAAATTGATAATTATAAGTGTGGTTGTTTTTATTTTTAATATCCCGTTCGGATATTGGCGGGCAAATGTTCGTAAATTTTCGTTTCAATGGGCTTTAGCAATTCATATACCTGTCCCATTTATCATTGCAATACGTATTTTTTCGGGTATCGGGTTTGCCTGGTTTACTTATGTTTTTATTGTTCTTGCTTTTTTTCTTGGTCAGAAGATTGGTGGGACTCTGCTCAAAATTTTTCAAAAGAATAACAAAAATGTATCTTCTTGTCTTATAGTGGATTTGTTTAGAATCTATTAAAATATTTAGTACATGATACTGATAATGATGAAATAACACTTTCAATGGCTTTGTTTGCATGAATTGAAATAATCTATTTTTAAAATTTATTGACTATAATATATTTATTTTTAGAATAAACTATCGTTTTTAAATATCCAATTTTAGCTTATCCAATTTTTTAAATTCAATTTGTTTTTGCCATTTCGGAAAACCCTTATAACTTTGCCAACGATATTTATGCAATGGGGTGCCTAATTTCGATTTATATCGGGAATAAATTAGGGCTGAGAATATACTCAAAAAACCTGATCCGGATAATGCCGGCGGAGGGAGAGCAAAAATGGGATTCGTCCCGCTCCATTGGTTATTTAATAACCAAATTTCTAAATATGAAAAGATTAAATTTTTTACTGCTTTTGCAGTTGACCGTTTTTATTGCTTTCGGGCAAGTTAAACTAAATGGTATTGTTAGTGGCAATGGTGAACCACTCGCCGGAGCAAGCGTGGTTCTTGAGAATAGTTATTATGGAATTTCCACTTCGAGCGATGGAAGTTTCGAGTTTAAAAACCTGAAACCCGGCAACTATAAATTGAAGGTCTCTTTTGTTGGTTTTATACCGAAAAACATTGACATTGAACTTATCTCCAACAAACAAATTACAATCAACCTTGAACCAAATGTTGTAATGACCGATGAGATTTTGGTTTCGGCAACCCGTGCAAAAAATAAAACGCCAATGGCTTATAATAATATTTCGGGCAACGAAATTGCACAACGAAATATGGGACAAGACATTCCGTATTTATTGCAACTAACACCTTCGTTTGTTGCTACTTCCGATGCCGGTGCAGGTGTTGGTTACACCAATTTTAGAATTCGTGGCACAGATATGAACCGAATAAATGTGAGTGTAAACGGAATTCCAATTAACGATGCAGAATCGCATGGAACGTGGTTTGTTGATTTGCCGGACCTGGCTTCATCGCTTGAAAACGTACAGGTGCAGCGTGGAGTTGGAACCTCAACAAACGGCAACAATTAATTTGCAAACAAACACCTTAAACAAAGATGCTTATGGCGAATATAAAACAGCGGCCGGAACATTCAATACTTTTAAAAATACTGTGGCTGCCGGAACCGGTTTGCTGAATGGCAAATTTGCTGTTGATGCCCGGCTTTCAAAAATTACTTCCGATGGCTACATCGATCGCGCTAATTCCAACCTGAAATCATTTTTTGTTTCCGCAGCTTATTATTCGGAAAACACAATTTTAAAAGCCAATATTTTTTCGGGATTTGAGGAAACTTACCAGGCATGGAACGGTGTTCCTTCGGTTCGCTTAAACAACGATCTTGAGGGAATGCAACGCTATGAAGATCATTGGTTATATTCTCCAAAACAAACTCAGGAGATGATAAATTCGGATAGTCGTACATACAATCTATACACTTATGAAAATCAAGTTGATCATTATCAACAAGACAATTATCAGTTGCATTTCTCGCACAAACTCAATCGGAGTTGGAATATAAATGCTTCAGTACATTACACTTACGGTCGTGGTTATTACGAAAACTACAAAGAAGAGGAAGACCTTGCGGATTACAAACTTCCAAATATTGTTGTAGGCTCAGAAACAATTGAATCAACTGATTTAGTAAACCGGAAATGGTTGGACAATGATTTTTACGGAGTTACATATTCAATAATTTACAACGAGAATAAAAGCGATTTTATATTAGGCGGTGGAATTAGCAAGTACGACGGTAATCATTTTGGAAATGTTATTTGGGGCCAATATCTCGGAAATGTAAAACCCAATCGCGAATGGTACAGAAACAATGGGGTGAAAAAAGATTATAATATCTACGCCAAGTACAACTACCTTGTTGCCGAGAAAATCAATCTCTTTGTCGATTTGCAATACCGACAGATTGAATATTCGATAAAGGGAATTGACGATGATTTACGGGACTTGGGACAGTCGCACGATTTTAATTTTTTTAACCCCAAATTAGGTGTTTTCTACCAACCTACGAATAATCAAAAACTTTATCTTTCGTTTGCAGTTGCCAACCGGGAACCAAACCGTAGCACTTATGTTGACAAAGCTCCTAACGGAAAAACACCTCAGCATGAAACTTTGCACGACTGGGAATTGGGTTACAATTTCTCCTCCTCAAATTTCTCCTTTTCGGCAAACTACTATTTTATGAATTACAAAAACCAATTGGTTTTAACCGGAGAAATAAACGATGTGGGTGCGCCAATTATGGTGAATGTTGACAAAAGTTTCCGTACGGGAATTGAATTGCAAGCTGGTGCAAAAATATCAAACAACTTTCAGTGGAATGGAAATACAACTTTCAGTTTAAATAAAATATATAATTTTACTGAATACGTTGATAATTGGGATACCTGGGGACAGGAAGTTTATGAATTGGGAACAACCGACCTTGCGTTTTCACCAAACGTTGTGGCAAATAGCCAGTTTGTTTTTACTCCAGCCAAAAAGTTTAATTTAGCTTTTGTTTCATCGTTTGTTGGCAAACAATTTATCGACAACACTTCAAACGAAGACCGAACATTAAAAGCATATTTTGTAAATAGTATTAACGCAGATTACAAATTCACTACAAATATATTTGAAGAAATAAGGCTTCATTTAAGTGTTAATAACTTGTTTAACGAGAAGTACGAATCGAACGCCTGGGTTTATTCTTATATTTTGGGTGGCGAACGTTTTAAAATGGATGGTTACTTTCCACAAGCCGGAATACATTTTATGTTTGGGCTTGATTTTAAATTTTAAACCTGCATTATTCATGAATTTTCGTTATGAGAAGTCAAAATACAAAGAATAAAGGGAAGCACAGAGTTGAGTCCCGCAGAAATAGCCTTAGCTATTTTGAGAAACGAAAGTCGAGCATTATCTTTATTCAAAGTAGTTTGGCTTCGGAATAGAATGATTTGTGAATAATACAGGTAAACAGATTTCATTGAGATTCCATCTTTTTCTTAGAGATGGAATCTATACTTTACTTATAGCAAGTTCCTCTGTGAAAAACTCTGTGTAACACTTTGGTTATTTTCTTATTATTTTACCACAAAGTTGCACAAAGGAAATACGAAGTTTATTGCCCCGGAAATATGCCTTCTGGCTTTTCAAGCGTTGACTTAAAGTTCACCGGGTGAATAAATAATACAGATGTTCTTAATTTCTATATCACCCTTGTGTTTTTAAATATATATTTTATATTTGCCTTGTGTTTTTAAATTACAATTAAAAATGAAAAGGATAATTGATGATCAACTGGTGGAATGGAAAAACAGGAATCGAAGAAAACCATTAATTCTTCGGGGAGCCAGGCAAGTTGGGAAAACCTATTCGCTAAAATTTTTTGGAAAAAAACATTTTAGCGAGACCGTTTTTATTGATTTTGAGAAGTTTCCTGAGTACACTACCATTTTTGATGTTGACTCTGACATTCAACGAATTATTAGCGAAATTGAAATTTTAACGCAAAAGAAATTAGTTGTCGGAAAAACATTATTGGTACTCGATGAAATACAATTGTCTCCAAGGGCAATTACGAGCTTGAGGTATTTTTATGAAGAGATACCAGAATTACATGTAATTGCAGCAGGTTCGCTTTTAGAATTTGCTTTTAGCCAAATTTCCGTCCCGGTTGGGAGGGTGCAGTTCCTGTTTATGTACCCTATGAATTTTTATGAGTTTTTATTCGCACGTAATTTCACCGATCTTGCCGAAATATTAAAAGAAAAACCTAAAAAATTATCAAAGGTAATTCATGAAAAGCTAAAAACGGAACTTAAAAAATACTTCTTTACAGGGGGCATGCCCGAATGTGTAAAAGTTTATACAGAATCGGCAGATTTTATCGAAACAAGTCAGGTACAATCGGAAATAATCAATTCGTATCGGCTCGATTTTGCGAAGTACACACCTAAAATTGAGATTAATTGCCTTAACTCTACATTAAATGCAATTGGGAAAAGTATTGGGAAACAAATAAAATTCAGTCGGCTAACTTCCAACTTTTCATCGCCAACTATAAAAAAAGCACTATTTATGCTCGAAAAGGCACGATTAATTAAAGTAATATATTCTGTAAACCCTCCAGGGTTGCCATTCAAATTTTCCATAAAAGACAGCGTTTTTAAAGCAATACTTCTCGACATTGGACTAACACAGCACCTTAATGGTTCAGACTTTAAAAGAGAATTTATGAAAACAGAACTTCTAAATATTTATAATGGGGCAATTGCGGAACAATTTGTTGGGCAAGAGTTGTTTATGGCTCAAAATGATGAACTTTTTTATTGGTCGCGACAAGCAAAAAGTAGCAATGCCGAAGTCGATTTTTTAGCAGAAAAGAATAACAATATTTTAGGAGTTGAAGTTAAAAGTGGTGCTTCCGGGAGTTTAAAGAGCCTACATCTTTTGTTAAAGGAGAACCCTCAAATTAAACAAGGAATTGTGTTTTCTTCACGGGAATACAGTGAAATTCCTGAACAACGATTAAGTTTTGTCCCTATTTATTATGCCGGTTCACACTTCGCATTTGAATAAAATAAAACTACTCCAAAATCACTTTCCCTTCAATTTCAACCAAAAGATCGTTTCGGCAAATATCGGCGAGGATATAAACTACAGAAAGGTTGCCAAAATACAATGTAAATACTTTCCGAATGGAAGGAAAGTCATTCCGCCGTTTTATATAAACCCGTGCATGACCGTATTTAGCAATTAGCGGTTCGTTAGAAATTTTGCCGAGTACATCTTTTGAATACAATCGCTGAATGTTGTTAATTGTTACTTTCGTTTGTTCCATTGGATTTTCAACGCCAACAGTTTTTTCACCAACAATTGATGCTGTGCCGGAAATAAAAATCAGTTTTTTACCTAACATTTCAAAGTAACGGGCACGTTCAAATTTTGGAGTAGTTTTTAATACACATTCTTCGCCAATCAATACTTTTTTACTGTAATTGTGAGCAGCAATTTGTTTGGGATTATCTACCGGAGCAGTTTTTACTTCGCCCGATTTAACTGCAACAAATTCAAGAATAATTCCCCCTCGGTTCATCCCAATTCCTGTAGCTGCCGGATATCCCGTATCTTCAAAAGCATTCCCATAAACTTCCGAACGAATATTATTAAATTCTTGGTAGCGTTGTTTTTCACCGTCGAAACCTAAAATATTTTCAAGATAATTCCATTGCCTAACAATCGAATTTAAGGGAAATTGAGCTATTTTAATAAAGCCGGTTAATTCAGAAAAAGCATTCTTCGTATTTTTTTCGCAACCCTGTTTAGTGTTCGACTGAACATTTCCGACCAGAATTTCGGTATTTCCCCTTTTAAATAATGTAGCCGCGTTATTGCCATTAGAAATAAATTTTGACCTCCACAGCGCAGTATCGTAAAAAAAAGCCTCGATAATTACCTTACAAGTAAGCGGAGGTTGTGCAATAAAATTCTGAACGATTTTGGCAGAAAGCAGATTAGAAACGAGCAATTGAGCTTTTTCCCTTAATTTATAATAAGAATCGTCGGAATCGGTGTCAACGAAAAAATTGAGTTTAAAAATCTGTTTCCCTGAATTTATTTTTGACAACTGTAACAAACAGTTTTGCAATTGTTCGTTTTCTGTACTACAAGTTTTTTCGGGCTTTATATAAATTCTGTCTCCATTTAAAAAATACATTCAATCTCCTCTTTCTTTGGCTTACAAATATGCCTGATTTTTTGATGAAAAAAAATTAAGAATACTTAAAAATTTATTGTCGTTGTAAGTGGGTATCTAATTTTATTAGGCATATTGAGTGAATGAAAGTAAAGTGGATTGCTTCGTCGTTCCTCTTAACAATGACAAATTGTATCCCCTCAAAAAACAAGGGTAAATGATTTGAATTAACATCAGAAAGTTAATAAAAATGTTTAGTTAATATGTTTTGATATTTAATAATGAGTTTTCTTTGTCATTGATGTTAGACAAATTATCAGATATTAATCCAGATTTAATTCAAGACGAGCGATTTAAATCAACACTTACACTTTTACTGAATGTAGTTGAAAGTCAACAATCTGAGATTTCAAGTTTAAAAGAAACGAATCAAGCACTAAGAGACGAAATAAATCGTTTAAAAGGAGAACAAGGCAAGCCTAAGTTCAATAAAAAAAAATAGCTCAAAAGATATTTCATCAGAACGTTATACAAAGAACAAGAATAAAGGAGAAAAAAAGAAAGAGGGCAAAAAGAAAAACATTTTAATTGATAAAAAAGAGACGTGTAAAATAGACAAGTCAATACTTCCAACCGATGCCGTGTTTAAAGGCTATGATACTTTAATACAACAAGATATTGTATTCAAACGAG
>JAKIST010000062.1 GCA_021648495.1 Draconibacterium sp.
CCGGACTTATTTCTGAGTAAGCCCTTAGCATATTAAATTGAAAATAGTTTTTGTGTGTTTTTTGCCGCGTCTGTGCACAAAATATTGTCCCTAAATTCCCGGACTTATTTCTGAGTAAGCCCTTAGCATATTAAATTGAAAATAGTTTTTGGACAGCTTCCATTGCCTGATCGGTCTGAGAATACCGTAAGCTGTAAAAAGTGGTTTTTTCAATCCAATCGAAAAAACAATTAATCATTTGGGGCACAGGGTTTACCCAGGTTTCCTTTAACAGCAACTGTAAAGCTTCTTTTTTATTCACTTCTTCAAAATGGAAAGATGCTGTTTCGTTGTACTGAACGAATACCAGTGCTCTCACCGGAAAAGGTGCTGCATCGATTTCTGCGTTGTTATGAACTGGGATATACCTCACTTTTTTTCCTGTAAATGCTATTTCCGATTCTTTCTCTCTCAGTTCAGGATAAAAAGAGGAGAGTTTTTGAAAAGCACCATCTTTAACCGAAATGGCTGCGGGGAAAGGATATACAAACCCGTTTTCGTCGGCGGCAATAAAATCGTCCGAAAGATAACCATAACCCTTTGCTTTTAGGAGCGCGGCAATTGTACTTTTGCCTTTTCCCGCTGCCGCTGAAAACAATACTGATTGTTTATTTGAGATTATACCGGAAGCATGTAGAATCATCATCCAATCGTAATATTCGCGGTTATAAACAATACTGTACAATTGCTGTTTTACCGAACCCGTAAAATAGTTGATATCCTCTTCTTTAAATGCCTCAAAACATTTTCCATTGTAACTGAAATAAAGAATCCCTTTGTTTTCAACGATTTCAAACTGGTGTTTGTTTTTAGGTTTTCCCTTAATTGTAAGATGTTCAAAAACAGGGTGCAGGGCAAATCGCAGGTTTTTATTCTGATAATGGATCGAAATCACTTTGTTGCCAATCCGGTAAGTTTCTCTTAGGGGAAATACAAACCTTTTTTTTGCTTCTTCGGGTAGGCGAATTGAAATTGGATCATAATTTCCCGGATGATTAAAATAGTTGATTTTCTGAATGGTTTCATGGACAAACTGAGGAATGTTTTCTTCGAGATGTCCATATTTTTCAGTACATGTTTTTATTATTTCTTCCGGGGCGCAACATTCAGCTACCATTAGAAAAACGGTAAATGCAGGTTCTTCAAGAATTACAAACGATTTTGATTCGCCAAACCATATAGCGTGAGTGTTTTCTATTTTTCGGATAATTGTATTTTTCACCGGGTTTTGTATTTTCATTTTTGTTGTGAATTGTTGGCCTAAATGTACAAAAAGTAAAGGATGCATAAAAGTGAAAATAGGGAATGAAAATTCTCTTGAAATCCTGTAAGATATATAACCACTAATGAAACCGGCGGCACAAGAGATGGACTCTTTCATTTTATTCATCAGGTGAACTCTCAATCACCAAGTGAATTACTAATGTTTATTTTTGTTATTACTCAGCAGAACAAGAGGAATTTAAATCGTTGGTTGTCAGCCCGTTTTGTCATGATTTTTGTTCAAGAAAAACAAAAATATCGCCAAAACTTCAAATTCTCATAACATTTACCCCCAAGCTTTCCATAGGAATCCCAATGGGAAAAGCATGGGGTTATTGATAACCAAGACTTTAAACCTGCTGAGTAGTAACTTATTTTTTAGTGTATTACAAATTTAACCGGTTTTTCGGTTTGCCCGGTATTTTCAATTTTTAACAGGTAAACCCCAGCCGGAAGGCACGACCCATCAATTCTGTTCTGGTTCAATTGTGTGGCAAGGGTGTTAAACCACATTTTACCATTCACGCTGTACACCGCAAACCGTGTGTTGTTTGTTGCTGGTCCGTTAATGAAAATGTTCTTATCGCGGGTGAAAACGGTAAAATTATTTTCTGCAACTGGTTTACAAATCCCTGTAGTTGAATTTTTCCCGAATACAAGGTTAAACCTGCCGGTTCCTTTTGTTTCCGCGTCAACGGTTGTGGTATATTTTGCATTATCAAGATTAAGCTTCTTTAATTCCTGAATTTGGGTATCTTCGAGGTAAACATTAACATCGGCAGGGAATCCGCTTGACATTTCGAGCGAAAAAGTTATTTCGCCACCGACAGGAAAATCAAGCCCAACGGGAATACGTACTTTTTCGGCTGAAATATCGGGCAGTGCCTGAATAGCAAAATCCACATCGCTACTGCTGCCATCCACCAACTTAGTGTATAGTGCCAAATCAGGATTACCTTTTAGTTTCCCAACATCGTAGGAAGGATCCAATCCGTTAGTCATTCCATACTCAAAACTAACAATAGCTGTGTTAACCATTTCATCTCCACTTACGGTTAAACGTATTGCCGGGGTTGAAATTTCAGCAGACTTAAATGGAGCGGGATCTGAAGTTGATGCATGAAATTGCATTGAAGGGGAAAAATCGATTTGGCCTCCTCCAGATTTTGCCCGGACAATAAATCCCTGTCCTGGCGCTATTCCCTGTGTAATTTTTTCAAGATAATTTCCATCCCCATCCGGAAAGTTTAAATTCATGTCATTGGTTATTACTTTATAGTCGGGTGTAGTTGCACTTCCATCCCATAAATAAATTCCTGCATATGTCGGATTCAATTGTTCTGAATGAGTACTTAAAAAACTACTTGCCCAAATGGAAGAAGTATATGGATTTCCCAAACAATTCCAACCATAACCTGCATCCGAAACTGTGATTGTTCCGGTAGATGGAATAGTACCATAGTTAATAGTGCCGCTAAAAGTAATCGTATTTAGTGTTGTCTTTCGCCTTATCACATAACCTTTTCCTACATCAAGATTTCCAGTGGTACTCGATGTAACATAAGGTCCCCAAGAATTATTTCCTACATTGTAAGGTGCTAAATCATAGTCATCGCTTGCATATTCATTTGCATAAGCGACTGCAAAGCCCGAAATATTCTGCGTTAAAACAGGTGAAGAAATAATATGCCAGTTCTGGTCGGAAATCATTCGCTCAATGTAAGAATTACTGTTGTCGACTAAATTGCCATAAATAATTAAGCTGCCGGTTGCAGAAGGGATTGCAGATTTTACCAAAAGACCGGTTCCAATACCTTCATTTATTGAAAGTGTAAAATCTCGGTTTACGGTCATAGCCCCTAAAGATTCAATTATAACCATATCGATGGATGTATTTTCAGTTACTGTAAGCAAATGATTATCCAGAATCGTAGCAGAAGTGGCAGGTACTTCTCTGGCTCCCTGAACAGCAACGGTAACGGCAGCCCAATCAACCGAAGAACCTAATGTGAAACTTCCCGGATTTTCGGTAGCTGTTTCAAGCTC
Organism: Draconibacterium sp.; assembly: GCA_021648495.1. Taxonomy (GTDB): domain Bacteria; phylum Bacteroidota; class Bacteroidia; order Bacteroidales; family Prolixibacteraceae; genus Draconibacterium. Next base: position 3,349 of record JAKIST010000062.1, read on the forward strand.
TCTTCTAGAAGTTAGCATTCTTACAGGATGAGCTAACGTATAATCCATATAATTTGATTTTATGAAATAACCAGTGTATTCATCCGGTGCTGTTGGCTCTGGGTCATTATCATCTCCTGACGAATGTGATGCAATAATCCATAAAGTTTTTATAGCACCAAAACCGGAAGTAAATATCGGTGGATCAGGACTGGCGCTGCTCCCTGTTTTTATGCAAGCAACAGGTATGTCCGAGTAAGTTCCTTTTGCTATCCGATAAGAATTATGTGCGCTTTTATTAATATAGTTTGTCAAAACGATAACTTCGGAGCCTTCATTACCATCTGATATTTTATACCATCCATAATATCTTGCATCATTATAATTTACTGCATAAATTTCGCTCCATCCAACAGGCATGGTAACTGATGCTCCACTTTTCTGTCCATCTGTCCAAAAAATAAGCAATAAATCCTCACTTTCCACATTTATCGGTAATGCTACCTTATGAAGATTAGTATTAGAAGATTCCTCACTTTCTGCCGTTCCGTCAACCACAGGGTAAACAGAACCAGAAGGCAGTGATTCAGGTATTTCAGAAGTATTTTCCCAGATATTGTTGCTAAATTTTTGTTCCCATGTTTCACTATCATCCCAGTTACCAGATTTACGGGAGCGAAATTCACTAAGAGGTTCTCCGATAATAGGAATTCCCTGAACCAAGAGATATTCGATTCGATGGTGTTCAGCAGCTGCGTTATTTTTAACTTTGATGATAATTATAACCGATGCTCCCGTTAATACGGAAGTTCCTGCGATGGCTTGTTCGAAATCATCTACAAGATTTCCATTAACAGCAAATAATATTTCTTCCCCTCCTTCCAATTGATAATAGATTTTTATATAATCTGTACCCTCCATATCTCCAACTTCAGAAACCGAAACAGATAAAGTTACATTTGAATAGGATGAAATATCTATCGGTTGCGTTGTTAAAATACCTTCTTGATCCATATTTTTTCCCTCCATAATTAAATTTCCGACAATCGATTGAACATCAAAATACTCTGTGTAATCGGCTATTGGACTGATTGTCCATTTGGGTGGTGTACCGGTTCCCTGTTGGTCTCCAACATCTAATCCCTCAAAATCTTCTTCCCAGATGGTGGTTTGCCCAAAACTGTGTTGATTTAGGGTTAATATTAAAGTCAAAAGAACAATTGGCAATAGAGTCAAACTTTTAAATTGAGGGAAAATTTTATTTTTCAAATTACAGAAATGGAAATCTTTTTCCGACTGACTAAATAAGTCGAAATTCTGGTGGGCTATGTATAAATATTTCACGGTTAAAAGTATTTGGTTATTTGTTTGTTTATTCTGCACAAAAATTGGGGTTCCTATTTCCAAAAACTAATTTTGCACCCAAAAATTATAAATAGTAATTATTGCTGTATTATATGAAATTCCATTTTCTAAAAGTTAACTGTTTCAGAAATTGTTTTGAACCGATTTACTATCAAATATAGGTCAAATTATTTAATTTTTCAAATTATTGCTCAGCATGTTAACGCGATACGATCAGAATTTAATCGCAAACTTGCCAAATATAATACACAGGGTTGAACAATTCGGCACACCAAACAAAAATCATCCGAGACTCAGATGATTTATAAAATTTAATATTTGAGGAACAACATTTATTAAATGAACTACTTCGCCCTAAGAAACTGTTTCGGAATAACCTGACCTTTTGAGCTTATTCTTTCGCTCTTTAACTTCCTTGTAAAAGTCCTTAAATAACGCGCTATTCGCTAATTTTTCAATTTATTAAAGAACAAAATACCTTCGCTCAAATTGTTCATCTTATTACGTAACAGCTCCTAAGCAGATAAGTTACCAATCGTAGTTTTGTTTTTAATCTCGCCGTAAGGGGTGGGGAATATGACCAAAAAGATCCTTCAACTTCACTCAAGATCAGTTTTACCAGATAATTTCAGTTCACTATCGTTCCTAAAATTAAAGCCTAACTGATATAATCAATAAACAAAAAATAAAAAGTAATTCCCATTTTTCAATTTATCTAACATCCCTCCCCAATCCTGGGTTTTCAGGTTTTGTGACAGAATCTGAAGCACTTGCTTTGGTTGACAGGAAAAGCATAGTTGCCGTAGTAAGTGCAGTAACTCCAACTTTTTTTATGGCATCTTTGCGGGTGATTTTTTCTTGCTGCTCCAGGTTATTATTATTATTTCGTTTCATAGTTATATATTTTTTTCGTTTTCATTTACTTTATGTTTTCCATTGCTTATTACTGTAAAACAAATTTAACTGGTTTTTCGGTATGTTCTGCATTTTCAATCTGTAAAATATAGACACCTATTGGTAAATGCGATGCATTAATTTTATTGTGGTTGAGATTTTCGGCCATTACATTGAACCATATTTTACCATCAACACTATAAACTTTAAAATGGGTGTTGGTGGTTGCCGTCCCATTGATGTAGATTTGTTTATTTTGTGTAGATACTTTAAAATTATTTTCTAAAATTATAGGTGATGCAGTTGCCGTATATTTAACAATTAACAGGTTAAAACGACCGGTTCCTTCATTTTCAGCAATTACATCGGTTTTATATTCTCCATTTTCAATGTTTAGCTGAGAAACCAAACTTAGTTGAGTGTCTTCAAGAAATACTCCGGAATTATCAGGAAAACCAACTGTTTGGGCGGTAAAAGTAACTTCCCCTCCCGGAGCAAAATCAAGCCCTACCGGAATACGTAATGTATCGTACGAAACATCGGGAAGTGCCTGAACAGAAAAATCTATTCCATTATCATCCAATAACCTGGTATAAAGGGCAATATTAGGATTTCCTTTAAATTTTCCTAAATCGTACATCGGATCAAGACCATTTGTCATTTGGCTATTGAAATTTACAGTAGTTTCATTTCGCAATTCATTTGCTGTTGCGGTAAGGCTTACGGCAGGCCAGGGAATTTCAGCTTCCTTAAAAGTAACAGCAGTCCCAAAGTTAGTTTGCATATAGGTTTTAAAATTTACTATATCCCCAACCATATTTCGAGATTTGACAAAAAATCCCTGAGCTATTGCAATGGTAGTTCCTGAACTATAAGGTGTATAGTCGGTGATACTTTGATCCCAAAGGTATATACAATTATAACTAAGGTCTAAGACCCCAGCATTTGTTGATATAAAACTGGAGACTTCAAGTGATGATGTATATGGATTTCCTAAACAATTCCATCCAAATTCTATTCTGGTAGTTGCAATTGATAAGTCTCCGGCATAAATCCCTCCGGTACTTGTAAATGTAACTACCCCTGCACTGCTTGATACTGAACGACGCAAAGTATAACCTTTTGCCATCGTAAAAGTAGGGGTACTAGTACCAATTGTTGGGGTTTCATATTTCCAAACTGCAGATATTTCATCATGATAACCAAGATCGTATGTACTATCGGTACTATAACTATCTAATCCATTGTTAGCTGCAAATGTTTGCATATTTTGACCTGCCACCGGTGAAGATATAATGTGCCAGTTTGTACTGGGTATATACCTTTCTATAGTTGCAGTTCCGGAACCACTTCTACTATCTGCTTTTAAATTTCCAGTGCCGGTAGCCGAAGATCTGATTATAAATATAGCATTATTTGAAAAATAGAAGGAAGAAACTACCGAGCCCGTAGGTAAAATTTGTAATTGCCCTTCATTTAGCGATAAACTATAACATTCTTGGTAACCTGTAACATCAACATTATGAGTTATTATTACAGGATTTGATTTTCCTGGAACAACTCCACCTGCCCATGTAGAACCGTCATTCCAGTTTCCGTTCTGAGTACTAGAAATTGTTGTAGTCTGACTATATGAATCAAAACCGGAAAAAATAGCCATTATGAGCAGTAAAACCGATAAGTAACGATATAAATTTTTCATAGCAAACAGTATTTAATTATTTACATTTAAAAGTTGGATTTAATTTTAAGCAATAACTTATAAAATAATTTTTCAAAAATGGATTTTGAGATACGAGAAAGCAACATGATAAAAAACCAAAACCCTCTCCTTTTAAAAAGGAGAAGGAACTGTTTTTTTTTAATTCAATTTTCAGATGCTTTGTCATTCCTTTTAATTTTATATTATTACGCCAAAACGGGTGAATCTGCAACCAATCTCAATGGATAATTGTTGTAATACGAATTTTTTGAAACAAATTCGGGTACCATTCTTTTCATGTATTCCGCCAGGTACTGGTTGTCCCATTCATCCACAGAATTTAACAGATACGCAATTTGGTTATTCACCTTATAATAATCATGTTTCATAACTTTACCAATCAATATTTTATCGTTGTAGGTAGGCAGAAGATCTTCCTGGCTTTTTAACAGTTCTTCAAACAGTTTTTCCCCAGGCCGGAGATGGGTAATTGCTATTTTAATATCCTCGTGGGGAATAAATCCGGAGAGGAAAATCATTTTTTCGGCAAGGTCATAAATCTTAACTGGGTCGCCCATATCAAAAATAAATATTTCGCCTCCTTTTCCCATAAAACAGGCTTCAAGAACCAGTAGGCAAGCTTCGGGAATGGTCATAAAAAACCGGGTAATATCACGGTGGGTAACGGTAACCGGCCCACCATTTTCAATTTGTTTTTTAAACAATGGAACTACTGAACCGTTGGACCCCAAAACGTTTCCAAAGCGGGTAGTAATAAACTGTGTGCTTGTTGATTTTTTCTGCGCCAGCGACTGGACGTAAATTTCACTGATCCGTTTAGATGTTCCCATTATATTTGTGGGATTTACCGCCTTATCGGTTGAAATAAACACAAACTTTTCAACGCCATATTCAATCGACAGATTTGCAAGGTTTCTGGTTCCACCAACATTTACGCGGATAGCCTCATTCGGAAATTCCTCCATTAACGGAACATGTTTATAGGCAGCAGCATTTATTACAATGGTGGGCATATATTTTTCAAACACCCTTCTTAAGGTCTTCACATTTGTAACATCGCCAACAATAACACTAAAATCAGAGTTTGTATATTTCCGGGTTATCTCATTTTGAAGATCGTATAAATCGGATTCCGCTTTATCCAACAAAATAACACGGTAAGCATTAAAAGCCATCAACTGGTTAACTATTTCGGAACCGATAGAACCTGCAGCACCGGCAATCAGAATAACAGCATCTTTTACGCCCGCTTTTATTTTTCCACGATCCAAAGTAAGAACATCCCTTCCAAGCAGATCTTCAATTTTTATTATTTTGATTTCTCCAACATTTAATTTTCCGTTCATCCACGTACTCATCGAAGGCACTTCTTTTACCACTATTTTTTTTGTCAAACAACGATCAATAATATCCCTTTTTAGTTTAAGGGGAAATTTAACCTCGTCGGAGGCCAATATTAATTCGGTAACATTATTCTGTGGAATTATTTTTTCGAATGCATCATTAAAAGAGTAAATAGGAACTCCCGCAATACGTTTGTTCTGTAAAAAAATGTTATCATCGATAAATCCAAGCAAATTTATTTTTTCCAAACTATCCGCTATTAATACATTCCTTGTAATCTGGCCTAAGCACCCAGCACCAAAAATCATAACACTCTTTACGTTTTTTTTGGTTGAAAACCACTCATTATAAACTGCTTTTGCTAAAATGCGTGAGAGCAACAGTATGTTAGAGGCGATTGCAAACTGAATGATAATAATTGAATAAGGAATAATTAATGATGAGCTTACGGTGATTTTTCGCATAAAAGATGAAAAAAGGATCAACATCACACTTCCAATACTCAAGGCAAAAACGATACGGGCAATCTCTTCGGTGCTACTGTGCCTTAAAATGCCAGCATATGATCTTATCAGCCTAAAACTGAACAAAAATACAGGAAGAATAACGAGCATCTGTATAAGATCCAGTGAAGATTCTATCTCTTTAAAATTAAAATTGAAACGAAGGATATACGCCAAAAGAAAGGTTAGTAAAACAATAAACAGGTCGAAAAGCAAAACCAGCCATCTCGGTAAATATCTCTTGGAAAAATAAATTTTTATTCGGTTAACCATTTTGTATTAAATTAGGGATGTAAGCATTTAGTTTAATTACATAAATTGAAATTAGAGTTAGTTGTGTAAACATTTCAATAAAATGTTACACCATATTAAAAAATTTATTTGATGAAAATTCAAGCAAGGAATAGAAATAACCCCTTATTTTTTATCTTCCTAAAATTTCCTGATGAATATTTGGTATGCCTTAGTAAAGAGATGTAAAACTATCAAATATTATTTTTTTTGATTTGAGCATTCCATAGGCAAAAAATGTGTTATAGTTTGAGTTATATGCAAAGCAATTAATAAGCCATAAATCGTAAATAATTAAATATAAGATAATTAACATGTTCAATGCCATCTCTATTGTATTTCGTTTTGGGACAAATGTCCTGTTTATGTTAAGTATAATACTTTTTAGTATTTTATTATATTTGTTATATTTGTTATGTACCATAAATTATGAGAATAATATCCTATACATTACAAAAATACTTACGATTACTAAACCTGTAAAAAAATTCGATCTATATTTTTATGAGTTGTTATTTTTTCAAAACGAAATACTACAATTTGATAGTTGAACACTTTATATTGATAAATGGATTGAATAAGTAATATATCACTCCTGAGAACACACATGCCAGCCAGGCATATTCATTAAACTTATCCTTTTCACCAATTCTTTAAATTTCAGGGGCTAATATATTTTATTTTACTAACCTGAACTATTCATAAAACTATTCTATTCCGAAGCCAAACTGCTTTGAATAAAAAAAATGATCGATCTTTGTTTCTCAAAATAGCTAAGGCATTATTACAAAATAAGTTGGACAAAGCTGGCGATGTTATTTTGTGCGATAACAAGGCAAAAAACGCAGTCATAGCCATAGCTATAGCGAGGCTTTTTAACGCAGTTAGCGTGCAAAAGAACAAGCCAGAATGGTCATGTTATTTCGTAACAATGCCTAACTTCCAGCTTCCGGCTTCGGTCTTCCAACTAATTTTTAAATAAATGAGAAACAGGATTTTAATATTAAACAGAAATATGAATGGCTGGTTTATCCCGGCTCTTCTGTTACCGCTGTGGATTTTAACTTACATGAACCTTAAACCGTTGTCCAATTTTATAATTAACGATTTAACAGGTTTGGTTTCAGGTAAACATTTTACCGAGACATTGCGGTTTTTTATTTTTGAAGTACCAAAAGTAATGCTTTTGTTGGTACTGATAATTTTTGGCGTTGGTATTTTACGTACCTATTTTACCCCCGAAAAAACCCGAAAAGTACTCGAAGGAAAATCACTATTTACAGGAAATGTTTTAGCCTCGATATTGGGAATTGTCACTCCTTTTTGTTCGTGTTCGGCCATTCCACTGTTTCTGGGGTTTGTTGAAGCCGGAGTGCCGCTCGGTGTTACCTTCTCGTTTTTAATAGCCGCACCCATGATTAACGAAGTTGCACTTGTTTTGCTCATTGGCCTTTTTGGTTGGAATGTTGCTGCAATTTATGTTGGTACGGGTTTGACGATTGCCATTTTTTCGGGCTGGATAATCGGGAAACTCAAACTCGAAAAATATGTGGCTGAATGGGCTTACACCATTAAATCGAATCAGGAAGCAGTAGTTGATGAAAAACCAATTTTTTCTGTGCGTATCCAGCGAGGGTACGAGGCGGTAGGAGAGATTGTCGGTAAAATCTGGATTTATATAATTATTGGAATTGCCGTTGGCGCCGGTGCCCACGGTTATGTTCCCGAAGATTTTTTGGGTTCCCTCCTTGGAAAGGGAAATTGGTACGGTGTACCGCTGGCAATTCTAATGGGAGTTCCCATGTATTCAAATGCTGCAGGCATTATTCCCATAGTTAGTGTATTAATTGAAAAAGGGGTTTCGCTTGGAACGGCACTGGCTTTTATGATGTCGGTAATCGCCCTTTCGTTGCCCGAAATTATTATTCTGAAAAAAGTATTGAAATGGCAGTTGATAACTGTTTTTGTTGGAATTGTTGCCATCGGAATTGTAATTGTTGGGTTCGTTTTTAATTATGTGATGTAACGCTTATTAAAGCCATGATTGTGATGGAAAATTACAAACAATATAAACAAAAATCTGACCATCTCCCGAAAAAATGATTTAAACATCCTACATATCACACATTACAACAAATTCAACGGTTTTATGGGAGAGGAAAGCTGGTTTAAAAAATTTATATTTATAGTGTAAACAAAACTTAAAAACGTTAAAAAACCAGCTCGTGTCAAATGTATTGACAAAACAGGTACAGAACAAGGTTAGCCGCTATTTTACTAAACTGGAAAATCATTTATCAAAACCGGAATCCCGTCGTGTCAGGGAAATGACAATTGGGATATTGAAATCGGGGACAGTACTGGTAAACAAGGTTGCCACCGATATTTGCGACGATATCCATTTAAGCCAGGCCACAAAATGATTCCGGAACTATTATACAAATGTAATGAAAACGTTACAAAACATAAAAGATGCCGTTACCGGATCAACAGTGGTAATTTCGCTGGCACCAAAAATCACACTTGAAAAAATAGCTGCTGTTTTATCAACAAAAAAATTGGTACGAATGGTTCCTAATGCCACCTCGTTTATTAACGAAGGATTTAATCCTGTTGTATTTTTTTGGGAGTGGGATGAGCAGGGAAAGAAAAAACTTTTTAAATTGCTGAAGAAATTGGGTAAAACGTTCGAAACCGATGAGGCAAAATTAGAAAGTTACGCCATTGTTTCGGCCATGCTACCAACCTACTTTTGGTTTCAGTGACAGGAGATGGTAGCGATTGCAGTGGAAACCGGGCTCACACCCGAAGAGGGAGAAAAAGCAGTGAAGAAAACGCTTAAACGCGCAACCAACTTGTTTTATACTTCCGAATTAACACAAGATGAAGTATTAAATTTAATACCAATAAAACCGATTGGTGAATATGAAGAGGAGATTAAAAACCTACTTAAAACGAAATTAATTGGCTTGTTTTAAAAAATAAAACCGTAGATAATATGTTGAAAAAAGCACTTCCCTGGTTTGTATTTGCGCTGTTGGGAATTATATTGGTTGTAGGATTTGCAGCCAAAGATAAGCTGAACAATTACATATCAAAAATAATGAAAGAACAGGCCACTCCCGAAGAAGTAATTTCGGGGGCGGCTTTGGTAGATTCGCTTTATAACTACACAAAAAGCGGGGCAGCTTACGAAGTTACTTTCCTCGAATTTGGCGCACTCAATTGCGCAGCCTGCAAACAAATGGAAACGGTGATGGAACAAGTCAAACATGATTACGCCACTAAAATAAACGTGGTTTTTATCAATACCATGCTTCCCGAAAATATGATGATGGTTAAACATTTTGCAATTGCCGCCATTCCAACACAGATACTACTCGATAAAAAAGGAAAGGAATTTTTCCGCCATGTTGGTGCGATTTCTACCCTGGATATTCTTGCAAAAGCCAACTCAAAATAATATTTTTTTGTTAAAAAACTTAGACGTATATATACGTCGCTATTTATTTTGACGTATATTTGCGTCAAATATTTATAGAATGGTACAATCGAAGATAGAATTATTCGAAAAAGGGCTAACTGTAAACGCAAGTTATTTTAAGGCCTTGGCTCATCCTGCACGTTTGCAAATTCTTCAATTTCTGGCAGAATCAAAATCATGTATTACAGGCGATATTTCGGATGAATTACCGCTCGGTCGAACAACTGTCAATCAACATCTAAAAGAGTTAAAAGATGCCGGGTTAATTACCGGTCACATCGAAGGTGTGAAAACAAAGTACTGCCTGAACGTTAAAAAGATTTCAACATTAAAAAAGGCTGTTGAACTCTTTTTCGACAAATTAAATACCCAAAATTATAAATGCGAATAAAATGAGAGTTTTGATTTTATGCACCGGGAACAGTTGCCGCAGTCAAATGGCACAAGGTTTTCTTAAATCGTTTGATGAAACCTTAATCGTAGAATCTGCAGGAACTGAGGCTTCCGGGAAATTGAACCCAAAAGCAGTTCTGGCAATGAAAGAAATAGGCATAGATATCAGCCACCACAATTCAGGCCCTGTTGATTTGTATTTGGGCAATGAGTGGGATTATGTAATTACTGTTTGTGGCGGTGCGAACGAAACTTGTCCTGCATTTATGGGCAAAGTTGAACACCGTTTACATATTGGTTTTGACGATCCTTCGCATGCAACAGGTACAGAAGAATTTATTTGGAGTGAATTTGTCAGGGTACGCGATGAAATAAAAGCTTGTTTTTACAAATTGTATGTAGAAGAGATTAAACCGCAATTATAAGTTATGGGCAAGCAGATAAAACAAATTGGCTTTTTTGAAAAATACCTCACGCTTTGGGTTGCGTTGTGTATTATTACGGGAATTGCAATAGGACATTTTTCGGGTGAGGGAATTGAAATTTTTAGCGATATGGAAATTTACAAAGTAAATATTCCGGTGGCTATTTTAGTGTGGCTCATGATTTATCCAATGATGTTACAAATTGATTTCTCGAGCATTAAAAATGTTGGCAAACGTCCGAAAGGACTTATTTTAACTGTTGTGATAAATTGGTTGATAAAACCATTTACAATGGCATTTTTTGCCTGGATATTCTTCACGAAAATATATGCAGCATTCATTTCACCTGAATTGGCCGGTGAATACATTGCCGGTGCAATTTTGCTCGGTGCTGCACCGTGTACAGCAATGGTTTTTGTGTGGAGCTACCTCACCGATGGTGACCCAAATTATACACTTGTCCAGGTTTCGGTAAACGACTTGATTATTTTAGTTGCTTTTGTCCCAATTGTGGGGCTTCTGCTGGGAATTACCGATATTAAAATACCCTATATTACATTAGTTGCGAGCGTGGTTGTTTTCGTCGTAATTCCGCTGATAGCAGGGTATATTACCAATAAAGTTTTAATTCGGAGAAAAGGGGAGGAGTGGTTTAAAAAGGTATTTCTGCCCAAATTTAAACCAGTTTCTATTTTGGCATTGTTGCTTACCTTGGTTTTGTTGTTTGCCTTTCAGGGAACCAATATTATACAAAAGCCGCTTATTATTTTGTACGTTGCCGTGCCATTGGTAATCCAAACTTATTTTATATTTTTTATTGGGTGGTTTGGTGGGCGTTTACTGAAATTGCCTCACGCTATTTGTTCCCCGGCGGCATTGATTGGTGCCAGTAATTTTTTTGAGTTGTCAGTGGCAGTGGCAATTGCGTTGTTTGGCCTACAATCGCCGGCTGCAATGGTAACCGTTGTTGGAGTTCTGGTTGAAGTTCCCGTAATGTTGTCATTAGTTGCTTTGGCGAATAAGTGGAAGTATTAAAAGAGTTCAGTCTAAAAACAGAGGATTTTCATAAAAAGAAAGATTTTGGATGAGATTTTTATTTTTCGATATTTGGTGATGCCTGAGCATCAGCTAATTGAGAAAAATGAAAATATTACCAAAA